>CAZJWY010000073.1:0-24147 GCA_964549545.1 uncultured Planctomycetaceae bacterium | reverse complement strand
TGGCCCTGGTTGGGCTGTCCGTCGTTTTGGGGAGCGGCTTCGTCGGGCGAGAGCCGGTCGCCTGTTCCTTCTAAATTGTCGGATCGATGAACCACGCGGCCTTGTCGCACGAATACATCCATCACCAGCCGACGCGAGTCGTTATCTGCGCGATAGAGGTAAATCTTGTAGCGATTGTCCGGCAACGTGGCGAACAGGCTGCGTAGATCCAAGAGCGCTTCGTCGCTTAGCCGGTAGCGTTCTAATTCGTGACCATCTGGCGATACGACGACAAGCTCGAAATATCGATCGGAAGCCGCTGCCAACTCGCTGAGCGCCACGCGATTGACGACCGGCTGCAAGTTCGACGGCGCGGCCGCCGTCTGGCTCAGCAGAGCGGGGGGCGATTGCTGCGACAGCAGCGCTAGGCGCGGCACGTCTGGCGTCGTATCGATCGCGATGTTGATCTCTTGAATGCCCGGATTCGAGATCTTCACCGAGTCGCTCACGCTAGCGTTGTTGTCGTCTACGATCATGACCGAGATCACGATGTCGGCGCTGGGGTTCAGCGGATCGGGCGGGCCTAGGTATTTATGCGAGATGCCCATGGAACCGGTCGTCGGCACGCCGACGTTGCCCGAGGTTCGGATCGACGAGCCGACGGTCGTCAGGCCGTTCACCGTCGGGCCGCCCGGCGCTTTGAGCATCAGCGAAATCGTCTGCACGTTGCCGTCGCCCCAATCGATCACATAGGTGTATAGCTGGGCGCTCACGCCGGGGTTGTTGATCTCCTGGCTGCTGACGAGCGTCAGCACTGAGTTTAATCCGTCGATGCCGCCCACGTTGAACGTTTGCGTGCCGCCGGGACCGGTCTGCGTGATTGTGACATCATGCGACGCGCCGTCGGTGTAAGTGTGCAAGGCGTCGACCGTGCCGTCGCCCCAGTCGAGCACATGAGTAAAAGTTTCGTGCTTGGTGTCAGTGATCGTGGGGGGAGCCGGGCTGTTCAGGTTGGCCGTGTTGTCGAAGCCAAGGTCGCTGAACGAGGCTTTGATCGTCGTGATGCCGGCCGAGGTGACATCGGTGCCAGCGATGTTTCCGCCGCCTGGCTGCGGTACGAACGTCGGCGCGACATTTTTCACGACCACCGTAAAGGTCGTTTCCACGAAGTCGCCGCCGTTGTTGGTGCCGAAGCCGACGCCCACGCCATTGGCGAACTTCGAGGTATCGGCAAACGCGCCCATATTGTCGTCAGCCAGCCGCACCGTCACGGTGTAGGTGCCATCATCGGCGTAGGTGTGAATCATCCCGTTCGTGTTGAACGCACCGGTCGTCAGCACATTGGGCCCGCCATTGACCAGGCTCGCCACATCCGCGGCGGTCAACTCGCCGATCGTTTCGCGGTTGTCACCCCAGCTGATGTAGTAGCGGAAGATTTCATTGCGGGGGAAATTCGTTCCCGATGGAGCGCCTGGGTTCGAGTCGAGCGAGAAGCCAGGATCGCTGAAGGTCGCCGCGAGGCTCACCGTGCCCGATTCGTTGATTGTGATCGTGGTCGCAGGAATAATGGGCGTTGTCGTGGCGCTTCCCGTGCCAGTTTGCTGCTGCGACGTGACATTGTTTATCACCAATGTCGGCGTGACGTTCTTGACCGTGATCTCGAACGTGCGATCGACGTAATCGACGCCGGCAATCCCCGTGACGAAGAGGGTAGGGTTGCTATACGCGCCCATGTTGTCGTCTGCCATGCGGACCGTCACTGTGTACACGCCGTCGTCGGCATAATAATGAGGGGTGTGCAGAAAGTCTGCGGTCGTCAGTGTCGAATTGACGAGGTCCCCCTTCAGCGAACCACTAATGCGATTGACGACGTCAACCGGCACCGTGATTTCCGTCGGGCTATTGTCTCCCCAATTGATCGAGAAGGTGACGAAATCTTCAGTTGTCAGGTTGCCCGGCGTGGTCGGCGTTTGGTTGCTCGGATTGTCGAAGCCTGGGTCGACGATATGCACGCCTAGCCCGACCAGAGTGACGGCACTTCCTTCGTCCACCGACAGATTCGTCGTGCCACCCAGATCGGGCAGCACATTCGCCACACTCACCAGCACGCTCTCTTGCACATAGTTGGCATTGCTGGCCGCGCCCGCGAAGTTGGCCGCCATGTCGTCGTCGGCCAGCTTGACGATGACCTGATAATCGGCGTTGTCGGCGTACAGATGGGTCAGCGTCAGTTGCCGCGTCGCGGCGATCCACGTGTACTTGGTGGTTCCCGAGACGCCGCTCGTACTGGTCGTGCCTAGGTTTGTAATTGTTGCTAGTGAGCCATCTCGCCAATCGACGTTGATCGTGAAGATGTCGAGCGTGCCCGGATCGCCAACTTGCAAACTGATCGTGGCCACCTGACCTTCGTCGATCGAATCGCCCGTCAGGTTCAAAATGTTCGGCGCCACATTGTTGACCGTAACGGTCGTCGTATTGCTGCCAGTTTGCCCATCATCGTCCTGCACCGTGACGGTGATCGTGCTGACGTCGCTGATCGTGCCGTTGCCGGGTGCGAGGCCGTCGTCAAGATATTGATGCTGTACCGAGAAAGCCACCTCGCCCGTGGTCGTATTGATCGCGGTGATCGTGAGGATCGCGCTATCGGTGGAAGAGCTGAATGTATCGCCAACCTGGAGCGTGGTGGCCCCGGCAGCATTGCGAATAGCACTCACGGCAAACGTGGAGGCCGCGTCGTTGTTCGCGTCGTTCCAGTTGATGGTGAGCGTGTGTGCGTCTAGTAAGCCGATGTCGGTGTAGCTGCCGGTCAGCGTAGCGACCCCGTTTTCGTTGATGGCGGGCACGGCATTGAGCGCAACTGTTGCCGTGACGTTATGAACGGTCACCGTCGTCGTGTGGCTGCCCGCTTGCGTGTCATCGTCGGCCACCGTAACGCTGATCGTGCTCGTGTCGCTGATTGTGTTGTTGCCCGGCGCGAGGCCATCATCCAAATATTGATGCTGCACCGAAAAACTGACCTGGCCAGTCGCCGAGTTGATCGCGGTAATCGTAAGCACAGCGCCATCGGTCGACGAGGCGAATGTATCGCCGACGTTGAGCGTCGCCGCTCCCGCCGCATTGCGAATGGCATTCACCGCGAACGTCGAGTTCGCCGCATTATTCGGATCGCCCCAATTGACCGTCAGCACATGGGCGTCCAACAGACCAATATCGGTATAGCTACCCGTGAGCGTGGCGATGCCGTTTTCGTTGATGTCGGGCACCGCATTGAGCGCGACCGAGGGAGTGACGTTGTGAACTGTCACGGTAGCCGTCTGGCTGCCGCTCTGCGCATCATCATCCGCGACCGTCACGACAATCGTGCTGGTATCGCTAGCCGTGTTATTGCCGAGCGCGAGGCCGTCGTCGAGATACTGGTGTTGAACGGAGAAGCTCACCTGGCCGGTCGCCGCGTTGATGGCCGTGATCGTAAGTACCGCGCCGTCGGTCGACGAATTGAACGTTTGCCCGACGAGCAGCGTCGGCATGCCAGCGGCGTTTTGAATCGCCGGGATCGCAAACGTCGAATCGAGGTTCGAATTCGGATCGTCCCAATCGATGGTGATCGTGTGAGCATCCAGCCGGCCGATGTCGGTAAAACTGCCGGTGAGCGTCGCGACGCCGTTCTCATTAATATCTGGCACGCTGTTCAGAACAACCGACGGCACGACATTGTGAACCGTCAGCGTTACCGAACTGCTGCCGCTTTGCGCATCGTCATCCGCCACCGTGACGCCAATCGTGCTCGTGTCGCTCGTCGTGTTGTTGCCCAGCGCCAGGCCATCGTCCAAATACTGGTGCTGGACCGAAAAGCTAACTTCACCGGTCGTGGCGTTGATCGCCGTAATCGTCAGCACCGCGCTATCGGTCGACGAAGCGAACGTATCCCCCACGCTTAGCGTGGCAGTGCCAGCCGCGTTGCGGATCGCGCTCACGGCAAACGTGGAATTGGCAGCGTTGTTCGGGTCGCCCCAATTGACCGTCAGCGTGTGCGCATCGAGCAGACCGGGGTCTGTGTACGCGCCGGTCAATGTCGCAATGCCGTTCTCGTTGATGTCTGCTACTGGGTTTAGTGTAACCGTCGGCGCTACGTTGTGGATCGTCACCGAAGTCGTGGTGCTGCCGCTTTGGGCATCATCGTCGGCCACCGTGACGCCAATGATGCTGACATCGCTGGTCGTGTTGTTGCCGAGCGCGAGGCCATCATCGAGGTATTGGTGCTGAACCGAGAAGCCAACTTGCCCGGTCGCCGCATTAATCGACGTAATCGTAAGCACCGCTCCATCGGTCGACGAATTGAACGTATCGCCAACCTGCAACGCGCCGGTAGCGGTCACGGCAAACGTCGACGCCAGCCCGTAGTTCGGGTCGCCCCAGGTGACCGTCACCGTGTGAGCATCCAGCCGCCCAATATCGGTAAAGCTACCGGTGAGCGTGACCGTGCCGTTCTCAGAAACGTCGGCCACGGCGTTCAGGGCCACGCTCGGCGCGACGTTATGAACCACCACCGTAGTTGTCGCAGTGCCGTTTTGCCCATCATCATCCGCCACCATGACGCCAATCGTGCTGACGTCGCTAATCGTGTTATTTCCTGGCGCCAGGCCATCATCCAAGTACTGATGCTGAACCGAAAAACTCACTTGGCCGGTCGCAGTGTTGATCGCCGTGATCGTCAGCACGGCACTATCGGTCGACGAATTGAACGTATCACCAACGTTGAGCGTCGCCGTTCCCGTCGCGTTGCGAAGCGCGTTGATCGCAAACGTTGAATTCGCGCTGTTATTCGGGTCGCCCCAACTGACTGTGAGCGTATGAGCGTCCAGGCCGCCGATATCGGTATAGCTGCCCGTGAGCGTCGCCACGCCATTTTCGTTGATGTCCGGGACCGAGTTCAGCGTGACGCTGGGCGCCACGTTGTGAACCGTAACGGTCGTTGTGCTGCTGCCGTTCTGCGCATCATCATCCGCCACCGTAACGCCAATCGTGCTGACATCATTGATCGTGTTGTTGCCCAGCGCCAAGCCATCGTCCAAATACTGGTGCTGCACCGAGAAGCTCACCTGGCCCGTCGCCGCGTTGATTGCCGTAATCGTCAGCACCGCGCCATCGGTCGACGAATTGAACGTATCGCCAACATTAAGCGTCGCCGCTCCCGCCGCGTTGCGAATCGCCGCAATGGCAAACGTCGACGCCGCGCCATTGTTCGGGTCGCCCCAATTGACCGTGAGCGTGTGCGCATCGAGCAGGCCAATATCGGTGTAGCTGCCGGTGAGCGTGGCCACGTCGTTCTCGTTGATGTCGAGTACCGAGTTGAGCGAGACCGTAGGCGCGACATTGTGAACCGTAACCGCCACCTTGTTGTTGCCACTTCCCGCATCGTCGTCGGCGACGGTGACCAGGATCGAAGTTGTATCGCTGGCCGTTCCGTTGCCCGGCGCAGGCCCATCATCCAGGTATTGGTGTTGAACCGAGAAGCTCACCGTGCCAATGGTTGCGTTGATCGCGGTAATCGTGAGCACCGCGTCGTCCGTCGATGAATGGAACGTATCGCCAACATTCAGCGTGGCCGTCCCCGCCGCATTGCGAATCGCCGCGACGGCAAACGTCGACGCCGCGCTATTGTTCGGGTCGCCCCAATTGACCGTGACCACGTGCGCATCAAGCACCCCCATATCCGAATAGCTGCCGTTCACCGTGGCGATGCCATTCTCCAAAATATCAAGAACCGGATTGAGCAACACACTTGGCTGCTCGTTGTAAACCGTGACCGTCGTCGCGCCGTTGCCGCTATCGCCCTCATCATCTGTCACCATGACGCCGATCGCGCTCGAGTCGCTCGCCGTGTTGTTGCCGAGCGCGGGGCCATCGTCCAGGTATTGGTGCTGCACCGAGAAGCTAACCTGCCCGGTCGCCGCGTTGATGGCCGTAATGGTCAAAACCGCGCTATCGGTCGACGAAGCAAACGTATCGCCCACGCCGAGCGTCGGCGTGCCGCTCGTGTCTTGAATCGCAGAGACAGTGAACGTCGAAGCCGCGCTATTGTTCGGATCGGCCCAACTGACGGTCACGATATGCGAATCTTCGACACCGGGGTCGGTGTAACTTCCTGCCAGCGTGGCGATGCCATTCTCGGTAATATCGGGAACCGCGTTGAGCGCCACGCTCGGCGCCACATTGCCGACCGCCACCTTGAGCGTATCGACGCTCAGATGCGTCCCATCTTCGTCCACCAGGTCGACCGAGATCGTGTAACTATTCGACCCTTCGATATAGGTGTGGCCGACACTATTCCCCATGCTTGCCATTTGCACGGCTGTGAATGTATCCGTGTTCCCATCGCCCCAATGAATGATGTACTGGCTGACGGTATCGGCGCCCGGATCGACCACCGGCCCGATCAACCAGGTGTTCGGCGCGCCTTCATTGACGTTCGTCGGTCCCGTGATATCGACGGTCGGCGGCACATTGTTTACGCTCACGGCCAACGTATCGACCGCCAGGTGCGTGCCGTCTTCGTCGACCAGGTCGACTGCGATTGTGTAATTGTTCGGCCCGTCGGCGTAGGTGTGACTAACGACGCCAGACATTCCCGCGATCTCGGCGGCCGTGTACGTATCCGTGTTTCCATCACCCCAATGGATGATGTATTGCGTGACGGTGTCTGCACCGGGATCGACCACCGGCCCCAGCGTCCAGTTGTTCGGCGAACCTTCGTTGACGGTGGTCGGCCCCGTGAGATCGAGCGTCGGCGGCACATTGTTCACGCTCACGGCCAGCGTATCGACCGCCAGGTGCGTGCCATCTTCGTCCACCAGGTCGACCGCGATCGTGTAATTGTTCGGGCCGTCGGCATACGTGTGGCTGATGGTATTGCTCATCCCGGCAATTTCAGCCGCCGTATACGTGTCGGTATTTCCATCGCCCCAGTGGATGATGTATTGCGTGACGGTATCTGTGCCCGGATCGACCACGGGCCCCAGCGTCCAATTGTTGGTTGACCCCTCATTAACATTCGTCGGCCCCGCCAGTTCCACAGTCGGCGCGACGTTGTTCACCGTCACCTTAAACGTACTCGACGACGACGCCCCTTCATCGTCGGTCACGGTCACCGTGACCGTGTACACGCCGTTATCCGCGTAGGTGTGCGAACCGCCGAGCGCTCCGGCCCCCGACGCCTCGATCACGGTCGCATTTTGCGTGGGGCTGCCGTCGCCCCAATTCACCGTTGCGGTGTGTGTGTCGAGTATGCCTGGATCGACGAACAGCCCCAGCGGCGGCGCGCCGCCCGAGGCGCTGAGATCGAGTAGTTGACCTTCGTTCAAGGTCTGGTCTGCCGCCGTCACTAAGACCGGTTGCACATTTTTGACCAGCACGTTGAACGACTGCGAGATGCTCCCGCCGTTGTTGTCGTCAACGCTCACCGTAACGGTATAGTTTCCGTCTTCGATGTAGATATGCGATCCGCCGATCGCGCCGGCTCCCGGGCCGCTGAAGATCGTCGCGTTTTGCACCGCCGATCCGTCGCCCCAGTCGATCGTGGCCGTGTGCGAGTCCCCCAGATCGGGATCGAAGAAGAGTGCCAACGGCGGCGCACCGTTCGTCGCGCTCAGGTCGAGAAGTTGCCCTTCGTTGACTTGCTGATCGACGGCAACCACCAGCGTCGGCGGCACGTTCGCCGCCAAGCCTTGACCGGGCGAAAGAAGCGATGCTTCAAACGACAGGTCGCCCGAGTTGCTGCCCGCCGCCGCGCTAGTCATTACGATCGGCGGCGCATCGGTCGCGTGAGTAGTGGTAGCGACTGGAGAGGTCTCGCCCGTATCGACCATGACGACCGTGCTGACCACCACGCTCGTGGCCGCCGCGTCCAAAACGCGGCGCCGCTCGAGCTGCCTCACGCGCAGCGGAGCCGCCTTCAGTTGTTGTCGCTTTCGTCGCCGCTGCTGCTCAGCGCGCAAACGAGAAAACCACGACATTCGCATAGTGGCGAACTCCCAAGAAAAGTAGCAATGGCTGCGTGCCAGGTCCAAGTTCCGATTGGCTGGCGATCGCGATTTCGGCCCGAAATTGCAGCTCATCCATTATCACGACCACCCGCCGGCTATGTCAAACATTTGGCGTGGATGCAACTCCAAGGCAGGCGGAAACTTGCAGCGATTCCGTCATTGCCGGCTGCTAGCCGATCGGCCTCTTCGGCCGCATGCTGGGTAGCTGGGGCAACGCCCCAGGATTTCCGCCTCCACCGCCTGCTGCTGTCAGCCGAATATGCCGAAAAGGAGGGCTGTGCTCAATATGCGGCCTGTAACTGCCGAATACCAATGATTGCCAGATTCTCTTTTCACTTCGCAGCCGATAGCGGTGCCGCCACATGCGTACTCACGACTCGAATTCGCGTTTTCGTTGGTTACCCCTGGCGACCATCCAATGGGTTGTTTTTGCGACTCTTCTCGTCGTGCCGTTCGCCGCCGTGGCTAGTCAGGCTGCCGCGGACGTGGTCGACCCCTTAGCCAAAGGGCCGGTCGATCCCGACCTATTCACGGGCACACCTTCCCCGAAGCCGATCGCACGCACCGCTCCGCTGCCCAAAGGGAAGCCGAGCCAGAGCCTTCGTCAGGCAAACTTCCAGACCGGCGGCCCGCAGTTGCCAAGTGCCGACAAGACCGAAGTGCAGCCGTTGCCCCCGCCCGCTGGTGCCGCAGTCGCAAAAGATCCTTGTGCAGCCGCTGCCAGTAAGCCGCTCAATCAACTCGGGATCGGCATCGCCCAACCCGAAGGAAAGCTGCCGACCGACCTGGCCGGTCCCTGCTGGGAGCAAATCAACCAATCGAACTCGGTTTCGCGTTGCTGGCCGGTCTCCAACTACAACTGGGAAGCCACCTGCTTCTATCACAACCCACTCTACTTCGAGGAAATCAACGCGGAGCGTTACGGCTATCAATGCGGCGACCGCAGTTGTTGTTGCACGCTTGCCCGCGAATGCTGCCTCCAACCTGCCGCCTCGGCCGCCCACTTCTTCGGCACAATCCCGGCCTTACCCTATTGCCTCGTGGCCGAGTGCCCAACCGAGCACGTCTACACGCTCGGCCACTACCGCCCCGGCAACTGCAACCCCTGGCGACGCCACTGGCCACCTTGCGATCCGGTTGCAGCCGTCAGCGCCGGCGGCATCTGGACCGGCCTGATCTTCGCGATTCCATAAATCGCGTAGCCGTGAAAAGAATTAGACTCCGCCCCGCTACCCGATCGTAGCTGAATTCGCCAGAATTCAGTCAATGCGGCGAGTCTTGCTTACACTGATATTGAACACCTCCCCGCGAGCCGGGGCGTCCTCGCCCCCGCCCACCCGTTCACTATCAATGAGAGCATCCATCCCCCCGATCATCGCCATCGCCCTCGCGCTTACCTGCGCGACAGCCCCCGCCCAATCAATCGCCCCCGCCGCCAGCGGACTTCAATCCCGCCCCAAGATCCCACCCGGCATCCGCGCCCGCCCCGCCCACGGCGAGCGAGTTCTAGTTCCCACCATCGATGGAAAGGAACAAATCGCAAGGCTGTACTGCTCGCTCGATCCCTACTCGATGGTCATGCTCCCCTCGAGCGAGCTGAAGGTCCTCGAGTCGTCAAAGACCAAACCCACCACCGAGCCCTTTGTTCCCGCCACGCAAGACGAACTCATCGAATCGCTCAAAGCCAATGGCTTTTCCAACTTCAAGTTTGATCAAGGAACCTACCATCTCTACGTACACGATTGCAGCGAGGCCTACTTTGCTCATGCCCGCTCGATTCTCGAATCGATGTTTCCCGGCGTAGTCACGAGCCTGAAGTCGTGGGGAATGCCGGTCACGCGCCCTGAAGTGCCACTGGTCGTGGTTATCGTTTCCAGTCGGACGGCCTACGATGCGATCCTCCCCATGCCGAAGGAAGTCGTCGCCTACTACAACGTGATGACGAACCAGATCGTCATGTACGAAGACCAGGACCTTTGGGACGCTGCCCCGGAGTTCGCCGCCAAGCAGGCCAGCTACTCCATCGCCCACGAAGGCGTTCATCAATTACTAGCCAACATTGGCATTCAAAAACGGCTCTCGAATTGGCCACCCTGGATTTGCGAAGGCCTCCCCGAATACTACGCGCCCCTCAAGGTTAACTCGAGCATCGTTCGCAAACCCAACTCCGAGCTGCCGACCCGCACGCTCAAGTGGACCAAGGCCGGCATGGTCAACGATCTCCGCATGTGGAGCTTGCTGAAGCTCCCCGCCAGCAATGGCAAAGTTTTGGAAAGCCTCGTCAGCGCCGAGCAGATCAATGCCAACGGCTACGCCCTCGCCTGGGGACTGGTCCACTACCTGGCCACCAAAAAACCGAAGGCCTTTCGAGCGTACTTGTCTGAAATCAGCAACTACGAGCCGATGGACCCCTCGACGAAACCACTCCTCGGCCGCCCAGACCCTCGTTTCATCAAACACTTCGGCGGCGACTTCGCCGCGCTCGAGAAAGAGATTCAGGAATATCTCACCAGCAAAGCGATGCAAGCCGACTATGTCGATCCCGTCGAGAATCAAACGCACTACCTGGTGAAGAGCATCGAAAAGCAGGGAAAGTCGTTCGCCGTGCAAGTCGTGATCACGACCTCGCCCGCCGCGGCGAAAGTGTGGAAAGACAAAGAAGAGGGCGCCAACAAGAAAGCCAAGTTCTACACGATCGTCTGTAAATCACGCGGCGAAGCCGAGCGGCAACTACAGAAGTTGCAACAGAGATAACATGGCACTCAATGAATGTTCAGCGGCCCGTCAATATTCTATTTTTGGCCAGTGGGAACGACCCAAGAATTTTCTAGGAAATGGCCACCAGATGTGCTAACCTGCACGCCCCAATATGGCATGCGATGCGCTTAGCCCCCAGAACTACACCCTGCACTCGATCGACAACCGCCCCACCAGCCGTCGTCCATCCGCTTGCGGTTTAGCTCAACCTCCCGCGCCGATCCGCATCGCCCGCCCGCTCTTTGAAAACCCAAAACAAGCAGCCACTCACCAGCACCTATTGCTCGTGGTCGCGTCGCAACTGCGCGGGTGCCTGGGGCAACGCCCCAGAGTTTCGTTAAGAACCGGGGCGTTGCCCCAGGCACCCGGCGCGGTAGAATGGGCGGCATGGTACCACTCCTCTCCTCAAAAGCGCGGTCCTATTGGCAGATCTCAGCGAGTCGACCGAAGACCATCCTAGTATCTGGTGGATGTTCGCCGTTCCGTTTGTGATCATGGCGCTGTGCTGGATCGGCCTGTCCATAGCGACCAAGGGGAAAGCCTCGGTGTGGAAAGACGATGGCTCAGAAATGGACAGCGGGTCATTCCCAGATTGCTAACAGCACGCAGCCAACCCCTGCCACCACCGAAAATAATTTCCCCATCAGCGCACTAACCGGACAGTGCCAAAGTTTTGCCCCTGTGACGTGAAATCCTTACGCGGTGCGTGCAATCTAACCCTCTGTGCCACACAAAGTTAGGCCCGCCGCTTCCGTAAACCGCAATTGCAAAACCCCAAAAACCACGGGTGCTACGAGGTTTTGCACGAAGCGCATCCTACATCGGCAGGCGAAACGTCTGCGCCAGATAGCGGTAGATCTGCCGCCCAATCGTAATCCGCTCGGCAGCGATTTTCCCATTTCCTCGCCCACCAACAATGAGTGACGATGCGGCAGCCCCCTCAGGCTCCCCGCTCCCCGCTCCCCGCTCCCTGCCTTTTCCTCCCCGCTCCCCGCTAAGCCGCAGGCGCACCTCGTACACCGCCCCGCTTTGTCCCGCCGGCATGAGCCCGGTCATGAGCGGCGAGAGGTCTGCCTGACGACGTTGCAAGTTTTCGATATCCGCTAGCTCGTGCCGCGCGACATCGACTACTTCACCCTCGACCACTTGGCCCGGCAGCTCATCGATCCGCAGCCGCGCCTTTTGACCAGGGGCCAGCCGCTTGATGTCGGTGTCGTCGACCAGCATGATCGCATTCTGCTTCCTCGGATCGCCGACGAGGCAAACGAGTGTGCCGGGCTCCACATGAGCGCCTAGCGTGTTCTGGTCGAGCAATGAGCCCTGCCATTCGGGCAAACGGGTCGAACGAGCGCCTTTGGGTAGATGCTTTCGAGGTGCGGGAATGATGACGCCATCCGCCGGAGCGACGAGCGTGAGACGCTTCGCCTCTTCAAGTCGTTCGTCGAGTCGTCGTTGGCTATCGGCCAATGCGGTGCGAGCGGTCGGCAACTGGTCGTTCGCCTCGCGATCGATGCCTCGGAGACGTTCAAGGTGATCCACATGCAGCTTCCGCGACTTGACCTCGCCTTCCAGCCGAGCGATTTCCATTTCGGCGCCGGTGTCTTGCAGTTGGCCGATGACATCGCCCTGACGAACCTGGCTGCCGGCGGGAAGCATTTTCGTGAGCGTGTCGCCTGCCGTGGCATACACCCGCGACGCATTCTCAGGCATCACCACCAGCGGCGCTCGCACATGATAGGTCATCGGAATCATCAGGATCGCCGCCACGACTGCCGCGCCCGCCGCCAGCAGCAGCGACAATCGGCCGGATCGCACATCAGCCCGGCGAATCGGATTGCGAACCAGCTCCACGACGGCCGAAATCGGCGCTACCATCGCCCCGGCCAGCATCATAAAGCCGGCCATGAACGCTACGTTTTGCAAATGGTACGGATAGAGCACTTTCACCAGCCCCCACACGATCGAGACACACACCACAACCATGTAGACCTTCGAACACATCGCATACAGAGCAAGCCAAGATCGTTTGTCGTCCGGGATCAACGGATCATCTTCGGTCGGTTGCCCCATCAGCCAACTCGACCAGAAGTGACGCAACGCCTCGCGCGACCGTTGCCACAGGTTCGGCGTTTCCATCAAGTCGGAGAAGATGTAGTAGCCGTCGTACCGCATCAGCGGGTTACCGTTAATGAACAGCGTGCTGACCGTGCAGATGACCATCATGTTGAGCGCGACCAATTGCACGACGCCAGGCTGGGCATACCACCAAACGATCGTTGCCACGGCAGCGAGCAGCAGTTCCACGACGATACCCGCCGCCGAAACAGCAATCCGCTTCCACTTATTGGAGAACCGCCAGGCGTCGCTCACATCGCAATACAGACAGGGTGAAAACACAAGCAGCATGAAACCCATTTCACGGACTTCGCCGCCGAAATGTTTGCACGCAAGCGCGTGGCCAAACTCATGCAGCACTTTCACCACGCCAATCGCCAGCAGCAACCAGACGAGATTTCGCGGATCGGCGAACGCGGCAAGCTCGGGAAGCCGATCGCGGAACTCGCCAAAGTGACCAATGACCAGTGAAAGTGCATAGAGGATGAGTGCTAACGCCGGAACTATCGCCAGCGGCGAGAACAACCAGCGAAACTCGCTCGCAATGCGCGAGAGCAGCCAATCGGGATCGAATCCACGAAAGCGGATTCCCAGTAGCTGCGTCCAGGAAAAGGCCGCGCGGCGAGCCTGGTCGCGCTCGCGCCGGGCGAGCAGCTCGGCCCCTTGGCCCGTTGCATCGCTGATCGTAAGCCCCGCCGAGTGGAGCCGGCTCAGAAACTCCCAAATCACTTCCGGCCGAATCGTACGCGGCGAAAATCGACGATTAAACCGCCGTTGCAATTCGGCGATCGTAACCTCCTCGCGCATCCAATCCATGAGTGCATGCTCTTCGGCGGAGAACTGGAAATGCTCCGAGGTGAGCGGATCCTTCACAATCCACGTCGTCGAGCCAGACAACTCCACCTCGGAAACCAACAAATCGGCCCGCAATCGCATGCCGACAAGCCGATCGATAGATGCTAGGTGTTGGGACATGAAGGACTCTAGATTGAATCTGCCGTTAAGAGCGTGTTTTGAAATAGCGAAAGCTGCCTTGAACTCCTCTCCCTTTGGGAGAGGGCAGGGTGAGGGTGCCTTGATTTTCCGCTATTCTCCCTCACCCCAACCCTCTCCCTTTGGGAGAGGGAGAATTCCAAAACACCTTCTAAGGAGCGATCGTCATCTGCGCCGGTTGGCCTGGTCGCAACTGCCCGCCACGGTTGTCGATTTCCGCCCAGATGCGAACCTGGCCAGTGATCGGATCGACTTCGGGGCTGACGAATACGATCTTGCCGGTGAATGTACTTTTCTCGTTATCCAGTTCGGTTACCAACTGAATTTGTCGACCGACGATGTTTCCCGTGGCTTCTTCCGCCCGAATGAACCCTTCGGCCTTGAGCCGATCGACATTCACGATTCGCAGCGCCTTCTGCCCCGGCTCGGCCCATTCGCCCTTGCGGGCATAAATCTGAACGATAACTCCATCGAACGGAGCCAAGATTTGCCGTCGACTAATCTGCGTGCGGGCCGCGTTCAATTCACTTTCCTGCTGCCGCATTTCGAGCGTCGCGATCTGCTGTTCGTGCGTCGCTTGTTCCGCTTCGAGTTGGTTCTTTTGCACGGTCAGCTTTTCGACATCGAGTTGCGATTGCGAAACGCTCTTCGCAAACCGTTCGACCGATTCGGTGCTGCGTCGCAGTTCCGCTTCCGACACCTCGGTCGACTTTTGAGCAAACCGCAGTCGCACATCATTCATCGCCTTGGCCTTGGCAATGTCGTATTTCGCCTTGGCCGCCTCGGCCACGAGGCGGGGCACTTGATCGTCGATTTGAGCAAGCAGCTCGCCTTGTTTGACACGCTGCCCTTCGCGAACGGCAAGGTTGGTAATGACACCAGCTTCCTGCGCGGGGACCTCGGCTTCTTCCAAAAGGCGCAGCACGACGGACTGGACCTCGATTGGCGAGCTCGCTGCATTTCCTGCCAGTGGCGCAACGGTTTTGGCCGCTTCTTCGGCAGCCACAACTTGGATCTGGAACATCAGCGCGAGCGCCAAAGTCGTGCCGATGCACACCAGCTTGATCGGTTGATGGTTCATAGGCGTTACCAAGCGTCAGAACTTCCACCACTGAACAGCGGCGTCCCAAATGTCGTGCAGCCAGACGTAACCGAGCGATCGACGGCCACACGCGATTTGTGCCCGGGCAGAAACACCAGGGCGCAGTTCGCCGCCGACTTCCTGGAGAAGCTGCGGCGTATCGAACGCCACTTTGGTCAGAATCGTCGGCTTCGGCCGCGATGTCTTGTCGGGCGCGACATTGGCGGTCTGGCACACCTCGATGACTTTGCCGACGTGTTCGGCTTGTTCTTCGGAGCTGAGTCGAAACCGGACGGGCAAATCGGGCTGCAATTCTTTCTGCGCGGCGAGCACGTAGCCGATCTGATCGTCCGGCACATCGAGATCAAGTTCCCAATCGGCCGAGAGATCGGCCACGGTGACGAGCGCCTCGCCTCGTTCGACCGGACGGGCCAACAGTTGATGGCCGACATCCCACGTGAGTACGCGTCCCGCGATAGGGCTGGTTACGACCAATCGTTCTCGCTCGCGCTGGAGCAATTCGCGTTCGTGGCGAGAGTTCGCGAGCTTCTGTTCCAGTTCTCGTTCTTCGGCGGAAAGACGATAGGAGTCGATCGGCGTCGGATCTTTCACGGCCCGATTTGTCTTCGTTGCCCGCACGGCGTCGAGTTGCTTTTGGGCGGTTTCCATTTCGCCATCGACACGCTTCAGTTCGAGTTCCAAAGCCGGGTCGCGCATCCGCACCAGCGGCTGTCCTGCGGTGACGGCGGCATTATGTTGCACCAGCACTTCATCCACGATGCCGCTGCGCGGAGCGAAGACATCGCGGCGCACGACGGGTTGAAGCGTGCCCGACGATTCAACATAAAACTCGGTCGGAACTTTCACGAGCGCGACCACTGCGGCAATGACCGCTGCCGTGACGAGCAGAGCCAGTGGCAAGTGAGCACTGATGGCGTGTGTCAGTTTGCCGAGTGGACGAACGATCCACCGCAGCGGCAACCGGTCGGCTTCTCTGGCGTTGTAGAGGGCTGTCGAGCAGACCTCGCCGATCTCGACGAGCCAATCGCGACGCAGGTCGCCTTCGCGGGAGTCGAATTGCTCGGCGATGAGCACGAATTCAGGCCGAGCGCGTTTCGGTCGCTTTTTCGTAGCCGTGTCGTTTTCCGTTGGATCGATCGGTTGGCGAACCGGAATCGCCGCGAGGTGGCGGGCATGGGAATCGGCGACATGGCCTTCAATTGCATCGGCAACGGGTGGCAGGGCGTCGCACTCGCCATCTGCATAGAACGCCGGGGAATCGGTGCGGCGAACCATCTGGGCGATTTTCTCAAGACGCCGCGCGGCGCCGCTTCGCCGCTCGATGCGGCTCACACCGCTGGTGGCCAGCAGCCGACATTGCCGCCCGCTGCCGATGAGGACGCTGAGTCGATCGCAATCGAGCACGCGGCGTCCCTCGTTCGCCACCTCGTAGGCAGTTGTGGCCAGATCCAAGTGACGATGCGTGCGTTTGCCGAGATGCAACAGCTCGGTGCGATGATGATCTTCGTCGAGGAGTTGCCGGCGCTCGTGGAAGGCGTGAAAGTCGGCGGCCAGATCGCACACACTCGCAAGAAACTGTTCGCAGCCCTGATAGGCGGCGGGGCTGGCGCCCGCCCGCATCCAGATTTCGACAATGGCGAGCGTGATGCTGGGGGACGCTTTAGCGGCAATTGCCTTGTGCGAAGCGTCGACCAAAGATTTGACGGGGCCGAATACGATCACGTGCTCGGTCCGATTAAGCGCATCGGCGGTGTCGGAGTCGGACTGTGGGTTGATGGTGCTGACTCGCCCCTCGGTGGCCACGTGCAGCAGCAGCGACTGATGTGCGCGCTGAGCCCGTTCGTCGCGACTTGCCAGATTCGTCGCACGCCCGGTTTGAGCGACCGGTTGCATCGCGCCACTCGCTGCGCGCAGCCAGATCGTTCCGCGTTCGGCGCTGAGCGCGCGCACGCTCTGGTCGAGAGCCGTGCGATAGAATTCTTGCGGCGCGACCGGGGAGCGGGCCAGTTGGCCGAGCTGAGTGAAGACGTCTTCCAGCTCTTGCCAAGTTTGCAATTCCGGCGGTGCGCCGCTCGTGGGAAGAGGAGCGGACATGTTTTCAGTATAGCCAGCGTCCCATTTTCGTCCTGGAAATGGCTCGCGAGCAGCGGTTCGCTTGGAGTGATAGCGAAGATGCGTGGGAGAAAGCTTTCGCTGCATTCATGCCGTTTTTGCCGGGAAAAAACGTGGAAGTTGGTCTGTGACGGTTCTGACGCTCGTAGCAATCGTAGCGAAAATACTAATCGGGCCGACTGTGCTTGCCGATCAAAAGATAGAGCGACTCTACGGAGATACTGTAGCCGGACCGTGCGCCGGCTGCGTAACCACCTAAGAACGTGTATTGAAATAGCGAAAGCTGCCTTGAAACCCTCTTCCTCCGGGAGAGGGCAGGGTGAGGGTAACTTGATTTTCCGCTATTCTCCCTCATCCCAACCCTCTCCCAAAAGGAGAGGGAGAATTTTAAAGCACCGCCTAAAAGGTCGCTGGCAAGCAATCGGCATGGAACGCCTTCGCAAAAGTCTGACGCTCCTTCTGGCCGGCATGTTGCTGATGCCCAGCGGTTGCTTCTGGAATCGTCGCGATTCGAAATTCGAGAGTTGCGTGCCGAAGGGAACCTACGAAACGGTCGCCTCGGAGATCGATTATCCGACC
The DNA here is from genome assembly GCA_964549545.1 of uncultured Planctomycetaceae bacterium. GTDB lineage: Bacteria > Planctomycetota > Planctomycetia > Pirellulales > Lacipirellulaceae > JABDGM01. The sequence goes on along the minus strand of CAZJWY010000073.1, from coordinate 6,468 downwards.
GAATCGGCCTGCACGCAGATGAATGCCGACGATTCGCTCGGCTCGCCGGCGCCCTGGACGCTGCAAACCCAGGGGACGCCCGAATACTGGGACATGTCGCTTGAAGAAGCGATCCAGATCACGTTGTCCAACTCGCGCGTGCTGCGCGATTTAGGCGGCGCGGTAGTCCGCTCGCCGGCTACGACGCGCACCACTTTCGATGTGGCCACGGTCGAGACGGATCCACGAGCCGGTGTCGAGGCCGCTCTTAGTGCGTTCGACGCCCAATTCCTCACGAGCACGTTTTGGGAAAAGAACCACCGCGCTTTGAACAACCAGTTCTTTGGCGGCGGCACCCGGTTGTTGTTCCAGGACGCGGGCGTATTCCAGGCCGCGATCGCCAAGAAGTCGGTGACTGGTACGCAGTTCACCGTTCGCCACAACGTCGACTACGACGCCAATAACGCCCCGGGCAATCTGTTCCCGAGCGCGTGGAATACCAACGTCGAAGCGGAAATTCGTCATCCGTTGCTGCAAGGCGGCGGTGTCGAATTCAATCGGATTGCCGGCCCGGATAACCAGGCCGGCGTTTACACGGGCGTGCTGCTCGCGCGGCTCAATACGGATGTCGCTCTGACCGACTTCGAAATCGCGGTGCGCGATCTGGTGAGCAACGTCGAGAGTGCCTACTGGGATCTGTATTACGGTTATCGCGTGCTCGATGCCAAGGTGAAGGCGCGCGATGCCGGCTTGGAAACATGGCGTAAGATTTACGCTCTGAATGAAGTCGATCGACGTGGTGGTGAAGCGGAGAAAGAAGCTCAGGCGCGGTCGCAGTACTACGCATTTCAACAGGATGTGCAGAACGCTCTGAGTGGCGAGCCGATCGACGCCACGCGCAACTGGAACGGTTTGCCGAGTGGTTCGTTCCGTGGCACAGGTGGCGTGTTGATGGCTGAGCGGCGGTTACGGCTCCTCATGGGGATCGCGCCGACGGATAGTAAATTGATTCGGCCGATCGACGAGCCGATTGCCGCGAAGATTGATTTTGATTGGGCTCAGATCACGGCCGAGGCCAGCACACGACGAGCCGAACTACGCCGTCAGAAATGGATTGTCCGCCGTCGCGAATTGGAATTGATTGCTAGCAAGAACTTCTTGCTGCCGAAGCTTGACGCCGTGGGCCGGTATCGCTGGCGGGGCTTTGGTGACGACTTGTTCCCAACCAGCCCGGCGCCTGCGCCTCCGAATGAGCGATTCGACAACGCCTATGGCAACCTGACCTCGGGCGAGTTCCAGGAATGGCAGCTCGGATTCGAGCTCAGCGTGCCGATCGGATTCCGCGAGGGGCACGTGGCGGCGCGAAACGCCGAGTTGCTGTTGTCGCGCGAACGGGCGATCTTGCGCGATCAGCAGCGAGAGGTTATTCACGAAGTGGCCGACGCGGTCGCCGAAGTGGACCGAGCCTACACGGTGTTGCAGACGAGCTTCAATCGCCTGGGCGCCAATCGCGATCAGCTAGGCGCGGTGCAGGCCGCTTACGAGGCCGATAAGGCGCCGCTCGATCTATTTCTCGATGCTCAACGCCGCGTTGCCGACGCGGAGGTCGACTACTATTTGAACCGCTCGCGCTACACGCTGGCGACCAAGAATGTCCACTTTGTGAAGGGGACGCTGCTCGATTACGACGGTGTGCAACTTGCCGAAGGCCCCTGGCCGGGCGAGGCCTATGTGGACGCCGCCAAACGCGAGGCGTCGCGCGGCGCTCCGATGCCGCTCAACTACGCCTCGTCGCGTGCGCCGATCGTCAGCCAGGGGGCTTTCGATCAGCGGCCGGGCATCGCATGCCCGGCGGACGCGGCATCGTCCAATGAAACGTCGTTGGAACAAACGCCGACAGTTTTGCCGAGCGAAGCCGCCCAATCGAAAACGAAGTCGACGAAGGACGAAGCGGCATCCGTGCAAGGCGAAGCTGCACCGGCAACGAAGCCTGCTTTAAAGCAACCGGAAGTGATTCAGGCCGCGGCGGCCGAGCCGGTGGATGGCAAGAAGAAGCCCGCAGTTAGCGGCGCTAGCTATACCGAGCCAGCGACCCAGCCGAAGATTGCGTTGCGGCCCGATGCGACGCCGGAGACAACGCCGCCCCTGACGCCCAAGCCCGCCGCACCACGGCGGCTACCTGCTCCGGATAAGTAAGCGTAAGAGCGTAGCTTGTTTGAATTCTGAGGAATCCGGCTACATTTGAAATGGCTTTCGGAGTGGGCGTTTTTTTACTTGTGGGCGGTTGTTGGTGGAGATTCGGCTCGCCACGGCGAGGAAACTCTGGCGGCCGACGCTAAGGGTGGTTGTCGTTTTGGCTTTTGGGCATGTGGCTTTCTGGCTTGTGAGTAAGCAGGCTACACTGGGAGCATGCCGTCGTCGCGCCTGTTTTGGAAGCTCTTTCTCATTACCGCCGGTTTGAATCTGGTTGGCTCCTTGCTGGTTGGGTTGTCGGCTTCGCATTGGCTGTCAGATTCGCCTGAAGCTCAGCGGTGGATTTGGGGCGCGATCGCCGTTGAATCAGCCTGCGTGGCACTAATCTTATGGTGGATCATCGGCCATGTCATTCGACCGGTGACGACGCTCAATGAAGCGGCCGACGCGCTCGCGATCGGCGACTATGGCCATCGCGCGTATGTGCCGAGCCAGGATGAACTGGGTCGGTTGGCTGGCACGCTCAATCGAATGAGCGAAGATATGCTGGCTCGCACCACGCAGCTTGGCGAGACGGTCGCGCGGCAATCAACCGTGCTCGGCGGCATGATTGAAGGAGTTGTGGCGATCGATGCGCGGCAGCGGATCGTGCTGGCGAACGAAGCGGCTCGCCGGTTGTTCGACTTTCGGCCACCCACGGTCGAGGGGCGTTCGCTGCTGGAGGTGATTCGCAACCACGCGCTGCACGAGGCCGTGACCAATGTACTTGCGACAAGCGAGCCGCGGCGTTGCGAAGTCCTTCGCGCTGGGCCGCCGGCGATGTGCGTCGATATTCATGTGCAGCCATTGCCTGGCGATCCGTGCCCGGGCGTCGTGCTGGTGATTCACGATACGACCGAGCTGCGGCGATTGGAGGCGATGCGACGGGAATTCGTGGCCAATGTTTCGCACGAGTTGAAAACCCCGCTCAGCTCGATCAAGGCGTATACCGAAACGCTGCAAAACGGGGCGTTGCACGATCCAGAAGTCGGCCAGCGGTTTTTGACGCGCATCGAAGAGCAGACCGAACGGCTCACGCGGTTGATCATGGATATGCTGATGTTGGCTCGCATCGAGTCGGACCATCAAGTATTCGAAATCGTATCGCTGGATGTGCAGCCGATCGTGCAGAAGTGCGTGGAGGAGCGCCACCGTGCGGCCGAGGCGAAGCACATTGCAATCCATGCCCAGGCAAACGGCACATCAACCGCCACGGCGTCTGATTGTCGCGTGAAATCGGATCGCGAGGGATTGCGCGAGATTCTTGATAACCTGTTGGACAATGCCATCAAGTATACGCCGGAGCACGGCAATATTTGGGTGGAGTGGAACGCTAACGACTCCGTAATGCACATCACGGTTCGCGACTCGGGGATCGGCATCAAGCCAGAGCACCAGGAGCGAATTTTCGAGCGATTCTATCGAGTCGACACGGCCCGTTCGCGCGAGCTAGGTGGGACCGGCCTGGGGCTATCGATCGTGAAGCATTTGGCGCAGGCGATGAACGGCTCGGTGTTTGTGGCGAGTGAACTGGGGCAGGGGAGTGTGTTTACTGTTGAATTGCCTGTTGGTTGAGGTTGCCTCTGTTGGATTCACCGCTCAGGCGTGGGAAGGGAGATGGGGCGGGGGCGCCCCGGCTCGCGGGTGAGTTAATTGCGTTGTTGATCGTTGCGCACGCGTTTTTTTACTGCCAGCAATCGTTCGGTGAAATCGGTTGGTTGCGACTCGTCGCTGGCTGTAGTGGCTGGCTCGAGGGTAGGAGCTGGAGGGGCTGTGGGAGTTGTTGTCTGCAACTGCTCGAGGTTGGCTGGTGCTGCGTTCGCGTCGCTTTCGTAGCGAAGTGAGCGGTCGGCGGGCGTGTAGTGGGCCGTGGCTTGCGATTTCGATTGGCGGAGCCGCTGCATGACGGCGTCGCTCGTTGTTGGTTGGGCTTGTGTCTTCATTAATCGATGGTAGAGAGCGGGCAACCAGGCAAACGACACTTGCACGCGGCGACAGAACACATCGGCGAAGAAGATCAATCCCGTGACAACCAGCAGGAGCGGCCAGAGGGGGTTGCGGCTTTTGGCCGGGGCGATGCCGGGGCGGAAGACGTCGGTTTTCGCCAGTTCGGCGGTATCGGCGATTCCGCCAGGAGCTTGAATCAACTTTCCAGGCTCGCCATCTTTGGGCTTGCCTGCCGACAACTCGGCCAGCAGGCTGTCGTAGCTGGTTAGCTTCTTAAGCTCCGCTGTATTGGCGATGTTGACGGCGGCACGCACGGGGGCGCTCCCGCGTCCATCGGATACGGCAAGAAAATAATTGCCCGATTCTTCCGCGGGGAGCTTCGCGGTGTAGCGTCCCGGCGCGACTTGCTGGAACGAAAATTCTTGAGACTGCCCATTGGGCAAAACCGCCGAGCCGACCAGGTTGAGATAGTTGATGCTGTTGTCGTCGCGGTCGAGCGCGGTGGCGACCACGTGGATCGCGCCATCGCGGTTTTCGGTGGAAACTGCCACCCGTTCGTCCAGGTCGTGGTTGCGCATCGACCAGCGAATCGTTTGCAGCATGAGCTTGTCGTAGTTTTCCCAGGCGGGCCAATTCGTGGCCCAGCGTTGGCCGACGTCGGTCGTCAGCGCCACGGCGCGGCCTAGGCCGTACTGCCAGGTGGCAAGGATTGCGCTGTTCGGCGCTGGTTGTCGCGGCGTGGAGAGGAGCAGATCGACCAGTGACGATTCCTTGACCGTCGTGAGAACATAACCCGTGACGGGCGGCGCAGCGTTGATGCCGGAGAGCAATTCGCCACGCGAGGCCGTTTGCACGGCAATTCCGTTTTGGTCTTCGAACACCAGCGGCTTGGCCACGCGGCGGGCTTCGCGCATGAAGATCTTGGGAATCGCGTTGGGGCTGGTGACCTGGTAGAACGTGCCGCCGCCACGGAGGCCGATGTTCGAGAGGAGAGCCCGGTCGGCATCGCGCCCGACGGCGACGCCGGTGGTGGTGATGCCTTTTTCTTTTGCGCCCGCGACGAGCGTGGCGTAGTTGTCTTTCGGCGTTTGGCCGTCGGTCAGAACGACGACGTGTTTCAGTGAGGCATCGCAGCCTTGCATCGCCTGATAGGCCTGGCGAAGCGCGGGCATCATGTCGGTGCCGCCGCCAGCTGCGATTCGGTCGAGCCGCGCTTTGGTTTGTTGGGGGCTCGCGTTTTTGCGAAGCGGGAGTGCCCAGTGGGGTTCGGAATCGAATGTGACGACGCCGACGTAGTCTTGTGGGCCAAGCATTTGAGTAGCGGCGATCGCGGCGGCGCGACTCCAGGCGATTTTTTCGCCGCTCATCGAGCCGGAGCTGTCGATCACGAGCATCAGTGCGCCGACGGCGTTCACCTTGGACGCTTGAATCTGGCAATTGACCGGGAGGGCCTTTTCCAGCTCGGTGTTGGTCCAGCCGCCGGCGCCATAGCTGTTGGGGCCGCCCAACACGACGAGGCCGCAACCGAAGTGTTCTGTGTTTTGAACCAACTGATGAATTTGCTCATCGGTGAATTGAGTCAGTTCGGTCGCGCCGTCGCCGGAGACGCGGGGCGCGTCGGCGAGGATGACGCAATCGAATTGCTGCAAGTCGGCTAGATTGTCAAAAGCACGGCGGGTATCGCGGATCGTCACTTCGAGATCGTTCTTGCGTAGTAGCTGCACGAACGTATCGAAGCGGCCTGGTTGCGCGGCGTCTTCAACCAGCAGCAAGTGGCCGTTGCCGCGCACGCGGCTGAAGGCGGTCGCGACGTTGTTTTCCGAGTGGGCATCGTCGGCCGGTTGGTCGGGGATGAAGCGGGCTTCGTAGGTGGTCATGCCCGACTCGTCCAGCTCTTGCCGGAGAGTGAAAACACGTTTGCCGGGAGAGAGCGTGATGGCGTCTTCGGCGACCGTTTCCTTGCGGCCGGCGAGCTCGCGCGTGATTTGCAGCTTGCCGGTGACGTCGTGATCCGCGCGGCAATCGAGCACGACATTGAGCTCGAAGGGCGTCTTGCGGCGGATATCGGAGGGGACGGTTACTTTTTCGACCGAGATTTCGCCGCGCCGTTCGTAGTGGATTGGCACGCAATCGATGCCGATTCCCGAGGCGAGCATGGTGGCCGCCTGGCTGAGCACGCGACCGATGTTTTCGTTGCCGTCGCTCACCAGGACGATACGCCGGCCGGAGTCTGAGGGAAAGGTCGCGGCGGCCAGTTCGAGGGCCTGCTCAAGGTTGGTGTAACGCGGATCGACTTGCGATTCGATTTTG
>CAZJWY010000072.1:20491-24163 GCA_964549545.1 uncultured Planctomycetaceae bacterium | reverse complement strand
CGCTTGCCTCCTTTACGGATCAATCAACAACGATAGGTTTAGACAGTAAAACTAGGCTACGGTGGCGATAGGCCTTCGGGCAAAGGCCCGTGCCGTGGGCTTGCGCTAAGCCGCAAGCGATTGGGTGACGGTTCTCTGATGACAGGTCTATCTTGTGGCTTGACGTAAATTTCTGGGCAAAGCCCGTGCCGTGTCCTCCACGTCTGCTGGTACCACTAAAATTCTTGAAGAACCGAAAAATATTTCGATAAAACGCTAAAAATCTTCGTCGGATTGGCTCGACGATCGCGAATCGTGATTTAGAGGAAATGCCCACTGTGTCGGATCAGTATCTTGAATCTGGATCTTGCGATACCTCGGCCGAGCATTGGCAAAACCGCATTCACGAAGCTCAGGCCGGCGACCGCGAGGCGCTGGGTGAAATCTTTCGGCGGCTGCGGTCGTATCTGCGGGCTCGGGCTCACGAGCAACTCGACGGCCAGTTGCAGGTGAAGGTGAGCCCTTCGGATGTGGTGCAGGAGACGCTTTTGGAGGCGCACAAGGGGTTTGCGACCTTCCGGGGCGCGACGCGCGGGGAGCTTGTCGTGTGGGTGCAGGGTATATTGAAGCACCGGGTGCAGACGGCTTACCGGCGGTATCGGGGCGCTAGCAAACGCGACATTCGTCGCGAAACCGGTTTGCACGAGCTGAGCGAATCGAGGCAACCGGTCGAACTGGCAACGGCCAGCGGTTCGCCCAGCAGCCATGCGGTGGCGAATGAGGAGCAAGCGCGGCTGGAAGCGGCGCTGCGGCAGCTTTCGCCGCGCCACGAGCAGGTGATTCGATTGCGGAATGAATTGAAGCTCTCGTTTGCCGAGGTCGCGGTGGCATTGAGCTGTTCGGACGATGCGGCGCAGAAGCTGTGGACGCGGGCGGTCAAACAACTGTCGCGAAAGTTGAATGCCGATGGACGACAATAAGCATGTCAATGATGTGTCGCAGGACGAGCTGCCGATCTCGGTAGTCGAGCGCCTCGTGACTTACGAAGAGGCAAGGGCCCATGGCGAATGCGCGGCCGTTGCTCCGACTGGGGACATTCGGAATTGCGATGACCTCGCGTGCGTCGACTTATTGCATCGAGTGTGGGCTGACTCGGAACCGCCGGCAACTCCTGACGAAAGCACGCCACCAAGGATCCTGGGCGACTTTCGGCTGTTGCGCGAGCTGGGTCGTGGCGGGATGGGGAGGGTGTTCGAGGCCGAGCAGATTTCGATGGGGCGGCGGGTGGCCCTTAAGGTGCTGCCGTTTGCGGCGCTGGTGCAGGAGAAGTCGCTGCAGCGGTTTCGCAACGAGGTGCGGGCGGCCGCGGCGCTGGATCATCCGAATATCGTGTCAGTGTACTCGATTGGCGAAGAGCGCGGCGTTCACTTCTACGCGATGCAGCTCATTCGCGGGCAGACGCTGGCGGATTTGATTACGGAGTTGAAGAAGGAAAGTAGTTGCCGCGAGCCGAGCGGCAAAGGTCCGGCTCGGCTCGCCGGACCTACTGGCGGCGGCGACGCGCAGGCGCTGATTAGCACGGCGGTCGATTCGCGGCGTGGCGCGGAGTCGTACCGCGCGGCGGCTCGGCTTGGGATTCAGGCGGCCGAGGCGCTACAGCATGCGCACGACCAGGGCGTGCTGCATCGCGACATCAAGCCCAGCAACTTGATGCTCGATCGTGAAGGAAAGCTGTTTGTCACCGATTTCGGGCTGGCCCGCATCGAAGCGGATGCCGGAATGACGATGACGGGCGACCTATTAGGTACGCTGCGGTACATGGCGCCGGAGCAGGCGCTGGCGAAGCGGGTGGTGGTCGATCACCGGGCGGATATTTATTCGCTTGGCGCGACGCTGTACGAACTGCTGACATTACAGCCGGCGTTTGGCGAGACGGACCGCTCGGAGTTGCTCAAGCAGATTGCATTCACGGAGCCGCGGCCGCTCAGGAAAATCGACAGTCGCGTTCCGGTCGAGTTGGAAACGATCGTGCTGAAGGCGATGGCCAAGAGCACGGACGAGCGGTATCAGTCGGCCCAGCAACTGGCCGACGATTTGCGGGCGTTCCTGGAGGACCGGCCGATCAAGGCTCGGCCGCCGACACTGTTGAATCGCACGGCGAAGTGGTCGCGTCGGCACAGGGCCATTGCCAGTGTGGCGTCGGTTTCGGCAATTTTAATGCTGATGCTTGTCAGTGGGGTCGTCGCCGATCGGCGGCGGCAGGTGCGTGACGCGAATTCGTTTGTGGAGACGTCGCTTCAGGCGGCCCGCACGGCGTTCGGGGCGGGCGACATCGAACAGGCGTCGTTGCGATTGGCAGAGGGGAAGTCTCGAATCGACGGGAATCCGAAAGTGAGCAGTCCCTTGCAGGAAGATGTCCGGTCGCTGATCGCGGAAGCGGAACGGTACAAAAAGTTTTTGCCGCTGCTGCAAAGCGCCCGGGATAGTCGTTCCGAGGAGGTTATTAACATCGCGCCCGCTCATGAGGCGCTAGCGCTTTACGAACTGCCATCGAAGGAAGACCGGTTAACAACGCTTAAGGCGTTGAATCTGCCGCGATCGTATGTCGAGCACTTGAGCGAGGACATCTATACGCTGTTGCTGCTGAGTGCCGATCATCTTTTGCGGTGGCCCGCGGATTTGCCCGAACTGACACGTGATTCGCGCGAGCCCACTCAATGCGATGCCGCGCTGAAGCGGCTCGATCTGGCATTGAAATTCCATGAGCCATCGCGAGGCTACTATTGGCTGCTGGCGAATGCTGCCTTGATTCAAGGAGATAAAGCCAGAGAACAGGAACTTCGCGAAATGGCGTTCAAGACGTCGGCCCAGGACGCAAGCGAGCTGTTCTATATTATTCGCGACCGAACTTGGGGAACAGTATCTAGCAATCGGGGCTATCCGGAATACTCGATCGACGAAATGATTCGCGATCATCTCGAGACATTAAGATTAGACCCAACGTATTACAATGGAATGTTCTTCACGGCTGTGCGACTAGGAGAACAAAAGAGGCATCAGGAAGCGCTGCTCGCATGGTATGCATGCACATCGATGCGGCAAGATGACAGCGTGGCTTTAGTCAATCGGGGAAGCGCTCACCTCGAGTTGGGACAAGTGAAGGAGGCCAAGGCCGATTACGAGCGCGCACTCGTAATGAGCTCAAATAGCGCCAGCGTGAAAGGCGCTATCGCGTACATTTTTTCTGTCGATCCACACGACGAGATTCGCGACGGCAAGCGCGCCGTACAGTTGGCGGCAAAGGCCTGTGAATTGTCTGAATATAAAAGAGACAAACATCTCCTGGCGTTGGCAGCCGCTTACGCCGAGACAGGTGATTTCGACTCGGCGATGAAGTGGGCAGAGGCGGCTAAGAAGCTTGCCAAAAATTGGAGCGCGGAGGACGCAAAGAAGCTAGAGAGTTTTCGTCAGAAACAACCATGGCGGGAATAGAGCAACTGAACGATCTGACCAAGCATCATCCGCGCGATATGAATACTCGCCAATCCAGCTCATTGATCTGCGCCAGTTATTTTGTCCCCGCTGGTCGACGATCGGCGTACCATTGTCGGCTACGCCAAACAGTGGCCGGTAACAGTTGTCGAAGCACTTGCGAGCTTGCCCGTCCCGGTGCCCGCCTCGTCTGGCACCGGG
>CAZJWY010000072.1:0-20481 GCA_964549545.1 uncultured Planctomycetaceae bacterium | reverse complement strand
GTGCCAGACGAGGCGGGCACGTTGTTTCGGGTGCGTCGGCAGATAGAAAGTGTCCATACGCCGCAGGCGATGCAGATCAAGCTGACGGAACTGGGCTCGGGAACCGTGCTGCCCACGCCTGCTCCAAACGAGGGCTGCTCGCCGAAGCCGGTGAGGCGGACGTTGCCGCGAAACACAAAACGGAAACACAAAACGGGTCAGAACGATTTCTCTAAATCGCTCTGACCCATTTTTACCTCGTCGTCATTGACGCCGACGGAAACGGAGAAGAAATGGTGGTAGAAGTGCCGCAAGCGCCAATGAACCAGGTTCTGGCACTGAGTATCCCTCGAACAAATATACGGCTCCTGCGTCTCGACTCGAAGGTGTCGCCAGGTCAGCCTGCATGACACCGATCATGAAGTTATTTTTGAATGGAACGATAGTTTCGCCAAAGTACTCTCCGGAGCTTGCGGATCCGCCTCCGGACGGATTGTGAACAGTTCGCACAAGTTGCCCGGTCTCGCCGTCAAAAATATAGGCGATACCCTCGCTGCCATTGAAACCCTTATTGCCGACGATGAGATAGCCGCCGACGGCCGCGACATTGCAGCAAAAAGTGTGGTCGGAAGTCGGATCGTGGATAGTGAGCAATGGCTGGTAGCTCGCGCCGTCGAAAAGATATGCGTTGCCGTCACGGTAGGCCGCAAAAATATGGCCAGCGTCTGTCACAGTCATCGAGGTCAGTTGGGCGTTTATGGGCGACGGGATCGTCGACAACAGGCTTCCCGAGGCGTTGTAGACATAGATATTTCGCAAACCTGCCACCACGATGTCGTTGCCTCGTTCGGCCAGCGCTTGGCCGAAATAGGAGTCGGCGCCTTGGCGAGGAATATCCAACACCAGATCGCCTGATGCTGCATCGAATGCCATGACGTTATTAAAGCCCTGCACGAGCAGCCGGCCCTGCGCTTCGGTCAGACGAATGGCATCGGAAGAAACGCCGCCAAAGAACTTGCCTGCTGGCGGCGTGATGGTTCGGAGCAACGCTCCCGACGTTCCGTCGAAGAGGTAGATCGAGTCATCAACATTGTCAAATGCCGTGGCGACAGCGAAGTTAGCACCCACAGTGGCGACGGATTTGCCGAATTGAGCCCCGGATTGTGGAACCGGGTTGTTTATCTTGCGGAGTAGGTTAAAAGTCGTGGAATCGAATTGGTAGACCGAGCCAGCGTCAGTAACACCATTCGGATCGTCGTTGTAGCAGCCGACGACGAAGGACGTGCTCAAGTTTGTGATTGCGTAACCAAAATAGTCAAAACTGTTAGGGTTCGCATTTGGGTTGGCCGTCGATCCTAGCAGATCGCCAGGTGCAGCATTTAACGCCGTTGTGTGCGAAAAAGCTGCACACAAAAGGCAGAATCGAATGAGATTCGAGCGGAAGTTCACCATCAGATTGCAAACCATTATTGATTCCTCGAACAAAAACGAACAAAAATAGGTCAGAAATATTTTGTAAATAGTTCTGACCCCTTAAATTTGGTCATTCCCCGTCGCGGAGTCGTAGCCGGGCGAGCCGGCGACGATGAGCGAGGTGCCGTTGGCCAGCGTGGCGTGGGTGGATGTTAAAACCAGACTTGCGCAAACCGCCGCGCGGTAGACCCGATGCATATCAATCTCCCAGTGTGTCGTAGCTGTGCCTGACATCCTCGCGATCTTCGTCCGGCCAAAGCGTAGGCTTTGCCTCAAAACGATCAGCCGCCGGGCGCTAACCCACAGTTTTGGCATTTAACCGGCCGCTAGCGCGGTCCGGCTGATTGCCAGAGAGGCGACGGGATCCCCGCGATTTGCAGTTCTCCCGGCTCCCACACCAAGATTTGCAATCTAAATGGGCAGCCGGTACGATACTGCAAGTCACGATTATAAAATCGTGCAGGTTCTTGCGGGCGGCAACGAACCGGCAAGTTCCTGGTCTTATCACGAGGGGAACATGAGAGGGGTCACGATCGATACGGTTCGATTCCGCCAGTTTCGGATTGCGTCTGGGATGACGCAGCGAGAGCTGGCCGTTCGCGCCGGCGTGGGGGAGCGGACCATTCGCAATGCGGAAAGCGGTCGGCCGTTGCGGCTTGATTTTGCCCGTTACCTGGCCGCTGCTCTGGGCATTGAGGTGACAGACTTAATGCGTGACAAGGACGAGCTGCGGACCATCCTGCGCGAGCAATCGCGGGTGAATAGTCTCGTGCTGTGCATTAAGGCGTTGATTCACGAGGGCGACGCAGGTGAGTACCTCAAGCTCATGAGCAAGGATGTGGTGATTAAGATTCCTGGCCCGGCGCAAGTACCAATGTGCGGCGATTTTCGCGGCACGGACGACATACGACGCTTGGAAGACATCAATCGCCAGAACCTGGCTCACGAGCGGCCGACCGAATTCCGAGATATTCGAGCCAGCGGGAATTTAGTCGTGATGTCCGGGCAGGATTGGCTTCGCGCGCTCCCCACGGGGAAATCGTTTTCCGTGTCGTGGCATCACGTGTATGAATTCGATAACGGGCATGTCGTGCGCTTCGACAACTGGGGCGATGTGGCGGTGGCTGCGCAGGCGTTTCAGCCGGGGTGAGGGGATGATCGACAGCTTAGAAGGTGTTTTAAGATTCTCCTTCACCCTTTGGGAGAGGGTTGGATTGAGGGAGAATAGCGGAAAATCAAGACACCCTCACCCTGCCCTCGCCCGGAGGGAGAGGGTTTCAAGGCAGCTTTCGCTATTTCAAAACACGTTCTTAGCGCGAATCGAATCGACGTGCAGTCGCCACGGGTGCGGTTGCAGGCCTGTGGTGGTGGCAAAGCGAGGGGCGTGTGGGGCGGGGGGAGGTCGGCATCGGCTCGGCCGACCTACTGGGTTTACGCTCGTGGAACTGCTGGTGGTGATTGCGATCATTGGGATTCTGGTCGCGCTGCTCCTGCCGGCGATTCAGGCGGCGCGGGAGGCGAGTCGGCGGAGCGCTTGCTCGAATAATCTGCATCAGTTTGGTTTGGCGATGCTGAATTATGAGAGCACGCACAAGAAGTTGCCGACGGGGCTGCGGGCGAAGTCGCCGTATGGGCCGTCGGACCTGACGGCGAATGCCACGACGCTGATGTTGCCCTATTTCGAGGAGGGGGCGTTGAGCTCGCGCTACAACGTGAACCTACCTTATTGGGAGCAGTCGCACGAAGTGCTCGCGACGCCGGTGTCGATTTTTACTTGCCCGTCGAACGGGTATCAGCCGCTTGTGAACGACGTATTTGCGATCGTGGGATTGCCGAGCGGGCTTCCGTTGGCAACGAGTGACTATATCTATAGCCGCGGGGCAACGGATGCGTGGTGTATTACGTTTCAATATCCCAAAGCGATCGTAGGACCGTTTACGATCGGCATGGATTATCGATTGAAAGATATTACCGATGGGCAATGCCACACGATCGCGATGGGAGAAGGCGCTGGGGGTGAGCGGTGGCCGGTGTGTCAGAAGGTGGGATGCACGGTCGCCGAACCGGGAGGGCCGGATGGATCGTATCCCTGGATGGTGGGAAACTTACCGGCTGACATGATGTTGCCTGATTTCATTGGCACATCGACGTTTGGTTGCACGATCGAGCCGATGAACAAACGGGCTGTGACCAACACGATTCTCATGACCGCCAGCGCGACCGATTGCCGGAGCAGCGAAGCGGGCGGGCCGCACAACACGAGTAATTTTCGTAGTGATCACCCCGGTGGCGCGCAGTTTCTGTTTTGCGACGGCTCGGTTCATTTTTTGAATGAGGCGATCGAGATGGCGCTTTATCGAGCGCTGTCGACGCTGGCGGGGAGTGAGGTGGTGCAGGTTCCTTGATGTGCGAGATGTGGTTGTGGAGCGTGGGGTTGTTACCGCCGGGGTGAACCTGGCGGCTCGCTGTGGTAGTTTAATTGCCGGCGTTTCTTCACCGCCACACATTGCTCATCTGGCCCAATTTTGCCACGGTGTGCTACAATAGTAGTATGAGTATCTCGATTCCATCAGAAATACGAAAAGCACTGGCCGACCATCCCGGTGAGTTGGTGGAATTGGTCGACGAGGCGACCAGTGCTCGTTTTGTGCTGCTACCGGCGGAGCAATTTGATCGAATCAAGGCATTGTTGACGACGGATGAGTTTGACGTCAGCGAGACTTATGCTGCCCAAAGCGTGGCATTGGCAGCCGCAGGTTGGGACGACCCAGATCTGGACATCTACAACGACTACACCACTCACCGCCAATGAAATTTGCACGTGGTGAAGCCGTGCTGGTGGATTTTCCGTTTACTTCCGGGACCGGTCGTAAACTTCGCCCCGCAGTCGTTGTTCAGAACGACACGAACAATCGCCGCCTTGGCACTACTATTCTGGCGCTGATTACGAGCAATGTTCGAAATCTCAGTTGAGCCAACCCAGGTCGAGATCGATCCCACAATGCCGGACGGCATGAAAACCGGGCTATTGCGCTCCTCGGCGATCAAATGTGAAAACCTGATGACTATCGAGACTCGTTTAATCCGGCGGACAATCGGGGCTCTTTCAGATAGCCTGATCGATCAACTTAATGCCTGCCATCAAGGAATCTTTAGGGATTGTTTGACTGGAGGTGACTACATCTTTCTTTGTAGTCTTTGCGTGTGTTGGTTGGAGATTCGGCCTGGCGGCCGACGCCAAATCTTTTCTTCTAATGAATCGGTCGGGATGTGCTTGGTAGGGTTTTCAGGCAGAGCCTGACCTACTGTTGATCGACGATCAGGATGCCGTTGTTGGCTACGTTAAACATTGGGCGGTAGCAGTTGTCGTAGCACTTGCGGGCCTGGCCGTCCCAGTGCCAGACGAGGCCGACGCCGACATTCCAGGCTTCGTTCGTGGCACCGCCGGTGCCGTTCGATTCGCTCGGGATGAGGTAGGTGAAAGCGCTCTCGAGGCTGAAGCTGCCGCCGATCGGGATGAGCGTATCGGCGCCGAGGATGCCGTCGGAGTCGTTGTTCACGCCGGCGAAGATGCGGCCTTCGCCACCGTTCGGGCCGTGCATACGGTAGAACAGCAGGTATTGGTCGCTGGCTTGGTAGTTTAGTTCGCCATCTTCCACATTTGGATCTGGGAGAGCGTTGCTGTTCGTGCCCACGATAGCGTTGAAGCCGATCTCGTGGCAGCCGCAACCGATCACGCTGAACTCGGTACGAATCTGGTTGAAGCTTTGCGAGCCCCAGCGTTCGTCGACGAGGCCGTCCCACACGACGCCGAAGTTGAGGCCTTCGGCCTGGCGGTGGAACAAGCCGGCGGTGACGAAACTTTGGTTGAAGCTCTGATCGATGCCGGTGTCTTTATCGCCGTTGAGCTGGCTCTGGGCGGCACGGTAGCCGAATTGGTAGCCAAGTTGGGCATAGGGGACTTTGGCACCGATGTTGAAGCCTTCGTTGAAGCCGAAATTGCCGCTGTCGCGTTCGCGATCGTACGGGCCCTTGAAACCTTGGACGCCGCCGAAGAGGACGACTTCCTGCCACTTGGGCCAACGGACCTGGACGATGTGACACGACTCATCATCGCCGGGGCCGATGCAGAAGACTTCTTTATTGCAGTTGTCCGAGGGGCAATCGCAGCCGGGTTCGCAGGTATCGCCGCAGCAAGGACCAGCACACCCCATCGAGCAGGAACCATCTTCGCAATAAGGTTGATAGGCGGGGCCGCCGAAGCTGTCGATGTACTCGCCAGGACCGCCGGGCCAACGCATGGTCGGATCTTGTAGTTTCGTGCTGCTGCCGCCAGGCATGGGCAGGTTTTCGGACTGGCGATTCTGTGCTGCTTGCGACTGCGGTTGCGTTGGCTTCACGAGCTTCGAAGTTGGATCAGGAGGCGCGGGGAGTTGTCCTGGTTGATCCTGGAAGGCAACGTTGATGGCATCCCACGCGGCGTTGCGAGACTGAGGTTGAGTATTCCTCAATTGATTGTTCGCAGGCTGGCGGTTGTTCGGTTGAACGAACGGGCGCTGCTGGTGAGCTGGAGCGCGGCTTGCTTGCTGCTCAGGCGTGGCCAGGTAGGCCTGGGAGACCGGCGCCGGGCGTGAGGCGACGCGGTTTTGCTGGCCGACGTTTTGTTGTGGGTTGTTTGCGGTGGAACGGGCTGCGCTCATTGGAGCGGCGTTCGCGCTGGGTTGGAACGCGCGAGGTTCGGTGGCGTTTGCGGTCTGCTTGGCCGGCTGCGGCTTGCGCAGCGGGTTGGAATCTTCATCAACCAGGGCTGCTTCGCCTGTCGTCGATTGGCTGGTCGGGAGCTGCCAGTTTGGATTTGAGGTCGCGGCAGATGATTGAGCCGCAGAGGTGGAACGCGAACCGGCGGCGCGCCATTGGTCGGTAGATTGTGCGACGGCGAACGTGGCCCAGCTGGCCGCGATGAGGAAAGCGGCAAGTGAGGAGTACAGCCGGGCGGCCTGGCGGGATTGGAACATGGTCGATCCTTCGGGGGAGGAGCGGAAAGTCTCGTAGTATCCGGGCTCGCTCGGGTCGCCTTTTACGACGCGCAGCAATAGCCTGGATCCCCCCTGGATCTATGCCTGCCCTGGTATATCGACCAACCGGGACGGACTCTTTCGGAAAAGTTTACGAAATCGTTAAACTCGTATGCTGGCGCTGCAGGTATTGCGCGCCACAGAGAAGAGAGTGGCCACGAAAAACGCAAAAAGACACGAAAAGGGAAGTGGCTGGCGTTTTTGTGCTTTTATGGCTATCAAAACGAACTGTGACGCCTCAGCATGGATGAATGGATTGCAGGCGAATTTGAGAAGTACAAGTACGAGCCTATGACTGCTGATAGCTTTACCGTCGTTGGGAATGTTGTAGATATACCTGGTCGCCGCTTT
This sequence comes from uncultured Planctomycetaceae bacterium, assembly GCA_964549545.1. Taxonomy (GTDB): domain Bacteria; phylum Planctomycetota; class Planctomycetia; order Pirellulales; family Lacipirellulaceae; genus JABDGM01. The sequence goes on along the minus strand of CAZJWY010000072.1, from coordinate 13,603 downwards.
TATCCGGCGGAAGTCGTTGTCGAGGAGAGCCGGATCGCGGCGATTCGGGCGACGACGGCCCAACCGACTACCTATCTACTGCCGGGGTTCGTCGACGCACATGTGCATATTGAGAGCTCGATGCTAGTACCGAGCGAGTTTGCCCGGGCGGCGGTAGTACATGGCACGGTGGCGACGGTGAGCGATCCGCATGAAATTGGGAACGTGCTGGGGGTGGAGGGTGTGCGGTACATGCTGGAGAACGCGGAACACGTGCCGTTCAAGTTCTTTTTTGGAGCGCCGTCGTGCGTGCCGGCGACGACGTTTGAGACTGCTGGCGCGGAGATCACGGTGGCCGAAGTTGAAGAGCTACTCGATGATCCTCGCATTCTCTATCTGAGCGAGATGATGAACTTCCCGGGCATTCTCTATGGCGATGCGGGTTGCCTGGCAAAGGTGAAGGCGGCGCACGATCGGGGGAAGCCGGTGGACGGGCACGCGCCGGGGCTGCGCGGCGAGCAGGCGGCCAAGTATATCGCGGCCGGTATTACGACGGATCACGAGTGCTTCACCAAGTACGAGGCGCTCGACAAGGTGAAATGCGGCTGCAAGATTTCGATTCGCGAGGGATCGGCGGCGCGAAACTTCGATGCACTGCACACGCTGCTGGGCGAGTATCCGGGGCAAGTGATGCTGTGCAGCGACGACAAACATCCGGATGAGCTGCTGGTGGGGCATCTCAACAAGCTCGTATTGCGGGCGGTGGAGAAGGGAATCGATTTGTACGATACGCTACGGGCGGCGTGTATCACACCGATCGAGCATTACAAGTTGCCGGTGGGGCAGCTTCGAGTGGGTGATGCGGCGGATTTCATCGAGGTGGGTTCGCTGGAGCAGCTTAATGTGTTGCGGACTTGGATCGACGGGCGGCTCGTTGCGGAAAACGGCAAGACGACGATTCCGCGAGTCGAGCCAAAGGTTGTCAACAACTTCGTGTCGACGAAAGTAACGGCGGAGGAGATCGAAATCTCCGTGCCCGCGGATTCGGCGCTCAAGCTGCAAGTGATCGAGGCGCTCGACGGGCAGCTTATTACGAACCGACTGGAGTTTCCCACGCAGGTGATTAACGAAGCGGAGCACGCGCAGCTTGAGCTCGACATTCTCAAGCTGGTGGTGGTGAACCGGTATTATCAGGCGCCGCCGGCGATTGCGTATATCAAGAACTTCGGCTTGAAGCGCGGGGCGATGGCGTCGAGCGTGGGACACGATTCGCACAATGTGATTGCGGTCGGGGTGAATGACGAGGACATCGCTGCGGCGATCAATCTGGTGATGGAGGCGGGGGGCGGTTTGTCGGCGGCGTGTGCGGCTGAGAGCGTGTCGGAAGTGCTGCCACTGTCGGTGGCCGGGCTGATGGCGACGGGTACGTGCGAGGAAGTCGGGCACGCTTATGGAAAGCTCGACAAGCTCGTGAAGAAATGGGGCTCGTCGCTACGGGCGCCTTATATGACGTTGTCGTTCATGGCGCTGCTCGTCATTCCAGCGCTGAAGCTAAGCGATCGTGGGTTGTTCGATGGGGCGAAGTTTGAGTTTACGGATTTGCTGAACTGATTAGGAAGCGGCCCGCATACAGCCGTCAGAAATCCGAGCGGCTGCTAATCCGCCAAACGCTATGCACGATAACCGTGCGAACATCATCGAAAACTTCATACTCTACACCAAGCGGCAGAACAAGATTCGTATTTGATCGAATCGAGATTCACCGAATGCATACGGATTGGAGATCAAGTGACGATCGATCTCACGAGCGGCTTCCACGGTCTCCGTTCGCCGCGCAACCGCCGCAAGCATTGCTTCTAAATCGCTTTCCGCGTTGGGGGCCCATGCAACGCGGTATCTCATTGGATACCGAGGCGATTCAGTATTTCGGCAAGTGGCTTACCAGTTCGCGCTTTGCAACGCTCCCTACTTTCTTCAATTGACCAAGGAGGCTCAAGCTGCAGGTCTTCAGGTCTCGGCCGGTCGTGGGATGGTGAGAAAAAGCCCAGCACGCGCCCTTCTGAGTTACACAAGATTGTCTGGCCAGTGAGACCTCCCAGCTTCTCCTCCAACGCTGGCTCGAGAGTTATTTTTTCCATCACGGCAGCTCCCAAGAAGTTGTTCTCTTGTAAGGCATTTTAACCAAGTAGCTGTAAATTGCCATGCCGATTCAGTTCGTTCGACGCCGAAAGGCTGTGCGCCAGTTTTGTAGCAATGCAAACCGCTCGGGCTGCTGATCTTCGCAGCGTGGCCATTTTGCGGATTCAGGGAACTTGCGTTTAATGAAAATCTCCTCCGCTTCCTGACGAGGCGTTGCCGCACTGGCTGCCATACCGTGCCGTTCGTAGGCGTCGGCGACCCGGAGCAACAAGTTCATCAACGTTAGATCGTGCCACGGGGCTCGCCAGCCGCCTGAATCGAAGCAAAGTCGCGCCTTTTCGATCGCATGTTGCAGAGCATCGATTTCGGATTCTCCCTCATCAACCACTTGGCGACGTTTCGCCTCAGTTAACCACCAAATCACGTATGCGAATTGAATACCGGTGGCTTGTCGCAGCAATTCCTCATTTACAAATGACTGCGCTAACGCATCCAGCCATTGCCATGCGTTTTGCAAAGATTGAGCGGCGATTGCGTGGTTATTGCAAGCTAAATCACACTTCGCTGATTCGATCAGCAGTCGAGCAGTGCCAAGATGATCGACTGAGTTGCTGTCACTTGTCGCGAGCCCTTGGTCGATCAACTTACGAGCCTCGCGAACGCGGCCCATGCGCAAAAGTTGCGATATTTCTTTAATGGCGTAGCAGCGCCATAAGATTCGAGAATCATCCTCTGACTTTGGCACAGCCAAGTGATAGGACTCCAGGGCAGACTCATTGTCTCCGAACAAGGATTGAATCGCGCCTATCGCTGAATGTGCTTTGGAGTATTCCATCCCATGCAGTTCGGGCATATCCAGGATTTTTCGGTAGGCGGATACGGCGTCTTGCCAATCTCCCGCCTCCTCGCAATCGTCGGCAACACATTCCCAATAGAGACGATCGTCAAATTCCCCACGGCTGAGGCGGAGAGTCCACTCTTGCATAAACTGCGTGCTCGAGTCATCCGCACCTTCGTCATGATCCCAATTCTCAATGGCTTCGCGGCAACTGGCGATCATCGCTTGCAGGCTTTTGGGAAGCTCGCCCATTTGCGTGGTCATCGTAACCTCGTTTGACGGCTGATTCTCGGAGCGGGACCAGAAGATTACCCTATTATCGAGTCGCTCCACAGCCACGTCTATTGGATTGCTTCACGCATTGCCACAGGGAGGTTGATAGGTGACAACGGACCGGTGCCGACAGTACAATTAAGCAGCAAACCCCAGGCGGGAGCCCCCTGCTCCCTCTTTTCTTTTTCGCGTACTTCGCACAGGAGGTCTCGTAACATGGCGACGATTACTGAAATGATTCGGCGGCCCCAAGTTCGGCAGACGCAATGCTTTATTGGCGGGAAGTGGACTCCGTCGGCAAGCGGGAAGACGTTCGAGACGATTCATCCGGCGACCGAGGAAGTGATCTGCGAAGTCGCGGAGGGAGATAAAGAAGATGTCGATGCGGCTGTGGATGCGGCGCGCGATGCGTTTGAGCACGGCCCGTGGGCGAAGATGGATGCGCGCGATCGTGGCGCGCTGATGTACAAGTTGGCTGATCTGTTGGAGGAAGAAGCCGACGAGCTCGCGGCGCTTGAGACGCTCGACAACGGGAAGCCGATCAGCGACTCGCGCGCGGCCGACATTCCGCTGGTGATCGATTGCCTGCGATACTATGCTGGTTGGGCCGACAAGATTCAGGGTTCGACGATCCCGGTGCGTGGCGATTACTTTTGCTACACGCGGCGGGAGCCGGTGGGCGTGGTTGGGCAGATCATTCCGTGGAACTTCCCGGCGCTGATGGTCGCTTGGAAGTGGGGCCCGGCGCTGGCGGCGGGTTGCACAATTGTGATGAAGCCGGCGGAGCAGACGCCGCTGACTTGCTTGCGGATGGCGCGGTTAGCGCAGAAGGCCGGCATTCCGGATGGTGTGATCAATGTGGTTCCCGGATATGGCCCGACGGCGGGCGCTGCGATTGTTCGTCATCCGGGAATCGACAAGGTTGCGTTCACGGGCGAAGGCACGACGGCCAAGATCATTCAGCGCGAAGCGGTTGAGACGTTCAAGCGAGTGACGTTCGAACTAGGAGGCAAAAGCCCGAATGTTATCTTTGCGGATTCCGATTTGGATGCAGCGATTGAGGGCGCGCATTTTGGTTTGTATTTCAATCAAGGCCAGTGCTGCTGCGCGGGTAGCCGATTGTACGTTGAGGAAAAGGTGCATGACGAGCTGATCGATCGGTTGCGCGAGAAGAATAGCGACCGCCGGGTTGGCGATCCGTTTGATCCGGAGACGCAGCAGGGTCCGCAGGTCGATCAGGCGCAGTTCGACAAGATTCTCAAGTACATCGACATCGGCAAGCAAGACGGAGCGAAGATGGTGTCGGGCGGCAAGCGCGTGGGCGACCGTGGCTACTTCATCGAGCCGACGCTGTTTTCTGGCGTGACGGACAACATGCGGATTGCCCGGGAAGAAATTTTCGGACCGGTGCTGAGCGTGCTGAAGTTCAAGAATGTGGATGAGGTCATCAAGCGGGCCAACGATAGCAGCTTCGGCCTGGCGGCTGCGGTGTGGACGCGCGACGTGGCCAAGGCCCACCGGTTTGCCAAAGGTGTGCGTGCCGGCACGATTTGGGTCAACTGCTACGACGTATTCGACGCGGCGGCTCCGTTCGGCGGGTTCAAGCAGAGCGGCATCGGCCGCGAGTTGGGCGAGGCCGGGTTGGCGAATTACACTGAGTTGAAGACGGTTACTGTTTCGATGACCTAATGCTTTATGGCAGCAGTGCTTCGGGAAGCGAAAACCCAAGGGTTTGTATTCGACGCTGAAAGCTGTGACATAATTTAATGATGTCTGCGCAGCAAATGACACCACGAGGTAAGGGTGCCATGTCCACGGCTTGGCGTGGGCATGCCGAAAATGCTGCGGAAACATGGCCACTCCGAGCAGTGGCCATGGCACCCCAAAGCGCAGTTCATGCTCGTTGGGCCCCGGACCGCGTGGCGGTCCGGCTATGTCGGTGACTGTGTAAAATAATGATTTGTTCTCATGGAAAGCTATCGATGAATTTGCGTACTTTGTGTTTGCTGGCTGTGGTCGGGAATCTCGTGGCGATCGGCGCGGCGAGCGCTCAGGAAGGGCCGCCTGGAACTCGGCCGGGAGCACCGGGCGCAGCCGCAGTGAGCGGCCCCGAGAAGCGGTACGTCGACATGAGCCACTCGAAAGACCGCGTGCTCAAGGCGACCGCTGAACGATACTTGGCCCTTATCAAGTTTCAGGAGTGGACCGGCGCATCAGGCAAATCGCAAATCGCGAAGTATGTGAGCCATGACCCGGACTTGTCGCGGGTGAAGTTATCGATCTCAAGTGGAACTGGCAAGGAGCGGATCACCAAAGAAGTCGATGTCGAGCTGGTAAAATTGAACAAAGTCTGTCAGGCTCGCGTGAAGCAAATCGATGTGCTGCAAAAGCGGCTTGAGGAGCTGGCGGCCGAGGCGACGGCTAAGGGAGAAACGTTCGCTAGTGCCGAAGAGCCTGGCACGGCTGCTGGGCCGGAAGCCGTTGCGGCTGGACCCGAAGGAGACGCCGCTGCCCCTGGCGCGCCACCGCAAGCAGCGCCGGTGGAAGACCCGAGTGAGTCGGAGCCTGATCCGTTGGGGTTTGCGGAATTGCCGCCGGTTGAGCCACCGGCTGGGCCCGAGGGCGCGCCGGGACCTATGTAGTGCTGGGAGGCGCGTGCTGGTTGGAGATTCGGCCTGGCGGCCGACGCTAAACTTGTGGTGAATTTGAAGCGCGGCTGCGCGCGGTGATGTCGTTGCTTGCGGTTTGTTTTCGGGCTTTTTTCTCGCCAGCAGTTTTCTTGGCGAGAATTCTTGGCTATCCGGGCAAGCTTTGCCGATTATTCCGGTTGTGCCGATCGTAGCGATTGCGCCAGCCGGTGCGCGCTACGGCCTGGTCTTCCATCCCCCTGTGTGCAGTTGATCCGCAACATGCGTAGTAAACACTCGCAAAAACGACGAGTAGCGCCGTCCTTCGCTGTGCCGAAGTGGTTGAAAACGCCGGCGATTGTGCTGATCCTTTGCACAAGCGCCGCTGGCCAAACGGCACCACAGCTTTCCGGACCTGGCGCTAATACCTCGGAACCAAAAGTCGAAGCCTACCCACTTACAGCAGCCACACGAGAAGTGCTCTCGGCCTGGGAGCAGCGAGCCGTCGGGCGGACCGATATGCGGATCGCGATCGACGAGCGGACGTCGCAAGCGCTGGTCTTTGCACCGCTAGCCATTCAATCGCAGATTCAACAAGAGCTTGCGGCCAAGAACAGCTTTGCGGCAGCTCCGAACGTGGCCGCGCCAACAAATAATGGGCCAGCAACCTATCAATTACAACAATTGCCCACGGCCGAGGTTCACGCGCGACTAGAAGGGCTACTGTCGCGACAACTGCCGGTCACGGTCGATGCTTCCGGCGAGTGGCAAAGCTTTCGGGTTGAAACAGCGCCTGGCGTGGGCGTTTCGATGGGAGTCAACAATCGCCTGCGGCAGGTGCGCATTGATGGTCCAGCGGCACAGGTGGCGGCATGGCGTTCGGTGATTGAGGCGCTCGATAGCCCGGCGGCTGTCGATAAAGTGACAAAGTTAGTCAACACCAAATCGGCCAGCCATGAGCGTGTCCGCAAGGCGCTCGAAGTGCTCCGGACAGATGGCGGGGTTGCTTCGCCAGATCACACATCGCTGCTCTCGACGCTTTTTCAGAAGAACGGAATGACTGTCGCCGCGGCGGATCAAGCGGCCGCTCCGGCACAGCCTGCGGCGCCCGATGCCGCTCCCGCCACGCCGGATGCGACTACGCAGATCGCTCCTAGCGCTCAGTCGACGATCGATGCGGCCAAGCTGGCCGAAGCGAGTGGCTTGCTTGGCCCTGTGCAGGTGGAATTCGTCGAAGGCCTCGATGTGATCGTCTTGCGGGGCAGTGAGCGTGATGTGCAACGCGTGATGGAAATCATCAAGCAAATTGAGGACCTCAGCGCGGTTACGGTCCCGTCCATCGAAATCTATCCACTTAAGAATGTGGATAGTATCCGCATCGGCGCGTTGTTGCAGCAGTTGTATGCACAAGTGCTCGGGCCACGAATTGGCACCGTCAGCATTACGCCGCTGGGAACGCCAAACGCGTTGTTGCTGATTGGACGAGCCGAAAACGTGAAGATGGCGGTGGAGTTGATCCAGCGGCTTGATCAGCCGATCGTGCCGACTGCCCGGTTCGAGGTTTTTCCGCTGAAGCACGCCAACGCGACGGAAGCCAAGACTGTGATTGACGGCTTTCTCGGGCAGGCTGCAGCGGGTGGCTCAACATCGGGGGGGTCGTCGTCAGGTAGCGGCTCCTCTGGAAGCGGAACATCGGCGACAGCACAAATGCCGACACTCGAGCCACGAGCGCTCGTCGTGGTCGATCCTCGAACCAATTCGCTCATCGTAAGTGCCAGCCCGCGAGATATTGCCGAGATCGCGGCACTGATTAATCGCATCGATACGCCAGGCGCTGCGGCCGAACTCAAAGTATTCACGATCGCGAACGGCGATGCCGCGACATTGGCCGATACGCTCCGGACATTGTTTTCAGTGCCGGCGGCGTCCAGCGGTGGAGGAAACGGTAGCGAGGGGGGCAGTGGAATAGGCCAAGGTGGCCCGGTGCGGATGCAGTTTTCGGTCGATCCGCGCACGAACAGCATCATCGCCGTGGGTAGCAGGGAAGATTTAGTTGTTGTCGAGTCGATCTTGTTACGACTGGACCAAGGAGACCTGCGCGAGCGAAAAACGTATGTCTATCGGCTGAATAACGCCGCGGCACAAATGGTCTCGGTGGCTCTCAATCAATGGTTGCAGACCGAGCGGCAAGCCGAAGCCCAACCGGAACTCGCGCTTAGCCCATTCGAGCAAATTGAGCGCGAAGTCATTGTCGTGCCCGAGGGGGCAACGAATAGCCTGATCGTCAGCGCGACGCCGCGGTTCTTTGACGAAGTGATTCGCGTCGTCAAGGAACTCGATGAACGCCCGCCGATGGTGCTGATTCAGGTGCTGATTGCTCAGGTTCAATTGAACGACACCGATCAGTTTGGCGTCGAGCTTGGTCTGCAAGATTCGGTGTTGTTCGATCGTTCACTACTGACTGACATTCAAAATCAGTCCATAACCAATACGTCTCCCAACGGCGTTCAGACAACGACGCAAAACATCATTAGCGCAACTGGCACACCGGGCTTCAACTTCAACAATGGGCAGGCCCTGGGAAATAATGTTTCGGGCTCACTCAATCCGAATGCACTTTCTACCGCGGGTCGCGTTGGTGCGCAGGGACTGTCGAATTTTGCGGTCAATCGCATCGACCCCGCTTTAGGATTTGGCGGCTTTGTGTTTTCGGCTTCGAGCGACGCGGTGAGCGTGCTATTGCGTGCGTTGCAGGAAAAGCGTCGCTTGGAAGTACTCAGCCGCCCGCAACTCATGGCGTTGGATGGTCAGCAAGGAACCGTCCAGGTTGGGCAAGAGGTTCCGACTGTTACCGGCGTGAATCAAACTGCCTTCGGCCAGACGAACACGATTGTCTATCGCAACGTCGGGTTGATTTTGAATCTGATCCCGCGAATCAGCCCAGACGGGCTGGTCGTGATGCAAATCAGTGCGGAGAAGTCGCAACTGTCTCCCGAACAAGGCGTGCCGATTGGTTTCTCGACAAATGGCCAGGTGCTGAATGCTCCGATCATTGACACGACTCGAGCACTGACGACGATCAGCGCGCTCAGTGGTCAGACGGTTATTCTGGGTGGCTTGATTGAAACGGCCAAAAGCGACATTCATCGCCAGGTTCCGATCCTTGGGGACATTCCGCTGCTCGGAAGCTTGTTCCGTTACGACAGCGTGCAAACAAGCCGCCGTGAAGTTTTGATCATTCTGACGCCGCAAATCATCTTCAATAAATCCGACTCGGACCTTGTTAAGCAGATTGAGTCGTCGCGCATGAGCTGGATTCTATCGGACGTGATCAACATCCACGGCGAAGCAGGCCTGCGTAGCCGTTGCGACGAATGGTACGACGGCGAGATGGAATCGATCTATCCGAACCATGTTCCGGAAGAAGGCCTGCTGCCGCTCTCGAAGGGTCAGCAATCGACAACGTGTGATCCAATGCTGAACCCACCAAACGGACTTCCGACCGAGCAGCCGACCTTTCAATTCACGCCGACGCCGCCAACGAGCGAGCCGTTGCCGATGACGCGACAATCGCCCGATGCCAATCGGCCAACCAACAGCCCCTATGGTCCTCAAGTAATGAATAGCACCGTGACGCCAACTCGCTATCTGTCGCCGCCACTTGAGATGCCCGGTAGCGGCAAGTAACGATCCGCGTCCACGCGAACCGACAGACTCCCCTGGTAAGAAGATGAAAACAACACCTAAAACCATACAAGCGATTTGCCTCGCATTGGTTTTTTCGTTCGCTTCGAGCGGCAGCATAGCCCACGCCTGGTCGATGCCCAAGATGTTCCGCTTGGATAGCACCTGGCCGTTCCGCGACAAAAACAAACCGCAGGAAGGCACGCCCGTGCGAATGGTTGGAGCATGGACCGATACGGTGATGACACAGCCAGGCCAGAAGCCACAACGTGGTTTTGGCGGCCGGGTGATGTTCTACGATAAAGAAGGCAAGAAGCCGATTCTCGTGGACGGGCAATTGGTTGTGTATGCGTTTGACGAAACTGGTCGCAATCCGACGGACAACAAGCCGACGCGCCGGTACGTCTTTCCAGCCGACCAGATGTCGATTCACATGAGTGTATCGGAATTGGGTGCTTCGTATAGTTTCTGGTTGCCTTGGGACGAAGCCGGTGGACCGAAGGCGGAGGTGAGCCTCATCTGTCGGTTCGAGCCGAAGGAGGGCGGCGTCGTCACGGGTGAACAAACGAAACATTTTCTTCCGGGAACGGCTCCGGCCGCCACCGCGGCGGGAAACAAGAAAGGGCCAAGTGTTCCGGAAGGAGTGCCAGCGCGGCCACCACGGCAAACGCTGGAAGATGTGCGTGCTCAGCAGAACGCTGAGTTACAAGCGAAGCTGACGAGCTTCGACGCACCGGCGGCAAGTATGCAAACGGGAGCGATTGGAGATGGTGCGCCTCAAACGGGCACCACGCCGGTGCGGCACATGACGGCAGCGACGATCTCGCTGCCGCAAAATTACCAACTGCCGGACGCGGCAGCAGTGAATTCGGCGATGCAGCCGACTGGTTACCAGCCGGCAGCATTCCCGATGCAACAGCAGATGCAAATGCAGCCCAATGCAATGCCAGCGCAGATGCAAGCCACGCCGATTCGCGGCTACAACGCAGGCGCCGGGGCCGAGATGAATCAGCAAATGGGAGCCGCACAGGCCTATCCCGGAGTGCAGGCCTATGGGCAGATGCCGACTGGGACGGCGCCCACCGGACAGATTCAGCAGCAGGCCTACTTCCAGCCCATCGCGCCGCCGCCGGTAACACAGCCACCACCCATTCGGCAACCACTACTGGGACCACAAAACTGGCCGCAAATGCCGAGTCAGATCGGCAATGCGGCGGTCAACTCCCCGGCGCAGGTGCAATATCGGTAGTCGCACCTGCTGGTTGATTGATGACCATCTCGTTGCGGACATTGCGGATGCCCGGTTCGATCGCGAGTAGTTGGCTGATGAGGTCGCGATCGCCTTCGCTGGCCGCGACACCACTGACGACGGCGGTGTCGCCTTCCATGCTAAACGTGGGCGGAGGGATCTTGCGATCGGCAAGGATCCTGCCGAGGCGGTTGCGAATCGTGGTGGTCATTTGATCGGCCGACGGACGCGGTGGATTAAACGCGACCTTCACTTCGACGCGTACTGGCTGGGAATCGCTCTGAGCAGATTGCTTATTTCCACTCGATGACCGACGGCTATTGCCGCGGCTCATGCTGCGATTCATGGTGTTGTTCATGGACTGCATGTTGCGGTTCATTTGGCCAAAGGTGGCCATCATATCGCCGGCATCGCGCCCGATGAAGTTTTGCGTAGTGCCGTAGCCGCCGCCGTATCCGCTGTTGCCGAAACCGGAATTTCCAAAGGCGGAGCCGCCGCCAAAGCCGTTGTTGCCCAACCCACCCATTCCGGAACCAAAGCCGCTATTCCCAACCCCGCCACCGCCGAAACCGCCGCCACCAAAACCACTACCACCGAACCCACCCATACCGCCTGAGCCAAATCCGCTGGAACCGAAACCCGATGAGCCCATGCTGCTCATGCCGCCCATTCCGCGCGAGCCCGATCCGCCAAAGCCCTGGGCCTGGGCAGAGTGTGCCAGAAGCGAACACAGCGCGACCGTAGCGGCGAAAGTGGTCCAGCGATGGATCGTCATCGAAACCTCCCAAGAGTAGTCGCTATCATTATATATGGGTATCGTATAATGGCAGCCAAGTTTTCGGCCTCAAAGGCGAATTCTCACGGATAGGGCATACCGGGCCGGCAAAAAGACCGGCCAGGGGAAGTTTTCCGTCCCGCAACCGATTATTGCAGACACTGGAGCCATTTATGCGCTTTGCCGCTTTTCAAGCGTTTTCCGCAGGTTATCGTCCATTTTGGGTTGGTTTGAAGGCAGGCTTATTAGCAATTGCCTTTTGTGGGAACACGGCAGCAGAGCGGCCATCGGCGATGAAGCTGTTTCCAGAGGAAACGGTGGTCTTTGTACGGGTGAAAAACGCGCATGAGTTCGGCGAGAAGTTCCAAGAGACTTCGCTTGGCCGAATGATCCAGGACCCGCAGCTTAAGCCATTTGTGGAGGGCCTGTACGGCAAGGCGGGTGACCTGTATGCCCAACATGCCCAGGAAAAGATCGGGATCGGCTGGGAAGATCTGAAAAACCTGCCAAAGGGGGAAGTAGCATTCGGCGTGATTGCTCAGGACCGTCGGCGACCCGCTTTGCTATTGATCGTCGATCAGGGAGACGAGGTCTCGGTTGCCGATAAGCTGGTCGATAAAGCGCTCGATTATGCCGAGAAAAATGGTGGTGAATTTTCGACGGAGAAGATCGACGATGTCGAGATCACGGTTGTACGCGACAAGAATCGCCAAAATCGAATGCTCGGCGTGTTCGAGCGCGACAACACGATTGTCGCATCGACGGACGCTAGTGTCTTGAAAAATGTGCTTTGGCATTGGGACCACGCGGGCGAATCGACGCCAAACGATGTAGCGCCGGAAAAGCCGGCCGAGTCGACCGACGGGGGCGACAAATCTGACAAGCCAAAAGAAGAATTCGTGCCGACGCGCACGCTGGCCGAGAACACGCGGTTTGCAACCATCGTGAAAGAGTGCCGCCGGCAGCAAGACCCGCCACCACACTTGCTGTTGTTCGCCGACCCGATCTCGCTCGCCCGCAACATTGGTCGCCAAAATGGCGGCATGCAAATGGCGCTGGCGATGATGCCAATGCTAGGGATCGACGGCCTGAGCGGACTTGGCGGTGCAATTACCTATGCGACCAACGAGTACGACAATCTCACGCAAATCCATGTGCTATTGGAAAACCCTCGGTCGGGCATTCTGCAATTGCCCGCGTTCGAGCCTGGCGACACGACACCACAAACTTTTGTTCCCAAGGATATCGAAACTTATATCGCTTGGAACTTGAACCTACGAACGACCTACGACCGCGCGATGGCTTTGGCCGAGCGTTTTGGAGGTAAGGAAGCAGCTGATCGGTTCGTCAAAGACAAACTCTCCGACAAGCTCGGCATCGATGTTCCGACTCAAATCATCGACAACATGAAGGGACGATTCAGTTGGATGATCGGCTACGATCGCCCGGCGCGGGTGCAAGGCCGCCAGCAGGTTTTGGCTGCCGAGCTGAAAGATGAGAAAACCGGCGCCGATGCGTTGAAAGTAGTTGTTGAGAAGTATCCCGAGTTGTTTGAAGAAAAACACTTCGGCAAGATGACCTATTACGCGATTCTGCCGGGTCGGCTGAAGGATCTGCCTCCAGAGGAGCGGCCCGCCAATCCATTTGTGGCTATTACGGGCGGATACCTATTTATTGGCACCTCGGACCAGATATTCGAGCAATGCATTGCCGCACAAGATGGCACGGCCGATCGGCTCGTTGATTCGGACGATTACCAGCGAGCGACTGCCGTTCTTGGTCGTGAAACGGCGGGAAAGACGCCGGTCCTGTTCTCAACTACCCGCTTCGAAGAAACGATCCGGCAATGGTACGACGTGCTGACGTCGCCAAAAACTCGCGATCAGCTCGAGGAGCATAAGGGCAAGAACCCCATTCTGGCGGCGCTGGCCGAGACACTCGAGCAGAACAAGCTGCCGCCGTTCGAGGTGCTTTTGCCGTACTTCGCACCCTCGGGGGGCATTTTGTACGACACAGACAACGGTTATCACGGGATCAGC
>CAZJWY010000071.1:0-24193 GCA_964549545.1 uncultured Planctomycetaceae bacterium | reverse complement strand
GTTTCTGCATCATTCTAATTCTTTAACGTGGATTCGTGTTCTTCCTGTTTCTCCTTCGGTCTTCTCCGTGTCCTCCGTGTCTCCGTGGTGAATCCCATCTGCCGAAATTATTATTGAGTCATCCCTCAGCCATCCGGCAGATTCCGCACGACCTGCAGAATCACAATCCGCCGTGCCGAGTTGGTACAAACGCTAGCTGCTGGCCGACTTTACGGAATAGTTAGGCGATGTTCTCCATCATCGTCCGCGTCGTGTGCCGTAGGGCAAATTGCTCATGGGTGGTCCTGCCGTTTCGGTCATCGTGCCTACGTTCGAGCGGCCGGCTAGCCTGCACTTGGCGCTCATGTCGCTCGACTGTCAGGCAGGCCTCGCGAGCGACGAGATGGAAATCATCGTCGCCGACGACGGCTCGCAAGACGAAACGGCCAATGTCGTCGATCGCTTTTGCGCGAAGTCGCGATTCCGGGTTCACTTCACAGCACACGCGCACGACGGCTTCCAGCTTGCCAAAACGCGGAACGACGGCGTACGGGCGTCGACCGCTCCTTATCTAGTTTTCCTGGACGGCGACTGCGTCGCGCCGCGCGATCATGTATGGCAGCATTTGCGACGACGACGGCCCCAGAGCGTGATGGGCGGGTACTGCTATTACTTAGACGGTGTCACGTCGGCCCGAATCGATGAGGCGGCGATTCAGGCCGGAACATTCACCGAGTGGGTGAGCCCCGAACTCAAGAGGAAGCTCAATCGCATTGATTGGAAGGCGCGTTTCTATACACTGATCCGGCACCATTGCCGGCCCAAGCTCTACGGAGGCGCGTTCGGCATCTGGCGATCCGATTACGAAGCCGTCAACGGCTTCAACGAGGAGTTCACCGGCTGGGGCTGCGAGGATGATGAGTTCCGCATGCGGCTAACGCGAGCCGGCATTCGAATTCGTTCGATCCTGCGGTGGACCCGCACGTATCATCTATGGCACCCGCCCGCAGCTAGCTACCCAAAGCGCTGGCAGGATGGCCCCAACGTCACCCGGCTGCTATTGGAAGCCCAGCGCACTTCTCCACGCTGCATCCATGGCCTGCAAAAAACGGCCGCCTAGCTACTCGCCGCCTCCCTCGTTGGAACATGGATGGTCCCTCGCAGGCGCGAAGGCGCAATTAAAACAGCAGGCTCCGATACATTTGAACAGGAGGTAACAGAGATAACAGAGTATTCTCCGTTTCCTCTGTTACCTCCTGTTCATAAACCCTTACTCAAAACTCGGTCTTTACCGAATCCTGGTTTCCTCTTTGTCTTTGCGTCTTAGCGCCTTTGCGAGAGCTTCTTTAAGAGCCGTACAAACGAGAAGAGAGTAAGCAGCCACGAAAAGCACGAAAAGACACCAAAACTTTTCGCGCATTTTCGTGTTTTTCGTGGCTAACAACGGCCCAATTCGGATCCGTCGCCGAGCGACCTCCTCATTTCGCATTTTTCGCAGTTTATCCGCCTTAAGCCAAAACGTCGGATAACTGCGTAGTTTGGGCGATCATTCTCGGCCCGGCTAATTGACTGGCACACGATCCGTGGTACCATCATCGGTTTAGATTACCAGGATTATCAGGATCGTAGTGACAAAGGGATTTTAATCACTCCCTCGCGTGCTGGATGGATTAGGCGCGCACTTCCTCGGAGCTAGAAGGATGCTCGGGACGCCGCCGATCATGGCCGACCTAGGAAGCGTCACCTTCACGATCCATTGGCCGCTCGACGTGTTCCGGTGACTCGGCACGCGGCTCGAGCCGAGCTTGAAGTCACAACGCACCCAACGAGTAACATCATGACGTGGTCCTTCTTTGGCGGTAAGAAATCAGGCAAGCGTAATAAGTCCAGTCGGCAGGCCGGTCGTCATCGCGGCGCCTTTGGCACTCGCCGAAACCGCTTCGAGCACCTCGAACGACGCGATCTGCTTGCGGTGCTCACCGTCAATACGAATAGCGATCCCGGCGTATTTGGAGACGCAAACCTTTCGCTCCGCGAAGCGCTTGCCGTGGTCAACGCCGGCACCACCTCCGGTTTGGGCCTGAGCGCCGCCGAACTGGCGCAGATCGATACCACTACGGCGCTCGGAACCAACGACACGGTCAACTTTTCCGGTGTCGTCTCGCCAATCTCGCTGTCGAGCGCGCTCTCGATCCAAAAGGCCGTCACGATCGCGGGTCCCGGCCTAACGAGCCTCTCGATCGATGGTAACAATACATCGCGCATCTTCGACATCGATTCGACCGCCGGCGATGTCGTGATCAAAGGTCTCACGCTAACCAGAGGCTTCGCAGGCGCCGGCAACGACGGTGGCGCGATTTACTCCAGTTCACTCAGCTTGCTGACAATCGCCGACAGTGCGATTACCGCGAGTAAAGGGGAGAACGGCGGCGGCATCTTCGCACGCGGCAACGTACTCTTGAATAACGCACAAATCGGCGGTTCAGGTACAGACTCAAACGAAGCGACCGCCGGCGATGGTGGCGGCGTGAATTCCAACGGCAACATCACGCTTATCAACTCGCTTGTATCTGGCAACACCGCATCTGACAACGGGGGGGGCATCCTAGGAAACAACACCGTCGCATTGCAAAACTCAAAGGTCGACAACAATACGGGAGATGCCGGCGGCGGTATCTTCGCTCTGAGCGTATCACTCCAAAACAGCACCGTTTCCAGCAACAAGGCTCGGAATAGCGGCGGTGGGATCAATGGAGCCGCTGTCGTTCAGAACAGCACCATTTCCGGCAACATTGCAGGCGCGCTCGCCGATCCGTCTGGCGGCGATGGCGGCGGTATCTTCTCTACCTCCATAGTGATTTTGCGGAATAGCACGGTGGCTCTAAACCGCGCGTACGGCGTCGTCGCAAATGGCGATGGCGGCGGCATCCGCGCCGACAAGGTAACCATCCAGAATTCAACCATCGCCGACAATAAGGCGGATACCGCTACTGGGCACGGTGGCGGCGTCTTCGCGTCGACTAGGCTGACAATTCAAAACTCGATCGTTGTTGGCAACGTTGATCTCGGCGGCGTTACGGGACGTCCCGATATCACGAATCTAGGCGACACCAGTGTTCGTTACAGCTTGATTGGCGACATCGGCGGAATCCCCGCCGGAGCGAATGGAACGCAATTCGAGGTCACGGGTTCGGCGACGCAGAACGACTCGCCGTGGTTCAACTTTATCGGACGCGACGCCGACGTCATCCCAATGAACACAGTCCTTGACACCGACGGCTTGGGCGCGGCCAAACTGCAGAACAACAACGGCGCTCTTCCACCAACGACAGCAACCATCGCCCTGATCGGCGTTGCGATTGATAGGGGTAGCAATGCGCTGGCCGTCGGCACCTCGACCGGTGATCAGCGTGGCTTGCCATTCGCGAGAATTTCTCCGCTCGCGGGCACAATCGATATGGGCGCCTTTGAAGTGCAGACGCCGCCGATTCCTGCCGTACCTACGGCTGTCACGATCGCCAATCAAACCGCAGCGGTTAGCACGTCCTTTGTCTTCAACGTCTCGCCGCCATTTGCAGCTGCTGTGACGGGTGCGCTCACTTACTCGGCCGTCCGAGTGAATGGCGGATTGATCTCACCTCCCGGCGCATTGCCGAGTTGGCTCAACTTCAATTCTGCAACCGGCGTATTCACCGGCACACCATCGGCCGCAGACGCAGGAACGATCACGATCAGCGTCACGGCGACCAATCAGGTCGGCGGGGTTGGCACGGGCCAGTTCACATTGACGGTTCAGACCGCTCCGGAGATGAACGTTCAGATCAGCGGTGTTGAGATCCCCTCGGGCGGCACCGCGGCCAGCGTCGGTTCGACCAGCACATCGATCGTGATCAATGGGAACATTCAGAACACCGGTTCGGCAACGTTGAACCTGACCGGCACGCCACGCATCACGGTCTCCGGTGATAACCCGGGCGATTTTGTCGTCACGACCCAACCGGCGCTGGCTGCTGTTCCAGGAGGTGGCAACACGACGTTCGTCGTGACGTTTACTCCAAGCGCGAATGGCGTGCGACGGGCCGTGCTCACCATCGCCAATGACGACCCCAACGAAAATCCCTACATCATCAACCTGCAGGGCACCGGCACCGGCATCGCCGTCACGACTCCGGAAATCAACATCCAGGTCAACGGCTCGAACGTCGCTTCGGGCGGCTCGATCGACGTCGGTTCGACCAGCACCACGATGAGCTTCGCAATCAACGTGCAGAACAGCGGCTCGAATACGCTCAACCTGACCGGCTCGCCGCGGATCGTCGTCTCCGGCGCGAACGCCAGCGACTTCGTCGTCACCACGCAACCGGTCAGCAGCATCGCCGCCGGTAGCAACTCACTGGCCACGGTCGCGTTCACCCCGTCGGCCAACGGCGTGCGAACCGCCACGCTGACCATCGCCAACAACGATCCAGACGAAAACCCGTACGTAATCACCCTGACAGGCACCGGCATCTCCGTGCCATCGTTCACTCCGTTCTTTGAGGACTTCAACGATGGCGTGGCCGATCCGCGCATCATCCCGCAGTTGGGAAACTGGGCGGTGGTGAACTTCGCCTACAACGCCTCGCGCACTCCGGTCAACAATGCCGTGGTGACCTTCAATCTGGGCACGCTGCCAGCTACCGGCGTGACCGTTTCAACCACATTGCGCGTCAACCCGACCTCGAAAAGCTCAGCGGGCCGCACGTTCAGCAATGGGTTCGTCGTGTTCGACTATGTCGACTCGCTGAACTACAAGATCGCCGGCATCGAATCGGCCAACGACCTCCTGGTTGTTTCGCAGGTTGTCGGTGGTGTTTATCAGCGGCTAGCCTTCCGCAGCGCCAAGACGAACACTAATACCAACTACACAGTGAGTGCGGTGGTCACGGCCTTTGCCGTTACAGTCACCCTGAACGGCTCAACTTCCGTAAGCCAATCGTTCTCCAACAATTTACTCAACCGCCCCGTCGGGGCCGCCACGGTCAACGCGGACACGACGTTCGACAATTTCAGCGTCACGGGCTAGAAGTCACGGGCTTGAAGCAATTTCAAGTCACAACCAGACGCTAGCGCGTTCCGGCTGATCGAATCAGCCGCAGGGCGCTAGCCCCGGTTTTTAGAGCGCTTCCAGCAAAAACATCCGCTCCCGTGGCGTCTGCCGACTAGCTAGACTCTGCCGCTTATAAGCGTGGCAATGCATTCGCCGCTGCTACGGTGTCGATGATGCGATAGGAATGCGCCCATCGCACCAGTAGGTTGGCCCGTGGAAATTCAGCGCGAAGTCACCGCGATCATCAAAACGTTTGAGCGGCCGGGCTCGCTCGATCGGCTCGTGCGCAGCATCCGGCGGTTTTACCCAGGCCTGCATATCATCGTCGCGGACGACAGCTTCCAGCCCACACCCATCGGCCAGGTCGAATACATTCGCCTCCCGCCCGATAGCGGCGTCAGTGCCGGCCGCAACGCCTGCCTCGCCCGTGTGCAAACTCCTTACTTCGTGCTGCTCGACGACGACAATGAGTTCAGCCGCCAAACTCGCCTCGAAACCTTGCTCACGACCATCCGCACGTTCGACGTCGACCTCGCCGCCGGCAGCTACACTCGTTGCAAACGCCGGCTATTCTGGATTCGCCAAAAACCAGAACCGTTCGTCGGGCTGATTAAGAGACACGGGCAACACCTCACGATCACGCCCGGCTATCGCACGGTCAAACCCGGCTTGCTCCGCTGCGATCTCGCCCACAATTTTTTTATCGCCCGCACCGAGTCCATTCGCTACATGGGTGGTTGGGCCAACGAGCTGAAGATC
This sequence comes from uncultured Planctomycetaceae bacterium, assembly GCA_964549545.1. GTDB lineage: Bacteria > Planctomycetota > Planctomycetia > Pirellulales > Lacipirellulaceae > JABDGM01. The sequence goes on along the minus strand of CAZJWY010000071.1, from coordinate 18,366 downwards.
AACGAGCACGCCGAGTTCTTCGTCCGCTTCCAAGAACATGGCCTCAAGGCCGCCTACTGCCCGGAAGTCACCGTGCAGCATTGGTTCGAACGCTCGGCAAACTACGTGCAATACCGCGATCGCAACTTTTGGCCCCTCGCCGCGAAGCTCATGGGAATCACCCGCCTCACCGACATGGCAGGCCGCGTCCGCGAGTTTCCCACCAGCCGCGCGGCCTAGCCTCGGCAGAAAGAATTCCTCGTGGTTACCATCCTGGTCGAGGCGCGATGCGACCCCAACTCTCGAGAAATTCTCGACGAGCTAGCAGCAACCTGCGCGCACCTTGGCCACGATGTTCACCGCTGGCGCGGCCCTCTTTCCGGCCGAGTGCCGTTCAGCCGGCGACTGCCGCTATGTGACGTGGCCCTTCTGTTCAACGGCGCGCATCACAAGTACGCCAAACCGGTCGAGCAGCTTCGCCGCTGGCAAACAAAGCTGCTGTTCGTCGAGCTCGGTTGGCATCCGCAACTAGGCGCATTCCAACTCGACCATCAAGGCATCAACGCCGCCGCCAGTTGGGCACGGCAACCACTGACTGAAACCGCTCATACTCCCTTGTCGACACGATCAACGGGCGACCTGTTGGTACTACTGCAACACGATGCAGACACGCAAATCACGGATCATTCACCCTGGTTCAGAGACATGCACGAGCTCGTGCGGCACCTTTCTCAATACTCCCAGCTGCCATTACGAGTTCGCCTCCACCCGCGGCATCCGCCCAGCGATCGCCTGTTGGAACTACTCGCTGAGCGCCGGCATACCATCGATGATCACTCGAGCCTCGCACAGTCGCTCGCGAAGTGCAGGGCAGTGGCCTGTGTCAATTCGTCCGCTGCCGTCGAGGCCCTCGCCCACAACATCCCCGTCCTCTGCTACGGCCACGCCATCTACCGGCACCCAGGAGCCGTCTACTGCCTCACCAACGACGGCCAGCACACACGACAAGTCACCACCCAACTCGCTAGCGGGCAATCCGTCCTCTACCTGGAGCTTGTTCGCGAAGTATTGCAACGAATCACTGCAGCACAGTGGCAAATCGATCAAATTCCCACACGCTTACCCCCGATCATCGAATCGCTCACCGCCTCTGCTCACGACACACCATCAACCCGCGGTTGGCGCTGGCCCTTCCGCCCCCGCCTCGTCGGCTAGAATTCGATCAACCAAGGCTCGATTGAAATGAAACGCCCGCAAAACCAGGTGCTGATCACGCTCGACAGTTGCCGCTGGGATACCTTCGAGTCGGCCAATGCGCCGCTCTTGAAGTCCGGCAACATCGAAAAATGCTGGACCCATGCCACGTTCACGATGGCCGCCCACCAGGCATTTTTCGCCGGCAAACTACCACACAGTTTCAGCGGCAAAAAATTCTTCGACACCGCAGCCGCCTCGGGCCGTCGTAAACAAGTCCGCCCGCAAATCTGGCGACTCTGCAACCCCGAAAGCCGCCGCGAAAGCGTCATGGAGCTTACCGGCCGCAATATCAAAGCCGGTTTTCGCCAGCAAGGCTTCGTCACGATCGGCACCGGCGCGATGAACTGGTTCGACCCAGCGAAGCCCGCCCCCGAGCACCTGCTGGCCGACTTCGACCACTACCGCTTCTTCCCCAACAAGCAAACCGGCGACGGTCGCAACCTCTCGCAACAGATCGACTGGATACTCGAAACCGTCAAGAACAACACCAAGCCCTACTTCCTATTTCTCAATGTCGGCGAAACCCATCACCCTTACATCGCCGAAGGACACACGCTCCGCGCCGATTGGGGCGACGCCGCCGGCTGCGCGGCCGCTCAGCGTGCCTCGCTCGAATACGTCGACAAACAGTTGCAACGACTGCTGAGCGAGTTAGACAATTGCTTCATCACGATCTGCGGCGACCATGGCGATTGCTGGGGAGAAGACAACCTCTGGGGCCACGGCTTCTACCATCCCAAGGTCATGGAAGTGCCCATGATCATCTTCGACAACCACCACACCGCCACGCGCAAAACGCGCCCCTGGAACATCTGGCCCTTCCATCGCGCAGCCTGAAAACCCCTCCCTTGTAGAGAGGGGTTAGGGGAGGGTTCTCGAATCAGAAAGAAGCCATGTACGAACAATCCAGGTTGAACAAGAGCACGCAGAGCCAGCAGAGATAGACGAAAGAAGACCTTAAAGTGACTTCCCCTCTGCTTTCTCCGCGGTCTCCTGTTCCATGTTCCAACTTCCAACCTGACTAACTCACAACACAAAACAAGCTTCGCAAAAACCAAGCGTTACAATCTTAAGGCCGTCCCATGTCCACCCAACCCATCCTCTCCGACCAAGCACTCCACAAGCTCGTCAGCGAATACGAGTTCACCACCGTGCTCGACATCGGCTGCGGCGACGGCATCCACTCCGACTACTTCGCGACCGCTGGCAAACAAGTCACTGGAATCGACTACCGTCCGCGCCGCCCCGGCGTCATCGAAGCCAATTACTTGCTCCACCAATTCGACGAGCCGTTCGATTGCATTTGGGCCTCGCATGTGCTTGAACACCAACCCAACGTGCAAACCTTTCTGCACAAAATCTACAACGACCTGAAGCCCGGCGGCATCCTGGCGATCACCGTCCCGCCACTCAAGCACGAGATCGTCGGTGGCCATCTCACACTCTGGAACGCTGGCCTGTTACTCTACAACCTGGTCGTCGCCGGCTTCGATTGCCGCGAGGCCCGTTGCAAGCAATACGGCTACAACATCAGCTTGATCACACCCAAGATCGCTGCCTGCCTGCCGACAGAGGAAATGCGTTTCGCCAATGGCGACATCGAGCTCCTCGCCCCCTTCCTCCCCCGCAACCCGGCGGTTACTTGGCAACAAGGCTGCCCTGGTGACATCGCCGAGCTGAACTGGGAGACTGACAAGGCAGTACTGCGCCCGCGCAATCGCCGAAGCCTCTGGAGCCGCCTGCGAAATCGCAGGGCCGCCTAGCGCGTTTGGACAGATCAAATCACCGAAACGCTCAAGTCTGCAAATCCGCTGAGCAGATTGTCGCTAACCGTCAGCCGTAGCGTATACGTGCCTGGCGCGCTGAACTCCGCGGTGGTGTCCACAACGTGATCATCGCCGAACGACACGGTGCCGGGCCCAGAAGCCTGTGACCACAGGGCCGCGAGCAGCGCGGAACCGCCAGGCTGGCCGTCATCAGTAACGTTCGCCGTAATCGCAATTGGCTGCCCAACATGAGCCACGAGGCTCGTGCCGGGAATCACTACGGGCGGTAGATTGGCAACCACCAATGAACTTACCAATGGCTGCGGCGTCGTGTAGTTGATGATCAACTTTGGCCGCTGTGAAGCCGTTTTGTGTTCACTGCTGGCAACTTCGAATGGATCCTTGTTGTTGTAATCCTTGATAATGATGCCGTAGTTTTGGCTGGGGTCGTCGATCCAGGCCTGGACGGCAGCCTTGCCCGCATCGTTCAGAACGATGCGATACGTCCCCTTGCTGGTCGGTGTCATCGCACCGAGCACGGATGAATCGACGTCTGCACTGCCATTGGCGCCGGCGCTGGCCCAGCTACTGCCGTTAGCATACTGTTGCCACGTGGCTGCGAGCTCGTTCCAAGCTCGCTCCAGTGCGTACACCTCGTACGTCTCCTTGCTCTTGCTCGTCACGGTCAGTTCGATCGAGACAGACTCCACCTGGCTGCCTGCCGGAATCGTCGATACGTCCCAGCGGAACAAACCGGCCTCGTCTGGATCGCCGTCGATCGACATCTTCGTATCGTTGCCGTAGTTCTTGGTCGTGTTCTTGTTCTTGCCGCTGATCTTGGTGTCGATCGTGCCCGCGTAAGAAACGCTCGGAAACAAGCCATTCTGAAAAGCGATTTGCTGCGGCGCGCCGTTGCCTGGATTGGTACCCGGCCCTGTCCCGCCGCCTGGTAGCGCCGAGATGACAACCGTGACTTGATCGGTTCTCAAAAACTCTCCATCGTTTGCACCCAATTGCAGCGTATAGGTGCCTGCGGCGCTGAACGTAACCGTGGTGCTCGCCAGAGCACTGTTGCCAAACGAGACCGTCCCCGGCGCCGTGATCACCGACCACAAAACGCTGAGCCCGCCCGGCGTTGGCCTGTTGTCGTCCGTGGCAGTTCCGTTCAAGGTAATCACCGATCCGACCGTGCCCGTACGATCTGCGCCAGCATTGACCATCGGCGGAAGGTTAGTCACAGGGCCAGTGGTATCGAAAGTAAACAACGCGCTCTTGGAGTCGGCCAAAAACGTTACCTGCCCGTTCGACGAAACCTTGGCCGTTGTCACATTGTTAACTTTGCCCGGGATAAGCACCTTCGTACCGCTGAACGAAATCGTATCGAGCGACGAAGTTCTGTAGACAATGTCGCCGCCGCCGGTAGCCGTTGTGTACGCGATGACCAATTGATTGGACGACTCATCGAGGACGATCACGGGACGGGTGCCCGTGTCGGTCACGTTGTAGAACTCGTCCCAAACGCCGTTCGGCCGACGGACGAGCAAGCCGATCAGCGGATAGCCTTTCTTGTCGTAGCCAGTTTTGATCGTGGCGTAGAGCGTGCCGTTCGACGCCACGGCTAGGTGCATGTGATTGTCGGCCATTCCTTTGCCGATGCTGAGCGCGTTGGAATTACCTGGCACTTCGTTGGTAGACCACGCATTGGGCGCCGCTCCGTCTTGATGCGTGCTGAAGCCAAATCGTTTCGTCTTCTGGTCCGACCAGAAGATCCCGATCGTACCGTTCGGCATTGCAATGATGCTCGACATCTCGCCGGAACCCACCTTGGCGCCCACGGTAATCGGCCCGCTGAACGAAGTATGGAGACCATCGCTATACCGCGCCTCGACCCCAGACTTTCCGATCGACGCAATCCACAACCGGCCGGTCGAATCGATGTCGATTGTCCCCGTATCGCCCGAGAGCGAAACATTCACCAAATTCGGCTGCTGTGCCCAGAACTCGAATCGGTTGTCGATTGCGTCGTACTGTAGGGTGGCGACCTGCGACTTCGATCCGGAGAACATTAGCACGTACGCCAGATCGCCGTCCACTTTCACGTCGGCGTGGGTTTTCTTATTCGTCGATATCTGTTGCACTTGCGTCCAAGAAGTTCCATCGAGACGGTAGACCCAGGTGCCTTTCTTGTCTGGCATTACGGACCACCATTGCCCGGCATACTCGAACATCTTCGATTGGGGCTTCTCGCTGGCGTCCTGCGAAAAGCTCGCGCTCTGCAACTGTGTGACCGACATCAATTGCCGCGACTCCAGCCGCTCCATATTCAGCGAACGCCCCTTGCGCTGGCTACGGTTGCCAGACGATTTTTTGCGCGACTTACCAAAAAACGATTGGCCGAGGTGGAGCAATGGGTGCGTGGACATGGTTACCTTTGACATTCGAGCCCCAGTGGCGCCAGTTCCGAGCGAGCTGGCTTGGCTCTTGAGGTAGGAAAAGAACCGCAGAGAAGAGGAGGAGACAATTAACGCGTACGAGTCTCATGTTAATTGCGCAAGATGCCTGTCAACCGAGTCCCTACCATTGGACGGTTGAGGTTCTATAGACACTGATCAGGCCGGTCTTATCGAAACGTCAGCCGCCAGAATCGGCGACGCTCCTACAACCGGCCCTGAGTGTGTTGCGAAAACGCAACAGCGCCGACCCGCGGACAACCTGGTCCAGCAGTAGGTGAGAACTATTGACGGTCTCACGCAAAGTCGCGAAGGCGCGAAGAAATACAATCCATTTACCACAAAGTACACAAAGACTACGAAGGATACGTTGAGCTTATTACCGCTGGTTCACCCCCCCTTTGCGTTCTTCGTGCCCTTTGTGGTTCAAATCCTTCTTCGCGCCTCTGCGAGAGCTTCTTAAAGAATGGCCGCACTTGTGCAGCAAGATGAAGTAACCACGAAAAGCACAAAAAGCCACGAAAAACTTTTCGCGCATTTTCGCGTTTTTCAACGCAGTTTAGCGTCGGCCGCCAGGCCGAATCTCCCACCAACACGGCCCCCTGCGAGAACGAATAAAGGTAATTTGCCTAGATCTGCGGACCCCTTTGAATCCACACCTCAAGGAGCCAGTTGCTCACCCAGCCACTTCAAGTAGGCTTCGCTGCCAGCCACGATCGGCGTCGCGATCACCTCGGGAACTTCATACGGATGGATCGTCTTGAGCAACTCTTGGATCGCGGGAAGCTGCGCCACGCTGGTTTTCACCAGACAGACCCATTCCTCGGCCGTCTCGACTTTCCCCTGCCATCGAAAAGTGCTCGTGATCGGCCCGCCAACTTGCACGCAACCAGCCAATCGGCGCGACACCAACTCGGCCGCAATCTGCTCGGCATCGTGCCGCGTCCCCGTGGTCGTGGTAACTTGCAGGTACTCGCTCATGGTGTCTCCAGCGCAATCAGCGCCCCAGCAGCCGGTCCACCGCAGCACCAATATCCGGCTCACGCGTCAACGACTCGCCAACAAGAATGGCATCCACTCCGGCTGCTTCCAGGCGCTCCACGTCGGCTCGCGTCTTAATTCCACTCTCACCTACCAGCACGCATTGGTCCGGCACTCGATTGCGCATTTGAATCGTGTGTTCCAAGTCAACGTGGAACGTGTGCAGGTTGCGATTATTGACGCCGATCAGCGTTGCCCCCGCGTCAAATACCCGCTGCAAGTTGTCCGGCTCATAAAGCTCGACCAAGGGCGTCATGCCCAGCTCGCAAATCTCATTGAACAGCTTCCGCAGATTGCAGTCATCAAGACACTCGGCAATCAGGAGAACCGCGTCTGCCCCGGCCGCTCGCGCTTCCAGCGCTTGATAGACATCAAGAATAAAATCCTTGCGCAGCACCGGCAGGCTCACCGTCGCGCGAATCTCGCTCAAGTAACCAATTCGACCTTGAAAATACTGCTCGTCCGTGAGTACGCTAATGCAACTAGCGCCATGCGCTTCGTAAATGCGCGCAATCGACACAGGATCGAAATCCTCGCGAATGATCCCCGCCGAAGGGCTCGCCTTCTTCACCTCGGCAATTAACCGAATCGGCGCCCCGCTAGCCAGCGGCGTAAAAAAATCGCGCACCGGTGGCGCATCGGCCAGCCGCGCCCGCAACTCACGCTCCGGCAACACTGCCTTCGCTCGCTCGATCTCGCCCCACTTCGTCGCCACGATCTTATCAAGAATAGTCGGCATATTGGTGTTTTACTCCCTCTCCCTTTGGGAGAGGGCCGGGGTGAGGGTGCCTTGAAAAGACAACTTGCTAGAACCTCTTAGGAACGACTCAATAATAGCTTCCCAATTTTCAGAATAACCACGGAGACACAGAGGACACGGAGAAATCATTCGAATTTTTCTCTGTGTCCTCCGTGCCTCCGTGGTGAATCCTATCTACCGGAGTTATTTTTGAGTCATCCCTTAGTGTAGCAGGCACACTCCACATTCCGTAGTCGCTACCTCACTGCTGTTGCTGCATCTGCGCCTCGAACAACAACAGCGGCACTCCATCCGCCTCATCGAGGTTCTTCGACAATCGCTCAAACGCTCCTCGCACCTCCGCCAGCGCCGCGTCGATGTGCTCCGGCGGACAGAGCGCCTTTCCAGGCAGCGGCACGTTGTCCATGTTCGGAAACAGCTCAATCATATTCCCCTCTGGATCATCCACCACCGGAATCAAAAACCCCGCCGCCCGCGGCTCCATGCGATACGCCACCCCGCGCCGCTCCAGCTCATGACAAATCGTGGCCGCATCGGCCGACACCTTCACCGCCGCATGACCATAGCTGGTCGGCGAGGGACGCGCCTCGATCTTCCGAAATACGGCCGCCTTCCCATCCCACTCTACGTCCCATGGCCAGAACTCCAACAAGCCGTCGAACACCGCCTCGGGATGGTTGATCTTCACGATCACGATCCCCAGTGCAGACATTACCGGGTGGATAAAGAACTGTCCCTCGAATAGCTCCGCGTACCACTTTCCCAACGCCAACGGATCTCGGGCTCGAAACGCGAAATGAAGTAACTCAGACGTTCTCATGGCAAGCTCGTTAGCAAGGAAGCGTGCAGTAATGGAATGGGGGGCAAGGGATAGGATCGTTGCAGGTAGATGCCTCACTCTCCCGGTCGGAACGACCGGGCTATATGTAGCCGATCCGTCTCGGATCGCCGTGCGCAAAAGCACCCCTTCCGCCCAATCGCACCATCTTAACGAGCCGGCCAAAAAACGCTATCGTTGACTGCATCTAAACATTACGACAATTGCAATAATTCACCATTCCGTTGGGGAGTGCTTGTCAGTATCATTCCCCCGATTTTCTCTCTAGCTAGCTGGGACCTACAACCTCCATGAGCGGATTCCGCACCGAACGCGACACGATGGGCGAAATGAAAGTGCCGGCCGATGCGCTGTACGGCGCTTCGACCGCGCGCGCCATCGACAACTTTCCCGTTGCCCACCAGCCCGTGCCTGCCGCCGTCATCCATGCGTTTGGATATTTGAAAGCCGCCTGCGCACGAGCGAACCATGAACTCGGCAAGCTCGACGAAAAACTCGCCAAGTCGATCATCTCCGCCGCCGAGGAAGTCGCCGCCGGAAAACACGATCCCCATTTCCCGGTCGACATCTACCAGACTGGCTCCGGCACCTCGACCAATACGAATGCCAACGAAGTCATCGCCAACCTCGCTAACCACCGCTTGGGCTTCGGCTTCGGCGCGAAGGGCAAAGAAGGGGCCGTCCATCCCAACGATCACGTCAACATGGGGCAGTCGTCCAACGACACGTTCCCCACGGCCATGCACATCGCCGCCAGCGTGGCTATTTCGCGCGAGTTGATCCCCGCACTCAAACGACTGCACCAAGACCTCGACGCGAAGGCCAAGCAGTGGGACAAGATCGTCAAAATCGGTCGCACGCATCTGATGGATGCCACGCCGATCCGCGTCGGCCAGGTCTTTTCCGGCTATGCCGCACAGGCTCACTACGCGGTTCTCCGTGCAGAGAGGGCACTCAAACGATTGGAAGAAAACATGCCGATCGGCGGCACGGCCGTCGGCACCGGCATCAACACCCATCCGCAGTTCGCCGCCAAGGTGTGCGCGGCACTGTCGAAAGACCTCGGCTGCACTTACGTCGAGGCCGCAAATCATCCGGAAGCCCAAGCCGCCAAAGATTCCTTTGTCGAAGCCCATGGCGAATTGAAAACAATCGCCGTCTCGCTGACCAAAATCGCCAACGACATCCGCCTGCTCGGCTCCGGCCCGCGCTGTAGCATCTTCGAGCTGTCGCTGCCCGCCACGCAGCCCGGCTCCTCGATCATGCCCGGCAAGGTAAATCCCGTGATCGCCGAGTCCGCCATGCAAGTCGCCTGCCGCGTCCTGGGCAACGACACCGTCGTCACCACCTCCGCGCTCGGCGGCGTCGGCTCGCTCTTCGAGTTGAACGTAGCGATGCCCGTCATGATCGATGCGTTCTTGGAATCAGTAAAGCTGCTGGCCAATGTCACCAACGTCTTCGTCGACAAGCTGCTCGTCGGCCTGGAAGTCAACGAAGAACGCTGCCGCCAATTGATCGATGAGTCATTGATGATGGTTACGTCGCTCGCACCGAAGATCGGCTACGAGCAGGCGGCCGCCTTCGCCAAAGAGGCGTTCGAAAGTGGCAAGACGATTCGCGCGCTCTGCCGCGAGCGAAAAGTTCTGCCCGACAAAGAACTCGACGAAGCCCTCGATCCCTGGAAAATGACCGAACCACGAGAATAAACAATATTCAAGCGTTGGCATTCGCGCCCAACGGCTTTTCACAAATTCGGAGCTCGCAACGATGGCAAGGAAGCTATCACACATTGCACGGCCGATTTCGAACCTCGTCGTCGCCGGAGCCGTTTCGTTCACCGTAAGCACCTCTTGCGCTCAATCCGAGCCTCCGACCGCCGATCTGCCCGGCGTCACCAACAACCCATTCGCCCTGTCGGTTAATTCCCAACCAGCGACGCAAGCGACTGCGCCCCCAAAACCTGAGGCACAACCTCAGCCGACCACGACGCCTCCATCGCCGGCCGCGGCGCAAACGGTTTCCGAGCCCAAGCCCAAACCGAGCGTCCACCAACGACAGGTCGTTTACCAGAACCCCTTCGCCAAAGTGTCCAAGGCGCCGCCGGTCGACACCAACCTACGCCCCGGTCCCATTAGCCGCTGGCGTCCACCGGTCATTCCAGGCAGCGAAAAATCCTCCGTGAAAGTGGCGATGCTCTCGCCATCTGCCACTCCGTCCGGCGAGCCGAAGTGGGACGTTCTTCCACTTGGCGACGTGCTTCGTAACCAGGCCGCTGCTCGCGACAAAGAGACTGACCCCACCTTCTATTCACGTCTGGCAGACTCCTCGAGCCCCATCCGTTTCACGCCTAAACCACTCAACCAGCCAAGTTGGATAACGGAACACGAAGCGCAAAAAGCTGCGCTGCCGCAACCACAACCAGCACCAATCCACGTCGATGCGGCCGTCTTCGACGTGCCGTTCGCTGCCTCCGGATATGCGAGCCAGACGACCGCGCTGCAACGCCTCCCGGCAACCGTTCCGTTGCCCCAAGCACCAAGCCAACTCAACGAACAGGGCTCTGTCGATGCGACTCTAGCCAAAGCCGAGGTATCGCCATCAATCGTCTCGAACTGCGTCGAGTCGCCCGCCGGCTGGCTGGAACAAGCTCAGAACGCAGCCAAGAGCGCCGAGTCGATCGAAGAACTGGCCGCTGTCGTCGAGTTTTGCGAACGTGGCCTGCGCGAGGGCCCAGATGAAAAACAATCCAACTCCTTTCGTCGGCTGAGCGCCTGGGCTCACAATCGCCGTGGCGAAATGCTCGCCGAAGGTGGCCGCGATGAAGGTGCCCTTATTGATTTTCAAACCGCCATCTCTCTCGATCCAAACTGCTCGCTGGCCATCCACAACCGCGCGGTAACCCTGGCCCAACAGAACCAGTTCACTGCGGCGCTCCGCGATTTCAATCGTGTCATCGAGCTGAACCCAGGGCTGGCCGTTGCCTATCGCAATCGCGCTGAACTGCTCGCCGCCCTCGGCCGTACCGAAGACGCGATCGAAGACTACAACCTGGCAATCGACAACCTGCCAAATGACACCCAACTGCATCGTGATCGTGCCTACGCATACCAGCAATTAGCGGAATTCTCCAAAGCGCTCGTCGACTGCAACCGCGCCGTCGAGCTCTCGCCGGATGACGCCGATGCTCTAACGCAACGTGGCAACCTCTCCGCGGCGCAGGGGAACTACGAGCAAGCGATCGCTGATTTTGAGCAGGCGATTGCCAAGAACCCGCGTTGCGCCGAGGCCCACCGTAGCCTCGCCTGGCTCGAAGCCACCTGCCCCAACCCGCGGTTCCAAAGCTCGCACGACGCGCTGATTGCCGCCGAGCAGGCTCTGAAACTTGGCCCGGAAAACGACTACTTGATCTTCGACACGCTCGCCGCTGCACACGCTAGCGCGGGCCACTTCGATCAAGCGCTCAACTTCCAGCAAAAGGCCTTGAGTAGCGCTCCGACCGATGCCGTGCCGTCGCTCAAACAGCGATTGGCCCTCTACCAAAGCGGCCAAGCGTTCCGCAACACCGCCTCTCCTGGCGCCGAGACCGCGCCGATCCGCGAAGCAAACGCCAAAGCTAGCACGCGAAACGAATCCGCGCGCTAACCGCAGTGCGCCTCGCCTTGTCAAAACGCCTTTGAAGGCATGTTCCAGGGCGCTGGGGTCAAGGCGTCGTCACGCACCCGGCGGGTGGGAGGACGCTCGACCCCAATCACCCAATCGGCCCCATTCAAAGCCGTCATTAATTCCGCGAAGCCATGTGGTTTCTATCAAGGCCTTTCTACTGCTGCCAGCAGTAGCTCCAGAACAAAAAATGGGTCGAGTGGGTGGTTTTTATCGATCCTGCCGACTTTTTTGATAATTCCGATTAGGTTAAGCCTACTCGCTGGTCGATAGACTCCGGACGAGCGAAAGCTTGGTGCAGGCCAGTATTGGCGAGCGGTGTTTTACTGCTTCGCAATAGCCTGAGCGAATTCCCCTCAATCTAAGTTGGACGGGTTTAGCCATGCGTGTTGCACGCTACTTCCCTTTGGTCATCGTGACTGGTCTTGTTTGCCAAACTACGGCCCCATCGACCGCTTACGCCGTCGACGGCGCCGCCATGGACATGCCAGCCGAGCTGCCGCTGGACATCCGTTACGTCGACGAAGCGGTTCAGCAGGCAAGCTATTATGACTCACGTCCACGTTCCAACTCCACAACAATTTCGCAGCCCGGCACCGGGTCGTCGAAGCACCCTTTGGTGGGCGGCGATGTCTTGCCTAAGTCGTGGTTTGGCCGGCCGTCACAAGCGCCCGCTCAAGCGACTCGGTCGAGTAGCTCGATACCACAGGCAGCTTACGGTCAACCTGCTGCAAACAGCACGGGTCCGTCGCATCCACGTGGACCTAGCCAACCGAGCAATCAACCAATGGCTGCCAGCCGGCCGACGCAACAACCGGTCGTCAACGGCCGCGCGATGCAGCCGATCGCGCTGAACAACCAGAACTATCATAAGGCTTCGAGTCAGCCGCCAATCCCGATTCAGCAGAACGCGACTGCGCAGCCGATGCCGCTGCCGGGCCGATTTGGTCAGGCTGCCAAGCCGGCGCCCAATTCCACGCCGGCTTCCCCGTGGACGGCTTCGCCTGCCTCGATGACTCCGACGACAATGAATTCAACGAATGCCGCCGCAGCCAAGCCGGCGGGGCCATCAACGCCCGGCGACCAGCTTGTCACCCAAGCCCATACGCTGAGCACCTCGGCCAAGACCGAACAAGACTTCTCTCGCGTCATCGAGACCTGCCGCCGAGCACAGGCCAGCCAGATCAGTCCGGAGTCGGCCCAGTACGCCAACAACCTGACTGCCTGGGCTCTCAACCGCCGTGGCCAGCTCAAAGCCGAGGATGGTCGCGACAAAGACGCCATTCTCGACTTCGACGACGCGATTCGGGCTGATTCCACTTGCTGGCGAGCGGTCCACAACCGTGGCGTGCTCCTAGCGCAAGCCGGGCAGTTCGAAAAGGCGTTCGACGACTTCTCGCGCACGATTCAGGTTAACCCACAGTTTGCCAAGGCTTACTCGAACCGGGCTGCGTTGTTCATGGTGGCCAACAACTTGGAAGCCGCCCAGCAGGACTACAAAAAGGCGATCGACCTCGACGCCAATCTGGCGGTCGCCCACCGTGGCTACGGACGTGTCTGCCAGTTGACGGATCGCTTGGACGAGGCCGTGCTGCACTACGACGCGGCTGTTCAACTGGCGCCGAACGACGGCTATGCTGCGGCGTGCCGGGCCGATCTACTGACGGACCTCGGTCGCTACGCCGATGCCTTGGCCGAGTACGATCGGGCTCTGGAGATCGACCCCAACTCGAACCAGGCCAACACGGGCTCGGCGTGGCTGCTGGCCACTTGCCCGGATAGCGCGTTGCGTAGTCCCGAGCTCGCACTCGAGCGGGCCAAGCGGGCCATCGAGTACGGCGGGCATGACGATCCTGTGAGCTACGACTCACTTGCCGCCGCCCAGGCTAGCGCGGGCGACTTCGCCTCGGCAATGGCTTCGATTCAGCGAGCGATCGAGCTGGCCCCGACCGACGAACGGGGTGCCTACAAAGATCGCCAAGTCGTCTATCAACAGGCCAAGCCGTATCGCATCGCACCGGTCGAGCGGATGGCTCAACAAGTCAGCTACGAAACAAAATAGCAGTCAGGGAACTTGGACGCATCGCGGCCAGCGAAGATCCAAGAGCTATCTCGGGGGGGAGCGTGAGAGCCTGGTTGCGAAAGCGACCAGGCTCTTGTCGCGCGCCCACCTATTTCATGCTGCGTGCCGGCGGCTTGTCATTTTGCGATCCTCACTTTCGCACGGGCGAGCAAATCTCTGAAATCCTCGAGCGCCAGAGGGTTTTGTTCGGGCCGTTTCGCGAGTCGTCGTGTTAAGTTGGGGCGTCGCTTGAAGTTGCGATTTCGTCGCGCCGTAGGGGTCCCAGTCGGCCGTGCAAAACCCTGGTACTGGTAAGTTAGTGTGTGGGAAATAAATTATTTCGCCGCATTCTCGATCAACTCTTTGATTGTCCAGACGTGGTCCGTCAGCTTGCTGGCCATCGCTGGCGTCTGATTCTTGAGCGCCTCATTCTTGCGGGCGAAGTTATACCACGCCACGAAAATGGCCTGCATGGCTACGTGGTGCTTGGGGCTCTTGCTGTGGGCGTTGGTCAAGCGAGTGAACCGGCGCAGGCTCATGCGAACGGTGAGATTGAACCGCTCGATATGGCTCGTGCATATCCGCCATTCGTCAGGCTCACCGAAGATCGGCAGCTTTTCGATGTTGGTTATCGTGGCCGGGCTGTAGCGAGTTACTTCCTGGGTGCTGCTGTAGTTCTTTATCAGTTGGGCGAAGTCCACTTGCGATTGAAACGCAAACGGGACGTTGTTCGTGTAGGCTTTCAGGCCATCGGTCGTAAGTTGGAACCGGCCCTTGCCGATCGCGGCCTTGAGCTTGAGCAGAAAAGCCCAGCACGTATCACTGTCACGTTGGCCGACCTGGTGGGCCAGGATTAACTTGGTGTCGCGTTCGATGCCGTAGAACGTCCAGCTATCGCCATACTCGGGCGAGTAGCCACGCGCCACGCGGGTCTTTTCCTTCATGCCGCAGAACGACCAGATTTCATCAACCTGAACGTCGGAAACTTCCACATTCTTGACGGTCGATTCCAGGAACCGCTGGCAGTTCTCGCCAACCAGCAGGATTAGATCGGCCAAGGTCTGGCGGCAGAGGCCCGTGAGACGCTGGACGCTGCGGATGCTCATCCCTTCCAGCATGAGGGCCAAGGCCATGCTGGCTTGCTTCATGCCGATCCGCAGGTTGCCCAGCGGCTTAACCGAATCGTCCACGAACGTCAGGCCGCAGTCGGCGCACTTGTAACGCTGGTTGCCTTGGCGGTCTTTGCCGTGCTTGTGGCGGGTT
Source organism: uncultured Planctomycetaceae bacterium (assembly GCA_964549545.1). Taxonomy (GTDB): domain Bacteria; phylum Planctomycetota; class Planctomycetia; order Pirellulales; family Lacipirellulaceae; genus JABDGM01. The sequence continues at coordinate 3,290 of CAZJWY010000071.1, read as the reverse complement.
TCGTGGGTGCAGGCTATGACGATCATCGCGGGTGTCTTTCGTTTGGGCTCCCGCTATAATCGTGTTTACAGCGGCGATTGGCGGAAGCCAGTTGTCACACCCCATCGCGACCTTGCCGGGTTGCGGTGGGGTTTTTTATTGGCCTTGCCGGGCCACTTGAATACTATTATGTTGTTATCAAGTCGTCATGTCAACATGATTTCTACAATATTTTATTCAAGGGTAATCTATGGCGAAAAAGGTAGCCCACGGGGGGAAACGCAAGGGCGCAGGGCGACCGCCGAAGGAAACGGGCAAGGCCGTTACTATCGCGGTGACAGTCCCTGAAGACCTGGCCGATAGCCTGGAAGCCTATCGGGAGGCTAAGGGCTGGAGTCGATCCAAGGCCGTTACAGAGGCTCTACGCGGACTGCTTAAACGCAAGTAAGCGGAGAGAGGGGGAATCGAACCCAGTCGTGCGCGCACGTTCCCTACGGCAGGATATAAGGCTGCTGCGCCGCCAAGGCGCGGGCCGCTCTCCGGTTCAACCCAGGTGTGGCGGCAGTGGCAGCTTGTAGCGGCAGGGCTATTCAGACAAGATTTTGTGGCATTGGTTCGCCGACGTACCATAAAATGGTGATAGCTAGCTTGCCCGTCCTAGCTACAATTGGTGTACACGAGTACACATGGTTATATGGCGAAGAAATCCAAAAAGAAATTTGGCCTCACGGTAGCCGGAAAAGGTGAATACGTCGATGCGCGCTCTTTCGATGAGACTCTGCACGACACGCTCGACTTATTACGGGAAGTTGATCGTGGCGTATCTGGATTGGAGTCTGGCACGACTGAATGGGAAGTTGTCGAGGCTTCGGTTAAGAGTCCGCTTTTCATTGGCCTAGCCGCGAGAGCGATCGTTGTTGCTGACTACAGCGACCAGATCGTCGACACGACTTTACGAGGAATCGAAATGCTTGGCGAGCAAGCTGCGGTCCCTCCCGGATTTTCGCCCAAAGCGCTTGCAGCGGCGAAGAGAATCACTGACCACTATGAGAATGGTGTTCTTAAAATACAATTTGCTTCGGCGACGAAAACCGTAGTCCCGATGCGCAGTGTGTCGGAAAATGTATCGCGAATAATCAACCAAGCGGCTGCGCCAACTGAGCCGCAGAAACCGTACACCGAGCACGGTACAGTTGAAGGAAAAATCGAGAATCTGATCGGAACCGAACACTACTTCAGCTTATATGATGTGATTTCTGGCAAGCGACTAAAGTGCACGTTTGCTGAAGTCATGCGGGAAGAGGTTCGTACTGGCTGGCAAAAGCGAGTAATTGTTGAGGGCCTAATTTATTATGGCGGTGATGGCAAGGCCGAGAGAGTGGCGGCGACGTCACTAACGATTAAGCCGGATCGGTCGCTTTTACCGCAATTCAAGGGAAAGTACATCAACATTACAGGCGGTATTGAGTCGTCGACGTATGTGAGAGGAATGCGCGACGATGATTAAGCTTTACTGGGATTCCTGCGTTTTTATTAGCAGGCTCCAAGGTGACCCCAACCGCATCGAAGTGCTGGAGTACTGGACAGATGAGGCCGCGAATGGACGCGCGCAAATCTTCACGTCGACAATGGCTATAGCTGAGGTTGCGTATCTAAACAGAGATTGCACCGAGGAACAAATGGCCGCCGACGTCAAAGACATCCTTGACTACTTCCGAAACGACTACATCACAGTAATCAATGTAACAACGCGTATTGCTGAAGATGCGGCTGCGATTGGCCGTATCTATCGTGCGAAACCACCTGACGCTATTCATATCGCCACTGCGCTATTTGCAGAATGTGCGGTTCTACATACATACGACGATTCGCGAATGCTGAAACTGGACGACAAAATTGCGCCGATTCGCGGGGGCGGCGAGGCGAAGCTAAAGATAGAAGTCCCCGGACGCAATGTGCAACTTGGCCTTAAGTTCGGTGGTGATATAGAGCTTGGGCTGCGGCCAGAGGAGTCCGAGCCGCTAGTTTGCGGCACCCATAGATCGCGCAAGCTGCGACCCATCCAACGCGGCGCATGGGTAACGCGTCAGCACTGGGGCAAACCTCTGCCGTCAATCGGCAGATGAGAGTCCTCCGGGCGAGGGCCGGACTCGCACGCCCTTTCGGGCGGCGACTTGTCAATTCCGCCACCGGAGGTGCCTAATTATAACGCGGCATCTGCCACCGACCACTTCCCCTTCTTATCCCGCTTAAGGTGACGCCGATAGTTGCGGAGCCCGCTATTGATAGCGTGCGACACAACCCGGTAATCGTCCAGCGGCCTGCACCCACGCCGCTGCACTTCCAGCGTCAACTCCCGCAGTGTCATCGCCTTGCCTTCCATAAGTATCTGCTTGGCAACGGTCGTGGCTTTGAGGCTGGCGTCCTCGGTCACCACGGGCTTACGCGGCCTACCTGGCATGCACACGCCCAGCTTGCGCCCAAGCTGCTTAATGGCCTTTAGCTCGTTGTGATACTCACGCTTGGCTGCCAGTATCTTGGCGTTGCGACGTAACAGCGCGTCGCGCTTGAGAAGTTCTATCCCGTCCATCCCGCCATGATTGCGGAGCAGAATCAGCGGCGAAAGTGGGTCGGTTCAATCCCACACACTAACTTACCAGTACCAAAACCCTGGAATTTCGCTCGGCCGCGATCCAGGTAAAAACAGTAAAACGCGAGTGAACTGCGCGCGAGGGCGAGCAATACTCGCCGGGTTTTGTGTAATTTACGCGCGCAGCTTTACTGCGCAGCGCTCGGTCCAAGAAATTCGACGTTCGACGAGCGATTGCGCACCGGTAGCGTCATCTGGCCGATAGCCGCAGGTACGAACCGCGATCTGGCAGTCGATTGTGCTGTGCTGGAGTTTTCAAAGAGCGGGGGCCGACAATGGCCAGATAGTGTACGTATGACCATATACGATTGGGTGACTAATTGCAAGAAGTTTTTGTGGTTTTTAGAAGGCATTTACCACGGAGACACGGAGGGGGGAGGTGAGGGACGGGAGAACAGGATTATTCTACGCCCCCCTCATGATTTGCGCAAAGATCTCAGGAAGAGCCCAAACCTTCTATAAGAAGCCAGGCGATCTATAAAGCCTGGAGGACACCCGATTCGCATCGCCCCACGCTAGCAACGCGCGGCCCGGTGATGCGTCGGGGGTGGAGCCACTCGACCGCAGATACGGATAATGTGGTAGATGAGTGAAAAAGGTTCCTGCCACGAATGGCACTGCCGGTTGGTACATAAGGACTTCAGTTCACGCGGCGACTCCG
>CAZJWY010000070.1:0-24242 GCA_964549545.1 uncultured Planctomycetaceae bacterium | reverse complement strand
CTCTTCGGGAATCAAACCTTCATAGCATCTGGATCAGATTTTCAATAGCAGGCCATCCAGATTGCGATGAGACGGGATCGGTTTCGCACCGACGACGACAACTTTGGCAACGTTGTGTTCTACCAACTGAGCTACAACGATCGAAGCTGAATACCTGGCAGTAAATGGCAGTATTCTGCGGGGCAACTGGGGTAATTTTTTGCAAAGAGCGGATACCCAGCCGTTGAGCAATCATCGAAAAACGCTGCAATTTCAGGTGTTTGGAGCGTATCCCCTGAGCTACGAGGGCATAATAGGTTTTGTGCCTTGTTTATAGGCTCTTTTTAGAGCCGTGACGCCCCCGTCATTAAACTTGTCATTAAATTTTGACCTATCCTTTGGGGGGCGTCGGCGCAGGGCACGGTGTCATTCTACATCGGGGGATCGTCATGGCGAAAGGCAAAGGTCGGCGCAAGGGGAGCCGCAACCGCGGCTACTTCTTCAAGAAGGGACGAGGTTGGGTGGCCAACATCAAGGGCCATCAAGTGCCACTTGAGTATGACAACGGCGACCGCATGCGTGATCAGAACACGCCGCAGGCGGATGTGAAGGCGGCCTACCACCGGATGATGGCGGCTCCTGATGAGCCGGTCGATGACGGCTCGGATGTTTCTGTCTTGCAAGTATGCTTGGCGTATTTGCGTAAGGTCGAAGATAGCGGTGCTAAGTCAACGTTCATCAGTCGGCAAAACACGCTCTTTGATTTTTGCTATGGTCTGCCGTCGCGCTTCATCGAGCGCAATGGCAAGCAGCCACCGAAGCCGAAGGCAGGCGACTATGCTCATGACGGGTTCGGACAGATGTCGGTTTCAAAGTTGCTGCCGATTCACATGGACAAGTGGTTGCAGGCTCACCCACGCTGGAAGGGTGGGCGGCGCACTCGCATTCAGGCTGTAAACCTTCGTGCCACGTCGGCTGTCTGGCCTTGACTAGCCGTTGAATCGCCTGCATGAAAGGGAGGTGCGCCATGCGATACGAATCCACAGATGAATCGTTTTTTCGAGCCGATGAGCAAGCGGCGGCGAGGATACCCTTCGGAAACGAAGGTTAAGGTCGGCGTGCGCGTGGTTCATGGCGATAAGCTGCTTGAGGAGAAGCTCGGGCGGGACGATCTCTGTCCGTGCGGCAGCGGGCGGCCGTTCAAGCGGTGCTGCCTCAGATCGGGCCGGTTTTGACGGCTCCAACCGCGACCACTACTTTTAGAGACGAATAATCTCACGCACGGCGGGCTTGCGTCTTCGGGCGCAGGCCCGTTTTTGTTAGATTCGAGCGGTGCTTCTTTTCTTGAACTCGGCGGGGTTGCGATGCTGCTCTCGATTACAACAACTCGTTCGCCGGCGACCGATCTTGGGTTCCTATTGCACAAGCACCCGGATCGGCATCAGCAGTTTGAGTTGAGCTTCGGCACGGCGCATGTGTTCTATCCCGAGGCGAACGGCGAGCGATGCACGGCCTGCCTGCTGCTCGAAGTCAATCCGGTGCGGCTGGTTCGTGGCAAGGGTGATTGGAAAGACGGTTTGCTCGATCAGTATGTGAACGACCGGCCGTATGTGGCGTCGTCGTTCATGAGCGTGGCGATTGCGCAGGTGTTCGGTTCGGCGCTGGCAGGGCGGTCGAAAGAGAAAGCCGAGGTGGTAAGCGCGCCAATTCCGCTCACTGCCCAGATCGACGTGTTGCCGGTTCGTGGTGGCGAGGAGTTGCTTCATCGAATCTTTGAGCCGTTGGGGTACACGGTCACGGCAGTGGGGTATCCGCTCGACGTGCAATTTCCCGGGTGGGGCGAGAGTCCGTTCTTTTCGGTGCAGCTTGCGCAGACGACCACGATTGCGCGGCTGTTGCAACATTTGTACGTGTTGATTCCTGTGTTCGATTTGCGGAAGCATTATTTCATTGGCCAGGACGAGGTTGAGAAACTGCTGGCGAAGGCCGGCGATTGGTTGGCGGACCATCCCGAACGCGAGTTGATCACGCGCCGCTACCTTGCCCGGCAACCGGGCTTGGCTCGGCAGGCCCTCGCGCGGTTGGTGGTAGATGAAGTGCCGGACGAACTCGACGGTGCTGCGGGCTTGGCCGACAAGGTGGTCACGACCGAGCGAGAGCAAACGCTTCACGAACAGCGACTGGGTGCTGTCCTTTCGGTGATCCGGGCCTCCGGTGCTCAGACGGTGGTTGACCTCGGTTGCGGCGAAGGAAAGCTATTGCGCGAACTCCTCGCGGACAAGCAGTTCACGAGTATTCTGGGGATGGATGTGTCGATTCGCTCGCTCGAAATCGCCCATCGTCGCCTCCGGCTCGACCGGCTGCCGAGCATGCAGCGGGATCGCATTCGACTGCACCACGGGGCGCTGACCTACCGCGACGAGATGCTGGCCGGCTTCGATGCGGCGGCGATTGTCGAAGTGATCGAGCATCTCGACCCGGCCCGGCTGTCGGCGTTCGAGCGAGTCGTGTTCGAGCATGCCCGGCCGCGTACGGTCGTGCTAACGACACCGAACAGCGAATACAACGTGGTTTGGGAGACGCTACCCGCAGGCGTCATGCGACACAGCGACCATCGGTTTGAGTGGACGCGCGCAGAGTTCCAGGATTGGGCCAACCGAGTGGCCGGGCAGTTCCATTACACTGTTCGGTTCCTGCCTGTGGGACCAGAGGACGCAAGTGTCGGAGCGCCATCACAGATGGCAATCTTTGAGGACATCCGCACTCAGCAAGATCGAGGTGAGAATGAAACATCGCGTCCACAATAGTCCGAACCTGATTTACTCGGTCGGCACGCAGGTCGTTGCCCTCAAGCAGGTGCAAGGGACGAACGGCAAGGCTGTGCATCCTGTGGGTGCGGTCGGTGTTATCGTGCGCGCTCCGCGTGACGGGCATTCACCTGATGAAAACCGGTGAAGTTGAGGCGAACCTATTGAAGCTGAATGAAACGGCGAAGCTGCCGTACATTGCTGATCTCGTCGCTCGGAAGCTGTCTGGGCCAGAGAAGGGCGGCCTGGATGCGGCAGATGTGGAGTTTCACGAGCGAGAGTATCAGCGACTGGTTTCCAGATTGGGGGATGCAATGTCGAAGTCGGCACTGCCAGAGAGTGGTGCTTCGGCGACGGCGCGACTCAACAAGCTGTTAATTCAGTTGAGGTTGAAAGTATTCACTGCGGAGCCGCGCTGATGGAAGCAGTGATCTTCGTGGGCATCCAAGGAGCCGGCAAATCGACCTTTTGCCGAGAGCGATTTTATGATTCGCATGTGCGGATCAATCTCGATATGCTGCGCACTCGATATCGAGAGGAATTGCTGTTCAAGGCTTGCCTAAACGCGAAGCAGCCGGTGGTGGTAGATAACACGAATCCGACAATAGAGGAGCGGGCCAAATATATCATGCCCGCCAAACAGGTCGGGTTTCGAGTCGTGGGATATTACTTCGCTTCCAAAGTAGACGATTGCAAACAGCGGTTGGAACAGCGAGTGAGCGGACAGGAGGTTCCGATTCAAGGTCTCTTGGGAACGTACAAGCGATTGGAGTTGCCGAACCTGGCCGAGGGCTTCGACTCTCTATACTACGTGTCTATCGCTTCGGACGGCACATTTTGCGTTGCGGAATGGAACGATGAAGTTTGACGAACTAGACGCGAAAATGCGGGTATTTGAAACGGCGCACGATTATTGCGTGTTGCCGGGCGTATACACGGTTGCTCGCTTGGATGGTCGTGGCTTTACCCGGCTGACCAAGGAGGTGCATCCATTCGAGGTTCCGTTCGACGAGCGGTTTCGCGATTTGATGGTCGAGACGGCCGAGCATTTGATGACGAGTGATTTCCGCGTCGTCTACGCATTCACCGAAAGCGATGAGATTTCTCTGCTTCTCGATAGGGACCACAACTTGTTCGGCCGCAAACTTCGCAAACTCAATTCGGTGCTCGCCGGCGAGGCGAGTGCGAAGTTTTCGTTACTGCTCGGAGACTTGGCCAGTTTTGATTGCCGTATTTCGGAACTACCGAATGTGGATTGTGTGGTGGACTATTTTCGCTGGCGGAACGAAGACGCTCATCGAAACGCGCTCAATGCTCATTGCTACTGGAAGCTACGCAGGGAAGGGCAGACGGTGGCCCAAGCGACCGACGCTTTGCGAAGGTTGTCGGTTGGGGAGAAAAATGAGTTGCTTTTCCGGCGAAGAATCAATTTCAACGAGTTGCCCAATTGGCAGAAGCGAGGAGTCGGGATTGTTTGGGAAGCCTACGAGAAGCCGGCGACCAATGAGAAAACCGGTGAGCAGGTTGCAACGCTTCGACGACGGCCCCGTCGCATTTACGATCTGCCGATGCGCGATGAGTACAGCCAGTTCATCTCCGAAGTGATTCGATAGCAACGGTCAGTAAGTCAGATACAAATGACTATTTCGATTCCCAATTTGTCGCTTGTCGTGCTTGTCGGTGCCAGTGGTTCCGGCAAGAGCACGTTTGCGCGCACGCATTTTCTGCCGACCGAGGTGTTGTCGTCGGACTATTGTCGTGGGTTGGTGAGTGACGATGAGAACAGCCAGGTCGCTACGAAAGATGCCTTTGAGGTGCTGCATTTCATCGCCTCGAAGCGGTTGGTGGCGGGGCGGTTGACGGTGGTTGATGCGACGAACGTACAGCAGGAGTCGCGGCAGCCGCTCGTGGCGCTCGCGCGGGAGTATCATACGCTGCCGGTGGTCATTGTTTTCAATCTGCCGGAGGAGGTTTGCCAGCAGCGGAATCGAGAACGGCCGGATCGAGATTTTGGGGAGCATGTGATTCGGCAGCAGCGGTCGCAATTGCGGCGGTCGCTCAAGTCGCTCAAGCGGGAAGGGTTCCGTCATATCTTCGTGTTGGAAACGCCGGAGGAGGTGGAGGCTGTCACCATCGAACGGACACCGTTGTGGAATGATCGACGGCACGAGCGCGGCCCGTTCGACTTCATCGGCGATGTGCATGGTTGCTGTGATGAACTCGAAGAATTGCTGGCGGAACTTGGGTATGAATCGCAGCCGGTTGCGGATGCCGGGCGGGGCTGGTCCAGCCTCTGCTATATCCATCCGGCTGGCCGCAAGGCGGTGTTCGTTGGTGATTTGGTGGATCGTGGGCCGCGAGTGGTCGATTGCTTGAGCCTGGTGCGCAATATGGTGGCCGCTGGCTCGGCGCTCTGCGTGCCCGGCAACCACGATATGAAGCTGCTCAAGAAGTTGCGCGGGAAGGATGTGCAGATTAGTCACGGTCTGGCCAACTCGCTCGCGGAGATCGACGCGATTGCCGAGGAATGCCGGCCGCAGTTTTGCAAAGAGTTATCCGCGTTTCTCGACGGCCTCGTAAGTCATTACGTGCTCGACGACGGCCGGATAGTGGTCGCGCATGCCGGTATGAAGGAGTCGATGCAGGGGCGTGGCTCAGGCAAGGTGCGAGAGTTTGCTCTCTATGGCGAAACAACCGGCGAGACCGATGAGTTCGGTCTGCCGGTTCGCCACAACTGGGCGGCTGAGTATCGTGGCAACGCGATGGTTGTTTACGGCCACACGCCGGTACCGCAGCCGGATTGGCTGAACAAAACAATCAACATCGACACGGGCTGCGTGTTCGGCGGCTCGCTTACCGCGCTCCGCCACCCGGAGCGAGAGTTCGTTTCTGTGAAGGCGAAGCGGACGTACTGCGAGCCGGCCCGGCCGTTTCTCGCCGATGCACAGAAGTCGCCGTCGCTCTCGACGCAGCATGAGCACGACGACTTGCTCGACCTCGCGGATGTAACCGGCAAGCGGATTATTTCGACCCGGCTGCGGCATAATGTGACGGTTCGTGAAGAGAACGGCACGGCCGCGCTCGAAGTGATGAGCCGGTTCGCGGCCAACCCGAAGTGGCTCGTGTACCTCCCGCCGACGATGTCGCCTTCGGAGACTTCGCAGCGGGAAGGTTATTTGGAGCATCCCGAGGAAGCGTTTGCGTACTTCCGCAATCAAGGCGTACCGCATGTTGTGTGCGAAGAGAAGCACATGGGATCGCGGGCTGTCGTGGTAGTTTGCCGTGATGAGCAGGCGGCCCGCGCGCGGTTCGGGGTTGAAGGTGAGTCAGGCATCGTCGTTACTCGCACTGGCCGCCAGTTCTTCAACGACGCAGCTTTGGAAGCGGCAATGTTGGACCGCGTCCGCTCAGTGTTGACTGCTGCGGCGTTCTGGGACGAGTTCGACACAACTTGGGCAGTTCTCGATTGCGAGTTGATGCCCTGGTCGGCCAAGGCGCAGGAACTGCTGAAGTCACAGTACGCGGCTGTTGGGGCAGCAGCAAATGCTGCCTTGCCGACCGTACTCGATTCGATTCAGAAGGCCGCGGCGCGGTTAAATGGCGATGAGTCACGTACACTTGAATCGCTCTTGGCAGATTTCCAGCAGCGGCGAAATTCGGCCGAGAAGTTTGTGGCAGCTTATCGCAATTACTGCTGGCCTGTCGAATCGCTCGATGATTTTAAACTCGCGCCATTCCACCTGTTGGCGACCGAAGGCGGCGTACATGTCGGTCAGAACCACCAGTGGCATATGGAAACACTCGCTCGCGTTTGCTCCTTCGACCCACAACTCCTGCTCGCGACACCGTACCGGCTGGTGGACCTGACCGATCCTGCCCAAGTGGCTGAGGCGTCTGCCTGGTGGACCGATCTCACCGAGCGCGGCGGCGAAGGCATGGTCGTCAAGCCGCTCGACTTCATCGCCAAAGGCAAGAAGGGACTGATCCAGCCGGCAGTGAAGTGCCGAGGTCGCGAATATCTGAGGATCATCTACGGCCCGGACTACACGAGCGAGCCGAACCTCGCCCGACTCCGCAATCGCGGCCTCGGTGGCAAACGCTCGCTCGCTTTACGTGAGTTCGCACTGGGCACCGAAGCACTCGAACGCTTCGTACGCCATGAACCGCTGCGCCGAGTTCACGAGTGCGTCTTCGGTGTGCTCGCTCTCGAATCCGAGCCAGTCGATCCGAGGCTTTGAGTGACATTGCGACGTCTACGAGAGCGCGACCTTCAGTGCTTGCAGTTGATCGGCATGTTTGCGGGCGTTCTTCTTCAACTTTTGGATATTTGCGAGTTTCCATTGCACGGCCGGCAGTTGCTGCAAGGTGTCAGCTGGGAATAGATTCCATGTCGGCTCCCCGCGTTTGAAGCTAAATAACAAATTTCGATCTTCGACCGTAAGATTCTCATGAACCTCGCGAACTAGCTGCTCGCGAGTCGATTCGTATTCGTCGTATGTGAACGGAAGAATCGTCATACCCGCGAATTGTGCATCGAAAAGGCTGCGCTGGTCTTGGAAGTTTGGGCGAATGATTTCGTGCAACGGTCTAGGGTGGCTCAAGAGGGCGGCGATGAAGCCGAGTCGGACTTCTTCTGTCAGTCCGTCTGACGATAGGAGTTGTTGGACATCGAACAAGTCGCGTGGGTGCTGCCGGTCCAGCGCCGCGCAAATTTTGCCACCATACAATTCGGCGTGAGAGACGACATTGATGGCTGCGAACTTTTGGAACTCGTCCTGGGCGGCCTGGGCGAGTTGCATATGGCGAATCGGCCAAAGATGGCCTCGCATTGTCGTGTTTACTTCGACCTTTACCTGTGCCTTTTGCAACAGGCAGATGAGCTTGGTTAGCAAGTGGCATTTGGCTTCCGCAGCTTGAATGCTACGGCTGCATTCTTCTAATCATTGGTGGGGACTTATATGAATTTGACATTCAAATCACTTTTGATTTTGCTTTTACTGTCCGTTCCGGCAGTTGCCAATCCACAGCAAGACGCACTGCGGGACATTCAGAAATTCAGCGGTCTACTTCGGAAGATCGTTGCAGTGTCCAGTTCACTCGTAGGCGACCGTGCTGAGGCAGCTAAGATTAAGGCGAATCTCAAGCAGATACTGGACAATTTGGAGAAGCACTATGATTGTAAGGCGATCAAATCCGTTGACATAGATTCCAGGAAACGATCGATTACGGTGAAGTTCGTCAGTAAGTCGAATCCCGTGCTTTCTTTTCTGGTAATTGCCCAGAATGGCGACTTGACGATCGAGCAGGCTACGATCGGAGGATACAAAGTCGTGAACGTCGATCCGCATGGCATCGATCGCTAGAACATGACTCAAAAACCTCAATGAAAGTCTCTCGACATCGAGCGAAGCTCTGTCAAAGTCTCGTTCATGCTTTCCAGCTTGCTGACCAGAACGTGGATGATGCCTTGCTGGTTCTGTAACCGGCCCTGCGCGATGAATGCCGATGCGGTACGAGCGACCGTGTAGAACTTCTCCCAAACATCCATGCGAATAATCAAGTTGGCGACACTAGTTTCGTCTTCGATCGTCACGAAGGTAATACCTTTCGCCGTGCCAGGGCGCTGGCGAACCAGCACCAGCCCGGCCACACGTACATAAGAACCATCTCGAATCCTTGCCAGTTCGCTCGCACGTATCACGCTGAGGTGATCGAGTTGATCGCGATAATAGGCGATGGGATGCGCTTTGAGCGATAAGCCCACGGTTTGATAATCCGCAATTACTTCCTCGCGTTCCTCCATTTCGGGTAATTCAACTGACGGCTCGCGATCTTCCAATGTGTCGAAGAGTGGCAGACAATCCGTAGCTTGCATCGCTTCCCAGAGTGAAGCCCGTCGATTTAGATGGAGCGATCGGAAGGCGTCTGCTCTTGCTAGACGTTCAACAGTGGATCGTGACATCCCACTCCGCTTAAATTCGTCTATCGATTGAAATGGCTTCGCTTGCTCGATCCGCTGCGCCTGCGACTTGTGCAACCCAGCAACCATTCGCAATCCGAGTCGAACCGCGCCGCATTCCAGCGTCGAATCCCACTGGCTATGGTTCACGTCTACCGGCAGCACGTTAATACCATGTTCCTGCACATTGCGAATGAGTTGCGCCGGAGCGTAGAACCCCATCGGTTGACTGTTGAGCAATGCGACACAGAAAACAGCCGGATAATGACACTTCAACCAAGCGGAGACATAGACCAAGAGCGCGAACGAAGCGGCGTGAGATTCAGGAAAACCATACTCACCAAAACCACGTATTTGACGAAATACCGACTCCGCGAACTCGGCCGTGAGGCCGTTGGCCGTCATGCCGGCGATTAACTTAGCTCGAAACGCATCAATCACTCCCGGCCGTCGCCAGGCCGCCATCGCGCGCCGCAGTTGATCGGCTTCCCCCGCCGTGAAACCCGCAGCCACAATCGCCAATCGCATCGCCTGTTCCTGGAACAACGGTACGCCCAAGGTTTTGTGCAGCACATCCCGGATTTCATCGTTTGGATATGTCACCTCTTCACCGGTCGCGCGCCGTCTCAGATACGGGTGTACCATATCCCCCTGGATTGGTCCCGGTCTTACGATGGCGACTTCAATAACCAAGTCGTAGAAGGTTCGTGGCCGTAGGCGCGGGAGCATACTCATCTGTGCGCGGCTCTCGATCTGGAATACGCCCATTGTGTCGGCCCGACATATCATGTCGTAAACGGATGAGTCTCCTTCGGGAATATCTGCCAGAGACAGTTTTTGACCGTAATGGCAGTCAATCAGATCAAAGCATTTGTGGATGGCTGTGAGCATTCCTAGCGCTAGACAGTCCACCTTCAAAATGCCAAGATCATCAAGGTCGTCCTTGTCCCACTCAATCACCGTGCGGTCGTCCATCGCCGCATTTTCGATCGGCACAAGTTCGCAGAGTGGTCCCTGTGTGATTACCACTCCGCCGACATGCTGGCCCAGATGACGGGGGAAACCAAGCAGTTCTCCGACTAGACCGAGAAGCTGCCTGCCAATGGGCGACTGCGGATCAATCCCGGCTGCTGCACACCGCTGTTCCGGCAAGATACTATGCCGATCGAGAGTTTTGGTTAGGGTATTAACTCGATCCAGCGACAGTCCGAGCGCCTTTCCAACGTCGCGCACTGCCGAGCGCGGCCGGTAGGTGATGACTTCCGCCGTCATGCCGGCGCGCTCGCGCCCATATTTCTCGTACACATATTGGATTACTTCTTCACGGCGCTCGTGCTCAAAATCGACATCAATGTCCGGTGCTTCGCCTCGCTCCTTCGAGATGAACCGTTCAAACAGCATGTCCATGCGCTCTGGATCGACGGACGTAACCTCCAAACAAAAACAGACCACAGAATTAGCCGCCGATCCGCGACCTTGGCAAAGGATGTCGCGAGAGCGGGCGAAGCGAACCAAATCCCACACCGTTAAAAAGTAGGATTCGTAGCGAAGCTCGGCGATGAGCTTCAATTCGTGCTCAATGAGTTCCTGTACTTTAGCTGGAATGCCGGCAGGATACCGCTGCCGAGCGCCTTGCCAAGTGATACCGGTCAAATACTCCAACGGCGATTGGCCCTGAGGAGTTAATTCTTCCGGGTATTCGTACCGCAATTCATCCAGCGAAAAGGAGCAGCGGCTGGCGACCTCGACCGTGCGACGAACGGCGTCTGGCGCGGCAGCAAACAATTCCTGCATCTCTTCGATCGGCTTCAAATAACGCGCTGCATTCGGAAACAGTAGCTCCCCCGCTTCCGTTATCGTGCAGCCGTGCTTGGTTGCGGTGAGTACGTCGGCCAACGCCCGGCGATGCGGCGCATGGAAATGCACATCGTTCGCCGCGACAAGCGGCACATGACATTGCTTCGCCAGCGCGATGCGCAGTTGTAGCTCTTGTTCGTCGTGCGGGCCGCGATGCAGCTCAGCCAGCAGGTAGCAGCGATCGCCGAATACTTCTCGGTATCGCCAGAGATCATCTGAAGTTGTTTCGCCGACTACCGCCGCGAGTAACCCGCCCGACTGATCCGCAATGTCATCGAACGACAATTGGCATTGGCCTTTCGGCGCTTTCCGCCGACCAATCGTAATCAGTCGTGACAGCCGTCCGTAGGATGGGCGATCGGTGGCCAGTACGACAATCCCAGGTGCGTCGGTAGGCGTTAGCTCCGCTCCAATCAACAGCTTCAATTTGGCCTGTTTGGCGGCGGAATGTGCCCGCACGACGCTGGCCAGGCTATTGCGATCGGTGATCGCAAGCGCCGCATAACCATAACTTGCCGCCGTGCAGACTAGCTCGTCAGGATGGGATGCACCTTCCAAGAACGAAAAATTCGTTTTGCAGTGGAGTTCAGCGTAGGCGGCGGGTGCCCTGCACCGGATCGGCGCAGTTTCGATTAGCCGGCGTTTGCTGTCAGGTTGATCGGGCATCAGTCGAACGCTCCATGTAAGAACCACTTTCCGTCTTGCAAACGCCGAAACAGCCAGAAGCGCCTGCCGGTGGTTGTTTCGACTCGATAGTAGTCGCGCTGGACGTAGCGGCCGCGCCACCAGCCGTATTGAATCCGCTCTGGTCCCCATGCGCGGGCCACGCGATGGAAACCCTGCCAGTCGAACTGAACGGGCGGACCGTGTGGGACAACAGACAAGACATCTAGTGGGACCGGCTCGCGTTCCAGTCGCAATGGGCGGGGTAGCTGCTTCGGTCGTTGTTCTTTCTGCTTTCGTTGCGTCACGCCGGTCAAGGGTTCGTAGCGAAACGCAAGCTCAGGCTGCGCATCGGTTTGAAAGACGGCCCGCAAAACGCGATTGCGACCTAGCCGATTACTCATGCGATCGACGAGTAATGCGACCTGTCGGCGACCTTCCTGCCGGGACAACTCAAATAACTCCTGCTGCGACGGTGCAAGTCGTGCAGCAAGCAACACCGACAGCGTGACGGCCGAGATTGGTCCGGGAAGCACGAGTTGGTCCAACTGCATCTGTGCGAGTTCCAACAGGTGACGTGGATTGGCACTGGGTCGATACAGTCCGACGAAGATCGAGATTGGTTCACCACGCTCGCATTTCGCTCGGCATTCAATCCGAATAGCTCCTTGTTGTCGTTCCAGGAGAGCTTGACTGACTCGCTCGATTAACTCGCGGAGAATAAAATTGAGCGCGTTCCTGTTATCAACAGGATATTCCAACGTGGTTTCGGCTACGATTTCAGGAGGGGGCCGATGAGAAACAATCGGTTCAGCGATTATTCCGGCCGCTTCGTCGAGCCGCTGCAACAGTTGCAAGTCAAATCGGGATGCCAGCGCAGAGCGGGGTAATTTCAACAGTTGACCAATCGTCAGACAGCCAAGTTCCGCAAGTCTGTCGATAAGATCGTCTGACAGCCTTAGCGCAACGACGGGTAATTTGGCGATCGCACCATACCCGTGCGCGATGGCCGCTATTTCCTCGCCGAAATGCGCGATTGCCCAAGCAGTGCCCAAGGTATCACCGATGGCAAGTCGCACGTCGAGACGCAGACGAGTAAATTCCTGCTTGACCTGACGGACAAGTGCTGATTCGCCGCTAAACAACGGTGCTAAACCGGTGATGTCTAGGCAGAGAGTATCGGCTCCCTCGACTCCGACAGCCGGACTGAATTGCTCGCAGAACGCAGCCAATCGGAGTAGTGCTGCTTGGTCCGCTTCGGGGTCATGCAACTCAAAATGTGCGCGCGTCAAGGCCATCGCCTCCGCCAGCGGCATTCCTAGCTTGATGCCGTGCCTGCCATCACAGGCCGCGACTCGAAAACTGCCGCCACGGTAGCGTTCGTACAAAACAACGTCATGTTTAAGCTCTCGGTGAGCAACGCGCAGCCGTTGCAGTGGCCAGTTCGGCAGCCAAATGCACATCACGCGATTCTTGGAGAGTCCCCGTTTCATCGTCGAGTTCCACTACCATCGATGCTCCGACCGTTGCGGTCATTGAATGTGACCTTTCGGCGGCTAATTGCGCCGTGCCATTTTGGGAGAAGATGGGATGACAAGTTACATTGAAGGTGCGCACAAAATTGGGATCGGCGGAAGTGCCGCGAACGGCGTCAGATTGCATTGACGACTTGGCCGTGGAAAGTCACGTGGCAGGCAGGATGTGATCGTTCGGCTTGCACAATACGGCCTGCATTTTTGCCCGCCTTCGAGATGAGCAAACGGCCTTCAAAAACGCCCGCGATTGTCGTGGAAAACGGACCAGAATCTGCTGAAGGTTGCTCGTGCCGGCAGCGTTAAAAATACCCCCGTGATTCCGTGCCTGAGAGAAGCACATGAGAAGTTAAGGTGATGGTCGCAAGCGCCAACCGCCGTAAGCGCAAAGCGTCATCACGGGACAAGCGCGAAGCGCTATCACCTGATTATCGGGGGTCGCCCACGACGAATCTCACTGCGCGACCATGTTGCACAAAATCGGCGTTGCCGTAGTTGCCGATTCCATAATGGAGGATCAGTTTCTCGTGGCATAACCGCGCGAAAGAGAACTCAACCCAGAAGTTAGATTGCGCGGGCTGGTATCCTCAACACACGTCATCACCAAGCGATGGTATGTTTTTAGCGATAATGCGGGCAATTCAATTAGTAACGGCTTTCGCGGTCGCTCGACGCGCAAAATCTCTGTCAGCCAGATAAGTCTCGTTAAGCCTCACAGCTTAGCCAGTCGATGAAGTGGGTATTCACGGGAGATGGAGCGGCCGATTTAATGCCATGCTCCATTCGAGCGCTTGAGTGCGCACTTCCGTTTGAATGGAGCACGATCAAACGCTGTGATAGCCAGAAGCCGCGCAGAATTACGGCGACCGACTCAAGAGCCGTATGAGCCGCCGCAGTCAGCCAGCTTTGACGCTTGCCCATTCTCACATAGGTGGTCACGTTGCCGAACCTTCCGTTGACGATTTCAACGTGAAGCCCGTTCGCACTGCCGCCGTCTGAAAGTGTTCTCGAAAGTCGAGAGCATGTAGCCGCACCTCTGGATGTTCAGAGGTCGTGACGATCGCGATGCGCTCTGTGTGTTCGACCGTGCAGCGGACGACTCGGAGTTGGTTGAAAGTGCTGCTACCAGCAAACGAAGGGGAAACCCAAGATTATTACAAGGAAAAAAATAGGATGGCAACTAGTACCCACGAACTCGAACAGACGCTTGAAGCCAATGATGGTCGCCCGACAAAAGGGGCGGACGATATGATTCCGCTAGCAGCGGCAGCTTCTCAACTGTATTACTCGACGAGCGGACTTCGCAAGATCGTTGCCCGCACGAAAAGCGGACGGCCCGGCGCGAAGATTCAATTCTTCCAAATTGGGTCCGGCCATATCAAGTTCCGTCAGGAATGGTTGGACGAGTTCGTTCGATCCAACTCGATCGGGCCGGACGAGAAAGTCACCTTACGGAAGACGACAAAGAGTCGAAACTCGGCCACGACGAAGCAATTGCAAATCGAGACACATTGGAGTCTCGGTGTTTAAGCGCAATCCCACAACACTTCTTCGTAGCTGCTGGTCCACTGCAAATAGTGATCTCGGCACACTTGCGAAGAAATCCCCGTCAATCGTGCAAGGTACTCAATTGTAGTCGGTTTAAGGTTGCCACCCGCTAACCGTACAAGGTCGCGTACCTGCGATGCCCCATCTTCCGAAGTCAGGTACATGACATCGAAAGGAGATAGGCCGCGTGAGCAGTTTGGCATCGGCAGCCCTGCAGTGCCCCTAGCGACAAGATCGCGGATGAGGCCACTTTTATGAG
The DNA here is from genome assembly GCA_964549545.1 of uncultured Planctomycetaceae bacterium. Taxonomy (GTDB): domain Bacteria; phylum Planctomycetota; class Planctomycetia; order Pirellulales; family Lacipirellulaceae; genus JABDGM01. The sequence goes on along the minus strand of CAZJWY010000070.1, from coordinate 9,638 downwards.
TGCCCATCAAACCTGAGCAGCTAACAAACGTGCCGAATTGAATATGACCGTCCCAAAGCCATTCAACTTTTTCTTCCGCGATTGCATCGCCGCGGACAAATACAATGCGGTTCGTGCCTGCACCTACTTTGACGCAATGTTTGTTAGTAAAGTCGGCGAGACATTCACCGTCGCGGATCAAGTCGCTAACGTCGTAGCCCTGGGTGAGTTTCAACTCTTCCGGCCATTTCAGTACGGAGATATCGGCTGCGAACGGCTTGAGAATTTTCGCCGCCCGCTCTTGGCCTTTGCGACCAGCCTCATCGTTGTCGTACACGAACCGAATTGATCGATTCCGAAAATGTTCACACCAGGATTCCTTGAACACGCCCGCTCCCGGTACGGCGAGAACATCGTAGCGTTGGCGAACCTTCCTATCTCTGAGGTGATGGTCGGCCGTGATGGCGTCCCACGGCCCCTCGCAAACGAGTAGCTTGCGCGTCACATCCCTGACTCGTTTGCGTAACGAGCTGAACCAAGATTCCGCATTGCCAGGATTTTTCTTCCAGCGAGCGGCGTGCTCGGCTTGCAAATACTCGACTGCGGTCACCCACAAATCGTTCTTCACGCCGTGGTCAAACTCATCCACTATCCGTTTGGATTCTTCGTGGCTGCTCTTGCGGCCACGTTTGTTGGCTTTCGCCGCTGGCTTGTCCGGATGCGTAAGCTTCGCATCGTCACTGTGGTGAATGATTTTGAGTACTCTCGCAGCAAGGCCAGCGAGCCGCACGCTTGAAACTGACGACTCTTTGCGTCCTTTCTCTACGTCCTCGCGACGGGCTCTAATAGCTTTTCCCACATCATCGTGGACATCTAACGCATGGCCGGAAAGCACCCCTGGTGGAAGGCCATGCATATGGAAATACCAGTTCTCAAGGAGTTGCCAGTTCGCCAACCTTTCCAATTCTTTGGGGGTCATTTGGCACCGCCTTTCCCGAACAACCACCCGTGTACGTGATCGACGACGGCTTGCAATCGGTCGTCGTCAATCTGTTCGCGGTATACGCCGTCAATGGAGTTATCCGCATGGCCCATAATTAACCGGGCTGCTGGGAAGTCTTTGGTGGCGTCAGCGACGGTACGAAAGGTGTGGCGGAGGGCGTAGAATCCCAGCCGCTTGCGTCCGTTAATGCCATGCCGTCGCAGCAGCTTGCCAAACTCCTGAGCGACAGAGTTGAAGTGAACGCACTTGGCTTTTGATAAATCGACTTTGCCCTCCTCGTCCTTGTCCGGCACCACCGAGCGATCAATCACCCAGCGTTGACCGTACTTGGTAACGAACACGCAGTCGGCGTCGTCCTCATTCTTGGGAGCGGGTCGCTTGGCCAACGACTTCTTTATGGCTGCTACCGTTTCAGGCCACAGCGGGCACCTACGCTCAATGCCGTTCTTCGGTCTTGGAAACTCTACCCAGCCACGGATCAGGTCCACTGAGGCCCGTGACAACGAAGCAACGTCGTTGTTACCGAAGCCACAGTTGATGCCGAGTAGGATCATCGCCCTCACGTGAGTAGAAGCACCGGCGAGTGCCTTTTTGCCCTTGGCCTTTTTGCCGTCTAGCAGCTGGCGAATTTCCTCACGAGTGAAGAGTCGCTTGCCCTGCTTGGCCTGGTGCTTCCGCATCTCATCCTTGTCTGGCTTTTTGAACTCCGACCCGTACCGTATTGGCTTGGTCAGCAGCTCGTTGTCATAACCAAACTTGAAAATGGTTTTGACCTTTTGAACCTCATTGCCCACCCGGTATGGACCGTACTTGGTATGCAGGCTCATTCCGTAACTTGTGAAGTCACGTGGTCGCAAGTCGCTGACCAATGTGCTCTTGCCGAACGCTGCACAGAGCCGCTCAGCCGTATGTTGGTACTCAGCGAACATCTTGGGTGACATTTTCTTGCCAGCCTCAAGTCGCTTGTACATCGCCGTCAAGAATTCGTTACAGACTTGAGCGACGGTCCGCTCGTCACCATCAACCCGTTTGCTTGGTTTGCGACCAGCGTGCAGGTCCGCAGCTTGTGCGTCGTAGATTTTTAGAGCGTCTTCCCAACCGTCATTGGGAAGTCGTTCCATCTTGCCGTTGCGAATATGGCCCCAACGACCGAAGTAATAGAGTTCGCCTTTGATCCGCTTTTGCCACTTGCCGTTTGAATGAGGCGTGAGTGGAAACTTCGGGTAGGGCTTAGGCGGGACGAAGTGCTTGCGGGTTTTCCGACGACGGCGTGACGGAGTAGAATCAGCGGTCATGGCATCGCTCCTGTTAAGGGGTTAGCGGTGTCTGCTCCGTCCGGTCTCAACCACCGGGCGGGGCACTTACTTAAAGTGGAACCAGTAGATGCTGGCCCAAGAAGTAGTATACTGTAGTAGTAAACTAGTAAGCTAGTGGCCAGAAAACGCTGAAAAACACACGATTGCCCTCGTAGCTCAGGGGATAGAGCAGTGGTTTCCTAAACCATTGGTCGCATGTTCGAATCATGCCGGGGGCACTCCATCTTTTTGCCTTTACGAATTTTATGCTGTCAACCCGCTATAAATACTCACGGCAATCGCATTCATGTGTCTGCCGCCATCGATGGAAAGTCGAATCATGCCAACCTTGTTTGCGTTCTTCATGGTCTTCGCCGCAGGTTCGTCCCGATCGAGCATTGAGTTTACGAAAGACAAACTAGAAGAGGTGCAAAAAAACATTACTGCCGGGAAGGCCGTGCTGGTCGATGTGCGCAGTCCGGAAGAGTGGAAGAAAGGGCACCTCGAAGGCTCGATTTTTCTCCCAGTTACTTCGCTGCAAAAACATAGCTACAACGCGAAAGAGGTAGAAAAGGCTCTGCCGCCGAAGAAAGACAAAAAGATTCTCTACACGTTCTGCGTCGTCGGCATGCGTGCCAAGCAAGCGGGCATCGTTCTGGAGCGCGAGGGATACATCATTCGCGCCCTCAAGCCGGGCTACGAAGATCTGATCAAAGCTGGATTCAAGCAGGCGAAAGATGAAGGTGCGCGATAGCAGGACACGGCAATCAACGAGCCAACCAAGCGCCCAAACGTTTCCCTGGCGTTTTCGTGCTTTTTGTGGCGGTCGTTAAAACCTTGGAAAGAAAGTCGCTCACTGATTCAGCATCTTTTTTTACTCCACCTGCAGGCCTACAATCGGCGGGCATGGAATCGCATGCGTCGCCACGAGTCGTTTTTACATATCTCATTGCCTTCACCGCAATCGCGACAATCGCGCGCGCGGACGAGCCCAAGCCCGCGCCTGTTCCTTCGACGAGCATTGTCCCGGCAGAGTACCTCGTGCTTCCCGCCGTTGGCCAATACGGCCGACTGCCGCTCCAGCGCGACGCCGTCGAAGCGCAGCTTGTCACTGGCACGTGGAAAGAACCAACGCCTGGCGCCACGTTGAAGGCGCCCGATGGCAAGCTCAGCATGTGGAACGCCGTGAAGGCCGGCGAAGATGGCTCGCTCGATACACAAAAAATCCGCGGTGGCTATGCGTATGCCACGTTCGATTCGCCCGACGAGCGCGTCATGCTGCTCGAAGCCGCGGGTCACGCGATGGTTTACATCAACGGCGAGCCACACACGGGCGATCCCTACAACGCCGGTTGGTTGCGCCTGCCCGTATTAATCAAAAAGGGCAAGAACACACTGCTGTTTCATCTGGGGGCAGACAAGCTCAAGGCTCGACTCACTGCGCCGCCCGAAAGGCCAATTATCATCGACAGCCACGATCAAACGTTGCCAACACTTGTCGAGGGCGAAACGAAGCCCGGTTGGGTTTGGGCCGCAGTGCCAGTGATCAATGCCACGCTCGACTGGATCAGCGGCGCCAGAATCGAGTGCAGCCGACAGGACGGCGAGCCCCGTCCTACGCGCGTCGCCGCAATCGCGCCACTTTCTGTCCTCAAAGTCCCCTTTCAAGTCCCCACGGATGGCGACGGATCGAACAAACAACCGTCGTTCCACATTCGACTCCTCGGCACTACGCAATCGCCTGACGGCGATTCGAAAAACGACAAGCCCAAGCTGCTGGCCGAATCCGACATCGTGCTGAAACGCGTGGGTCCGCGCGATGTTCACTCGCGCACGTTCCGTAGCAACATCGATGGCAGCATCCAATCGTACGCAGTTCGTCCGGCAACGACCGATACGGTTGCCAAGCCAAGCAAGTCGGATCTTGGCCTTATTGTTTCGCTCCACGGCGCGGGCATGTCTTGCGACGAGCACATCCAGCAAATCAGCGCAAAGCCTTGGGCCCATGTCGTCGCCCCGCAAGGGCGTCGGCCTTACGGCTTCGACTGGGAATCATGGTCGCGCGACGATGTCTTCGAAGCACTGGCCGATGCTCGCGAGCATTATCAGTTCGACGCCAATCGCACCTACCTCACAGGCCATTCGATGGGCGGTCACGGCGCGTGGCACATTGGCACCACGTTCCCCGATCGGTTCGCCGCCATCGGCCCCAGCTCGGGCTGGATCAGCTATTGGTCGTACGGCGGCGGCATGCCTTCGATGGAAACGCCCAGCAATATCGAGGTCCTGCTTCTCCGCGGCTACTCTGCGAGCGATACCCTCAAGCAACTCACGAATCTGACAAACTGCGGCGTGTATTTACTACATGGCGGCGCGGACCAAACCGTGCCAATCGCGCAGGCCCGCTTCATGCGCACTCGGCTAGCCGCCTTCCATCCCAACTTCGCCTACTTCGAGCAACCCGCCGCCGACCACTGGTGGGGCAACGAATGTTGCGATTGGCCACGGATGATGGAGTTTCTCAGCGAGCAATCGTCAACGCCCACCGCTGAGCAAACCGTCGTCGATTTCGCCACTGCCAACCCGGCCATTTCGTCCAAGTGCGACTGGATCAGCATCGAAGCACAGCAAGAGCAGCTCGAGCCAAGCCATGTCACCATCCGCCAAAACGCCGAGACTCGCACGTTCGTCGGCAACACAGCGAACGTCGCCCGGCTAGCCATCGATACCAGCCACCTCGCGGCGGGCCAACCGGTCGATGTGACGCTTGATGGTCAGTCGCTCAACTGGCTGAATCCTTCTCCCGATACCCACAAGCTGTGGTTCGAGCGGCAAGGCAACGACTGGACTGCTGCCGACGCGCCCGCAGCGAGCCTGAAGCGCCCCGCGCGCTACGGCACGTTCAACTCAGCATTCAACAATCGCGTGATCCTCGTCTACGGAACTACTGGAAACGAGGAGGAGAACGCCTGGGCGGCCGCCAAAGCCCGCTACGACGCCGAGACATTTTACTATCGCGCAGGCGGCGCGCTCGAAGTACTGCCCGATACGCGGTTCGATTTCAATAGCGAGACCGATCGCAATGTGATCTTGTACGGCAACGCCAACACGAACAGTGCCTGGTCGCAACTGATGGCCACCTCTCCCGTCGAGGTTCGCCGCGGGCATGTCCGCGTTGGCACGCGCACCGAAACAGGCGATGATCTGGCCATCGTCACCGTTCGCCCACGCCCCGGCAGCGACACGGCGACGGTCGGCGTCGTCGCCGGCACCGGCCCGGCTGGCATGCGGCTTGCGAATCGGCTTCGCTGGTTCGTATCCGGCGTCGTCTACCCGGACCTTATGGTACTGGAACCGAAGACTCTCAACGAAGGCACCGCCGGCATACGAGCCTGGGGCTATTTCGGCCTCGACTGGCAACCCGAAACCGGCGAAGTCGCCTGGCGCAATCCAGCACTCTAAGGGACGATTCAACAATAACTTCCTCATTTCAGAAATAACCACGGAGGCACAGAGGGCACGGAGAAGAAGTTATCCGCAGATGAACGCAGATAGACGCAGATTAAGGATAGAGTAATTATTCTCTTTGAATTGAATCTGTGTGCATCTGCGTTCATCTGCGGATAAAAATTGTCTTCTCCGTGCTCTCTGTGCCTCCGTGGTGAATCCTATCTCCTGTAGGGTTTTCATCGGCAACTCACTATACTCATTTTGTAAGCCGGTCTTCATTATTCCACATTCCCCACTTCGCACTCCTCACTTGAATGCCTCGCTACATCGTCCGCCACGGAGTCATGCGCAACCTCGGCGTCTTTTCGCCACGAGGCCGCGATACGTATCTGCGCGGCGATCAGGTGATTGCCCGCACTAGCCGCGGCCTGGAGTCGGGCGAAGTCCTTTGCGAAGCCTCCGACGAAGCCGTCGCCTCGATCAAAGACGCCAAGCAAGGCCAGATCGTTCGCAAAGCCAACGGAGACGATGTCCGCGACTTGCGAAAGATGTTCGAGCAGGAACGACGCGAATACGAAATCTGCCAGCGGGAGATCAAGAAGCTCTCGCTTGATATGAAGCTGGTCGATGTCGAGCATCTCTATGGCGGCGAGCGGGTCGTCATCTACTACCTGGCAGAAGATCGAATCGACTTCCGCGAGCTAGTGAAGTCACTCGCCACCGAGTTTCAAACACGAATCGAAATGCGCCAGATCGGCGTTCGCGACGAAGCGAAGCTCCTGGCCGACTACGGCGATTGCGGCAAACCCGTGTGCTGCAATACGCATCTCAGCGAGATGCCGCCTGTTTCGATGAAGATGGCCAAGCTGCAGCGGGCGACGCTCGACCCCAGCAAGATTTCGGGCCGCTGCGGTCGACTCAAATGTTGCCTGCGGTACGAGTACGACACCTACCAGGACCTGCAGCGCGAGCTGCCTCCCATCGGAGCCGATATCATTACAAACAAAGGCCGCGCGCGGGTGCTGGCGCAAGAAATCCTCGCCGGACAGGTGCTGGTCGAAACCGAAGACATGCGACGAATCGTCATCGACGCCGCCGACGTGCTCACGGTCTTGAAACGCGAACGCAAGCGACACGACACGCAGCCAGCCGCTGCGTCAGAAGAGCAGGCAGACGAAATCTCCTTAGACACTCTGCCACCCGAGCTAGCCGGGTTGGAAGACACCGCGATGCGTGAAGATCCTGCCTCGGGCGACGACGAGACATCATCCGACGAGTGATTTGTCAATGCCAGTCGAACCGCTGGCGACCGCCTCGATTTCCCGCCGCGATGCTTCACATCTTTAGTGCCGCCCCGGTTTTTTTACGCATGGTTGCCTAAATCGGAAGTTTGGTCGACAATGGAAGCATGATAGATCCAGATCATCCATTGGCCGAATTGCTGCGACGCGACCGCCGTTATCATCGCGACGCTTACTTCTTCGTTTTTGAGGCGCTGCGTTTCGCTCAAGAGCAGCTCAACATGGGCGGCATGCGCGGCACAGACCCCGAGGTCGACGAAGAGAAACACATTACCGGCCAGCAGCTCTGCGAAGCCATCCGCCAATACGCGGTGCAGCAATATGGCATGCTGTCGAAAAACGTGCTCAACGAGTGGGGTGTCCACGCGACGAGCGATTTCGGCGAGATTGTTTTCAACCTGATCGACATCGGCCAAATGAAGAAGACCGACAACGACCGCCGCGAAGATTTCGAGAATGTCTTCAACTTTGACGATGGCCTGGCTGACGCTTTTTTGCCCATCACGTCGGATTCCTAGCAATCGACCGACCCTGCTGCCCTAGCTGGCATTTTGGCTTGTTCCATGGCTGATTCCGCACCACGGCGACAACCGGCCTCGAACGCGCCGGCGGTTTTTTCGACACCTCCCGTCGAGCCGCTGAAGAAGCACCCCTGGCAGCTCATCTCGGCCAGTGTATTTTTGGCTGTATGGATCATTTTTCTAGCAGCGATGGCCGCCTACAATCACTAGAAGTCAGTCAGAACTGATTTCCTAATGTAGCTGAGTTCGCAAGAACTCAGGGTGGCTGGGGTCGAGGCAGAGCCGAGCCCCCAGCGGACGCGGCGGAACGCGCCCAACCGCAACAACCAACAAGCACTCTATGCCATCACAACCTCACGGTGTTTTCATGAAGCGTATGTTTCGTTCTCGCTCGATGCGTTTTGTCCTCTGCTCAATCCTATCGGCCGCAATGATAACAGTGATCTGCGTGGATACATCGCTGGCTAAGGACGCTCCCGCGCCTAAAGTCGACCAAGCAAAAGTGGCCGAGGCGGTGAACAAAGCAGCGGGCTTCTTGCAAAAAGCTCAAGCCGACGACGGCTCGTTCAGCTCAGCCTCCGGACCTGGCGTCACGGCAATCGTGACAGCCGCTCTTCTGCGATCTGGTCGCACGACAGAAGACCCGGTCGTCGCCAAGGCTCTCCAGTACCTCGAAGGCCATGTGCATGAAGACGGCGGTATTTATCACAAGGGAAGCACCCACAAGAACTACGAAACCTGCCTGGCCATCGCCGCCTTTCATGAAGCCAACAAGAATCACCAATACGACAAGCTTCTGGCAAACGCCGAAAAGTTCGTCGAGAAAGAACAGTGGGACGACGGCGAAGGAAAGACTTCTGAAGACTTGAACTACGGCGGCGCAGGCTACGGCTCATCGAGCCGGCCCGACTTGTCCAACACGTCGTTTCTCATCGACGCGCTTCATGCGGTCGGCCGCGGCCCCGATGATCCGTCGATTCAGAAGGCCCTCGTTTTCGTGTCGCGCTGCCAGAACCTAGAGTCGAAAGACAACACCAGCCCCTTCGCTGGCAAGGTGAACGATGGCGGCTTCTACTACACGGTCGCTGCCGGCGGCAGCAGCCCGGCCGGCAAGACCGACGACGGCGGCTTGCGCAGCTACGGCTCGATGACCTACGCCGGGCTCAAAAGCATGATCTACGCCGGCGTGAAAAAGGACGATCCCCGCGTGAAGGCCGCTTACGATTGGGCGAAGAAAAATTACACGCTCGACGAAAACCCAGGCATGGGCGCCAGCGGCCTCTACTATTACTACCACACGTTCGCCAAGGCCCTCGACGCGATGGGCGACGCCACGATCGTCGACGCCACCGGCAAGTCACACGACTGGCGGACCGATCTCAGCCAACGATTCATCGAATCGCAAAACGCCGACGGCAGTTGGGTCAACAAAGCGCCACGCTGGATGGAAAGCGACGCCAACCTCGTCACAGCCTACGGCCTACTGAGCTTGTCGTACTGCAAATAACAAGCAAACACCCTACAGCGTCGGCGAACGACGCGGCCACTCTTTTCAACTCAAAGAAAGCAATAGTAGCCACAAAAAACACGAAAAGGCACGAAAAGTTCTTGGTGACTTTTTGTGCTTTTCGTGGCTATCCTCCCCACTTAAACACGTGTGACTTTCTAGGTTCTTCAGGAACTTTAGTGGCAACGACGTACTTGATTTGTCGAGTCACTAAGAAAATAAGCTCGCGAACATGTTGGGAAGGCAAGAATCTCACGCAGAGGCGCAGGGGGCGCGGAGAGTTTGTCCCAGTTCCAGCCTCTCCGCGCTCTCTGCGCCTCTGCGTGCGCCTTCTTCAAAACTCTTAAAACCATCTCGGTTGTCCCGCCTAACGGCAATTTACCCACTAAAATTCCTGAAGAACCGAAAACAATAAGTTCAATCGCCGCGCAGTCTTCAACAAGGAACACTAATCTGCGCTAATCTCCACTATTGATACCTGCGCAACAAATGACCTCACGGGACAGGGGTGCCATGCCCACGGCTTTGCGTGGGCATGCCGAAAATGTTGCCAAAACATGGCCACTCCGAGCAGTGGCCATG
>CAZJWY010000069.1:0-24264 GCA_964549545.1 uncultured Planctomycetaceae bacterium | reverse complement strand
CAGCATTTGCACCAGAATGAGCGCCGCCACGACCCAGAAGTATTTGATCGTCGCTTGCTGCGAAGGCGTGGCGACCCATTGGCCCAACGGGTCTGTTTCGGGAAGAGCTTTCATTTCTTCTTCGCTCTTGCGAGCAGCATGCCACCAGACCATCGCCGAGATGCCCGCCAGCAGCATGATGATGCTCACGCCGGTCCAGACGACTGTTTCACCAGTCGGTCGGTTGCCGACGAGCGGCTCGTAGGGCCAGTTGTGCGTGTAGCTGATCTCCGCATCGGGTCGATTGGTCGACGCCGCCCAGGAAGTCCAGAAGAAGAAAGCCGAGAGCCTCTTCAAGCGATCGGGATCGGTAACGGCATTTTTCGGAATGGCGTATTCCGCCTTGCCGTTGGCAAAAACGTCGGAGTAGTGTTTCAGGTTTTCCTGAAACGCCTCGGCGCGAACGGGCGGCACGGTGACCGTCTTCGTTGCCGGATCATACGTGTTGGCTCGAATTTCTTTCGTCAATCGCCCTTGAAGTTGCGATTGTTTTTCCATGTCCAGCTTAGCGTACTCGGTTCCAAACTCCGTCGTGGCCCACCGATTGAGGATGAATGTTGCTTCGCGGTGGAGCCAGTCGGCCGTCCAATCGGGGGCGACGTAGCTGCCGTGTCCCCATACCGATCCGACCTCCATGCCTCCGAGTGACTGCCAGACGTTCTGGCCGGCCTGGATTTCGCCCTCGTCGATCAACATGGTGCCATCGTTCGACACGACCCTCGAAGGCAACGGCGGCATCTCTTGATGGATGCGCGTGCCGATCCATCCCAGCACCATGAAGGACAGAACCATGACGAGCGTGAAGGCAATCCAGAGTCGTCGCATGAAAAGTTCTCCGCCTATTTTGTTGTTATTTTGCAGACGCCTTCTTCGTTCGATGGACGAGTGGGCAATCGTCGGGAGTATTCTTGGCCTGACAGCGTTTCACGATCTTGCCGAGCGAGCGCTTCATCTGTTGCAGGCTACGAATCTTGCTTTCGATCTCGGTCACCTTGGCTTCGGCCCGTTGTCGAATATGGTTGCAACTCGAATGAGCGAACGATAGTTCGAGCAATTCTCGAATTTCGGCCAATGTGAACCCAAGTTCTTTTGCCCGCCGGATGTAGTCGAGCCGCTCGATGGTCGTTGCATCATACTGCCGATAACCGGAGGGCCGACGAACGGGTTCTAGCAGCAAGCCCTCGCGCTCGTAGAACCGGATCGTCTCGATCCCGACGCCCGAGCTTTTTGCGATCTCACCGATCTTCATCGATTTCATCGAAGGCTTCTCCATCATTTGTTGATGCCTGCGTTGCAAATAGCACCACGAAATCGGGGTGCCATGCCCACGGCTTTGCGTGGGCATGCCGAAATGTTGCGGAAACATGGCCACTCCGAGCAGTGGCCATGGCACCCCAAGGTTCATTGGCTGCAGACACCATTAGAAGCTGAGAGGCATTCTAAAGTCTGGAGTATACTAAAGAGTCAAGGGCGGCATTGGCAATCGTGCCATTAGGCCGAATTTTATTATGGATCAGGAACGGCTGGGCGGGGGCGAGGACGCCCCGGCTCGCGTTTGGTGGAGTTGCAAAACGCGAAGAAAAAGCGCTGCAAAAACCAGTGACAGCGTGAAGCGTTACGAGCAGGTGTCGCTAGCGACGGATGCCGTTGTAGTTTGCGGCGGTGGTTGCCGCTGGTTCGTTGTCTTCTACGACGCGCAGCACGAGCGTGAATCCGAAATCGTTGCGCGGAACCGCGCGGAAGGGCTTCAAGGCATCGGCCCAGAAGGCGTCTAGTTGCGGGGCCGGGTCGAAGTCGGCCACGGCGAACTGACGATCGAAAACGCCTTTGCCCTGGTACGCTCCGATATCAAACGACGAAGTGAGGCGGTAGCAACCAACTTCCGGGGAAGTCGACTGAGCGACTGTTTCCACGGGACCGCATTGGTGATTGATCGATAGTTTTTGTCCACAGGCAACGGTGGTTGGTTCCATGCCGAGGCAGAGCACATTCACTCCGCCCAGCAGCAGGTTCGCGGTAGCCGGGCCTTGAGCGGCCGATCCTTCTCCGCTGCGGAGATGGGGGTCGGTCACTTGCACCGTGCCGACTACCCGGCCGATCATGCCGATTCGCGGTGGCCGCACATTGTTGCGAAGCGGGAGAATTTCGATGTCTTGCATCAACTCATAATGAATGGCGGCATTCGACGGCTTGCATCCTGATCCGGCGACGGCCGAGCCGCCCATCGTGAAAACGACCGTGTTGGGCTCTGGTTGAGCGACCAGGATCGAGCCGCCGCCCGTTTGGGAACGCTTCAGCGTGGCAGGCATGGCTTGCGCATGTCGCGACCGCAGCACGATCTTGTACGCCGGGCTTGCAGAAGCGGCTTGAGCGCAGGCGTCGTGTGCATTTAGTAGCACCGCTATCAAGACAATGCTTAGCAAACAGTAAGGTCTCGTCATGGCTCAGGTCTCTTGTTTCTTGGCGGTGAGAGCGTCGGTTCTGGGCTATGCGGTCTAGATAGTTTTTCGACTAGTCCCGCATCCCTGTGCCTTACTTATCCTTGCAACCAGCACGAGTTGCACCGCATAGCTAGCGATTAAACGCTACAAACCGCGCAGTCGGGGGGCAAATGATCAATGCGCCTGGAAGACTTTGCCGATAATGCCGATAGCGGCGACTGCGCTGATTATTTCGACACAGCCAAATTTGGACGGACGCAAAGGGGCAACCGTGCGTTTCGGCACTACTATTCTTGCTGCGACTTTGTTCGCGCTTCCGCTCGCTTCGAGCTTAGCGCAACAGGCGGCTGCGCCGACTCCTATTTTGCCCCCTCCGCCTCTGCCAAGCCTGCCGACATTTGAACCAGCACAGTTGCCCTCTCCTTCATCCGCACCCGGCTCACCGACTACAACGCCGCCTTCGACATCGGCATCGTTGGTATTTCCTGACGGGTTTCCGGCGTTGCCTACTACTTCGAGTTCATCTCCGCCAGCCGCCGCGTTAACGCCAACGCCGTCTGCAGCGACGGTAGCCACGCCAACCTATCCGATGACGCCTTATCCGGAGTTGCATTCGCCAACAACGGATTACGGCGCCACGGGCGAACACTTAAATGCAACTGAGGGATCGCCGGGACTTTTCAATTATCCTGTATTCCCGTCGATGCTGCCCGACTATTACTACCGTGAGTCGTATTACAACACCTATGGAGTGGGCGCGCGGGCGATTGCCGATTATGCACCGCCGGGATATGAGGCACGCGACTATGAGAGCGCGCCAGGCGTTCCCGAGTTCACTCCGATTACGCCACCGCCGCGGCCAACGGCTGCCGGCGCGAGCAACTATGTCTCGCGCGGCATGATGCCCGGATCGTTTCTGGTGCCCGGCACGGCGACATCGATGCGATTGCGTGGCTTCGTGCGATTGGCAGGCATGGCCGACTTCGATCCGATCGGGAGCGCCGATTCATTTGTGACCAATACGATCCCTGTACCTCAAGAGGAGGGCCAGAACTACAACATGAGCGTGCGGATGAGTCGCTTCGCGCTCGAGTCTTGGACACCGACCAGCTTCCACGAATGGAATGTGCATACTTTCATTGAAGGCGACTTCTTCAATGGCGCTGCTCAGGCTGCCGGCGGCGGTGGCAATCCATTCCGGTTGCGACATGCGTTCGTCGACTTCGGCTACTTTCGCTTCGGGCAGCAAAACTCCGTTTTTATGGATGGCACGAACTGGCCGAGCCTGGTTGATTTTCAAGGCCCCAACAGTTGGACGAATCAGCGGCAGCCCGTGGCACGGATGACGCTTCCTATCGCCGATCGCCTTTACTGGGCTACTAGTGTCGAGCGCTGCTTTTCCGACATTACGACCAACGGACTGGGCACAAATATTCAGCAAGTGCCCGACCTGGCGACGCACCTGCGTTATGAAGGCGATGTCGGTCACGTTCAAGTTGCCGCACTGATGCGCACCATCGGGTTCGAAGCAACTGGCGGTGAAGAGTCGCAAGAAGTTGGTGGAGGACTCAGCGGAAACCTCGTCTTTCACCCGTGGGCGATCCTGATGGGTACCAATCCTGTACGTGATCAGAATCCATCCGGCATGACACGCAGTCGAATTTTACTGCAGACCACTTGGGGGCCAGGTGTTGGGCGCTATGTCAACGATCTAGCTGGGCAGGGCTTCGATGCGCAAGTCGATCCGATTACAGGCGACTTGGACCTGGTCACGGCGACGGCTTGGAACGCGAGCTACGAGCATTGGTATAGCGAGACCTGGTTGTCGAATTTCACCTATTCAACGGTTTCGGTCGACAACAATGCAGGGCAGCCGGGCACTACTTATGATTCGGCACAGTACATCGCCGCCAGCTTGTGGTGGCTGCCGGTGCCGCGGATGTCGCTGGGTATCGAGTGTCTCTTCGGCGAGCGCGAAAATCTTAATGGCCAGAGTGCGGATGTGTCCCGACTCGGCGCGATGTTTCAATACAACTTCTAAATGGTATCTGCGCATCGCAATGACACCACGAACCAGGGTGCCATGCCCACGGCTTTGCGTGGGCATGCCGAAATGTTGCCTAAACATGGCCACTCCGAGCAGTGACCATGGCACCCACGGGCCCATTCACCGCGCAGTTATCAATAGAATGCTTGGCCGTTGAGCGGGTTGGTTGAAATTCGGCTCGCCGCGGCGAGTAAACTATGCCGCCGACGCTAATCTCTTGTGTTCTTCAGCGTCCATGCTACGCGCAATCACTGGAACGCGGCTGGTGCAGTGCGACAAGGCGTCGCTATATTTAAGACATCGTCGCGGCACTTGTTGGATTGCAGCGTAAGCTGTCGCGTACGTTTCCCAGGCCGTGGTACTTCATGACATCTCAACTGGCGATTGTTCTTGCTTTGCTTGTCGCGGCGATCGTGATGTTCGCGATCAATAAGCCGCGGATGGATGCCGTCGCGCTCATCATGCTTACCGTGCTGCCGCTGACGGGCGTGATTTCGATGGGTGACGCGCTGGCTGGTTTCAGCGATCCGAATATTGTGTTGATCGCCGCGTTGTTTGTGATCGGCGACGGATTGGTTCGTACCGGAGTTGCGCGGCTCTTGGGCGATTGGTTGACTGCGAAGGCTGGCGGCAGTGAAGTCAAGCTGCTCGTGTTGTTGATGATCGTGGTATGTGGCCTTGGCGCGGCAATGAGCTCGACCGCCGTCACGGCCATTTTTATCCCGGTTGCCTTGCGGATTGCGCAAGCGGTGGGAACATCTCCCAGCAACCTCATGATGCCGCTGAGCACTGCGGCCTTGATCAGCGGCATGACAACGTTGATCGCCACTGCGCCCAACCTAGTCGTCAACAGCGAACTCGTTCGTCACGGCGAAAAGGGATTCAATTTCTTCAGCTTTACTCCGTTCGGGTTGCCCATCTTGGTGCTGGGCATCATTTACATGCTCTTCGCCCGGCGCTGGTTAAGTACTAAATCAGCGCGCGGTGATTCTCGTTCCCAGCATCCTAGCCTGCGCGACTGGATAGGGGCGTATCAATTAGCCGGACGGGAACACCGCGTTCTTATCACCGATGATTCGCCCATGGTTGGGATTGCGATCGGTAAATTGCGCCTTCGAGACAACTCCGGCGCGACCCTGGTGGCAATCGATCGAAACGGAAAACTTGTCCAGCCAAATGTCAACACGGAACTGCGTGCGGGGGATATTCTCTTCGTCGACTTGGCAGCCGAGCCTGCGGAGGTTGCCGCTCTGCGAAGGAAGTATTCCCTGGAAGAGTTGCCGTTAAGTGGTGCTTATTTCACGGATTTGTCGCAAGAGATTGGCATGGCCGAGGCGATTGTTCCTGCCACGTCAAGTTTGATTGGCAAATCGCTCGTGGAGAATGACTTCCGCACTCGATATGGACTTACGATAGTCGGGCTTCGTCGTGGCTCGAAAGCGGAAGTGGGCAACCTTCAGAAGGAGCCGCTTCAAATCGGTGATACCTTGCTGCTGATTGGCCCCTGGAAAGCAATTCGTAACTCGCAGTCAGACGGTATGGACCTTGTCGTGTTCAATTTGCCGGTCGAACTAGCAGAGGTGCTGCCGGTCGCCGGCAAGGCGCCGCAAGCCGTGTTCTGCCTGCTCCTTGCGGTGGGGCTGATGGTGAGTGGCATCATTCCGAACGTGCAAGCCGCATTGATCGGTTGCTTGCTGATGGGTGTGCTGGGCTGTGTTGATTTGAACAGCGCTTATCGCTCGATCGACTGGAAAACCATCGTGTTGATTGTCGGCATGCTGCCGTTTGCAATCGCCCTGGAGCGAACGGGCGGAGTTGAGCTGGCGGTCCATGGCCTCATGGCGCTCGTCGGCGGCGCGGGTACGTATGCCGTGCTCGCTACTCTGTTCGCGATCACGGCAATTCTGGGAATGTTCATTTCGAACACGGCAACCGCCGTGTTGATGGCGCCAGTTGCCATTTCGATTGCTGAACAGTTGCACGCATCGCCCTATCCATTTGCAATGATTGTGGCGCTGGCCGCGTCGACTGCTTTTATGACCCCGGTTTCGTCGCCGGTGAACACGCTCGTGGTTACGCCGGGCAATTATACTTTTGGTGACTTCGTGCGAATCGGTGTGCCGTTCAGCTTGATTGTGCTTGTCGTGTGCGTGATACTTGTCCCCTGGCTGCTACCTTTATAGCCTGGAACGCAACTTTTCGTTTGCCGAAAGGACTTTTATATGGCTCAGGCCAAAGAAACTTCAAAGACCTTGATGCAGCGTTTCCTGGACGTGGTCGAAAAGGTGGGAAACAAAGTACCACACCCGGCCGTTATTTTTCTAATTCTCATCATTCTGATTCTCTCGCTTTCGCACTTGCTGGCCGGAACTAGCGTCACGACGCAGGTCATCGAACCAGGGACTACAAAGATCGAAGGTGCTGTTCCGCAGATTACTACAGACTATTACTCCTATCCCTATTCACAGGAACAATTCAAGACGCACCATGTGCAAGAAGAGACGATTGCCGTCAAAAGTTTGCTGACTACTGAAGGTCTTCGGTTCATCTATTCTTCGCTGATTCCCAGCTTCATGAGTTTCACGGCGGTGGGGCTGATCATCGTGGCCATGATCGGCGTCGGCGTGGCGGAGGAGTCGGGGCTGGTGAACGCGCTGATTCGCAAGCTTGTCGCGGTTTCTCCGCGCTGGGCGCTCTGCTACATCCTGGTGTTCGTTGGTATTTTGTCGAGCATTGCGGCGGATGCCGGCTACCTGGTTTTGATTCCGCTGGCTGGTACCGCGTTTCTCAGCGTGGGGCGTCATCCGCTGGCCGGATTGGCGACCGGGTTTGCCGCGGTGGCCGGCGCGTTTACGGTCAACATGTTGATCAAGCCACTCGACGCCATTCTCACGGAGTTCACCAATGACGCGATTCATCTGGTGAACCCCGATGTTTCGATCGGCCTCACGGCCAACCTGTGGTTCTCCATTGCATCGGTTTTATTTCTGACGGTGCTGGTTACGTTTATTACTCAGCGAGTGGTCGAGCCTCGCTTGGGCGCATACCAAGGCGAGAAACCGGCCGAGGAAGGCAGCGGGCTCAGCCCTGCCGAATCGCGCGGGTTGATCTGGGCATTCATCGGGCTAGTCGGCGTGTTGGTTGGTTTCGGATTTCTGACGATCCCGGAAGGTGCGCCGCTGCGAAATCCAGAGACGGGAGCCCTGATTGGCAACTCACCGTTCATGAACGGCTTGATCGGCTTGATCATGGTGCTGTTTCTGGTAACCGGGGCGGCCTTCGGCTTGGGAGCCGGCACGATGAAAGGCCTGACGGACATCATCAAAGCCATGGAAAAAGCGCTGTCGAGTTTAGGCAGCCTGATTTTATTGTTGTTTGTGATCAGTCAATTCGTGGCGTACTTTAACTACAGCAACATCGGCACCATCACGGCGATGAAGATGGCCGACCTGCTCAAGACCGCCAACATTGGGCCGTTGTGGTTGCTTATCGGCTTTATCATCGTGGTGGGCATCATCGACCTCTTGATCACCGGGGCGATTGCGAAGTGGGCGATTTTCGCGCCGATTTTCGTGCCGCTGTTGATGCAGCTTGGCGTCGCGCCAGAGGCTGTATTGGCGGCTTATCGTGTTGCCGATTCGCCGATCAATTCGATCACGCCGCTGAATGCTTACTTTGCGTTGGTCGTGACGTTTGCACAGAAGTATGACAAGAACGCGGGCGTTGGCACGGTCGTGGCGCTGATGTTGCCTTACGTCGTTTGGATGTTCGTGCTCTGGACAGCGCTCTTCGCCGTGTGGCAAATGCTGGGACTGCCTTGGGGGCTGTAAATCATACTTCAAGCCGTACTTCGTTACACTTTGTCCATCATCGTAGAACAAGGGCAAACCTATGAGCAGCAATAATATTCCGCTAGATGACGAATCCGCCGTAAACCATCTGATGAAATTCCTGGCCGTCGAAGGCGTTACAGGACACGAAAAAGCCATTGCCGCCGCAGTTTCGGATGAGTTGAAGTCGGTAGGTGTGCCGGCATCTGCGATCCGTTTTGATGATGCCTACAAGCGCATCCCGCTGCCGACCGAAACGGGCAACTTGATCGTGACGTTGCCGGGAACAAGGCCCGGCGATCGGCTGATGTTTTCTACGCATCTCGATACGGTGCCGCTCTGCGCCGGCGCTAAGCCGATTCGTGAAGGGGACACGATCAAGACGGACGGCTCGACAGCCCTCGGCGGCGACAACCGTACTGGCTGCGCCGTTCTGGTTTCGCTGGTCGAAACACTGCTCAAGCATAACTTGCCTCACCCGCCCTTGACGTTGTTGTTCACGGTGCGCGAAGAGAGTGGCTTGCACGGCGCACGCGAACTGAACCCCGCTGACTTGAGCAGCCCAACGATGTGTTTCAACGTCGATGCTCGACTGGCCTCGGAACTAATCGTGGGCGCGGTTGGCCAGGAGAACTGGGATGTTGAGATCAAGGGCAAGGCTTCGCATGCAGGTGTCGCTCCCGAGAAAGGCATCTCAGCCACGCTCGTCGGCTCACTCGGCCTCGCCGAAGCTCACAAAAACGGCTGGTTTGGAAAGGTTGTCAAACCAAACGGCAACGGCACCAGCAATATTGGCATCTTCGGAGGCAAAGAAGGTAAGCCAGCGGGCGACGCGACGAACGTCGTTACCGATTACGTTTACCTGGTCGGCGAGGCTCGCAGCCCCAAAGAGGAATTTGCCACGGCCATTTGCCAAGGTTATCGCGAAGCGTTTGCCAAAGCTCAAGGAGAAGTGAAAGACTCTGACGGCGAAACGGCTGAAGTGAAATTTACAAGTAAAGCATCTTATCCGTCGTTTAATCTGGCGGAAACATCGCCGGCCGTGGCCCGCGCCAAGGTCGCGGTGGAATCGCTCGGCTTGAAGCCAACCACCGTTTTTTCGAACGGCGGTCTCGACGCCAATTGGCTCGACAAGCATGGTGTGCCGACGGTTACTTTCGGCGCTGGCCAATATGAGATTCATACGATTAAAGAATATGTCAACATCCCCGAGTTCCTCGAAGGATGCCGGCTGGCGGTCGCTTTGGCGACGCTGGAGGAATAGTCGCCAGGCTTCGCGCGTCGCTCGGTCGATACGGCGAATGGCACGCAGAAATCGATGTGATTTCTACGTGCCATTCGTTGAGCACACCGAATCGATTTAGCTCGACTTGTTATTTGTCTTTAGGCAAATCGGTCTCTTTGATGACGGCCACCGTCAAATCATTGTAAATCGCTCGGATCTGGCGATCCGTGTTGCGGTACCAGAACACGATCGTGCGAGGATCGGCGGTGGTCTTTCCGGCCCCCAAGTACTGATAGTCATCCTTCGACATGGAGAACAGAAAGGGCGTAATGGTTCCCAAGCTGGCCATAAGAGTGGAAGTCTCCTTCCGCGATACGCCCTTCTGAGAGAACAACACGGCCCACTCGCCCCAATCGGCAAGGCTCTTGGGAAACTTTCCATCGGTGATCTTGGTGAATCCACGCAGCGCCACGATGATGCTCTCTTCACCAGGCAACAGCGGAGGAACAGGAGGCGTTTGCATCACTTTGTAATCTTTCGGAGCGTCGAAGCTGAACAGTGATTCATCGAAGGTTTCATTGAACCGAAAGTCTTTCATGACCACTTTGTTGATCGGCGATCCTTCGATCATTCCATCGTGTTCGATCTGCACCAGGTCGTTTGTTTTGGCGTCGACCCAGATCGTAAACTCATACTGTCCCTGCTTCGCCACAAAGCCTTCGACACTGCGATCGCCCAGCATTTTTGTGCCAAGTCTTCGGTCTGGTTTGGACCCGTGCGACTTGAGTTGCTCCAGCCAAGCAAGTTGGCGGTGGGTCGGAAGTTGCGGCACATCCCGAGGCGGAGTGACGATTGCGGTCTTCGTCGCCTCGACTAGCGTCATACGCAACTGACCGTCGGAACTCATGATCGAAACAGTACCGGACGACGCGCTTCGCTCGCGGCCGTCTTTGGCCACCATGACCTGCACCTCGATCGGCTTCTCTTGTTGATTGGTGTAAATCAACTTTGTAAATCGAAATGCACCGGCTGACTTCAATTGCTCGATCGCCTCGGCGAACGCATTCGAGGTCGATGGTAGAAGTAGCGTTGCGGTAATAACCAACAGGATGGCTGCCGCGAGTGACATTAGCGCAAGAATTCGACGCCGACGCATCGTTGGCGAAACTACCCCGGCAACTTGCGGGTGCGAATCCGCTTGCATACCGCTAGCGCGACTCTTCACACGTTCGACGGCACTCATGTCGATTGGTTCTGAGAGCACAGACCATACGGCTGACTCCAATTGTGGATCTAGTTCGGGTGAAGGAACAAAAGGTTGATCGTGGTTTGTCATTGGTTTTGTGCTCCATGAAATACGCTGAGTTGTTCCCGCAGCCGTTGCCGTGCTTTGTACAACGCGGTGGAAACGGACTCGGGCGAGATATTCAGGATGGCGGCGACTTCATTGCGATCGAGCTGTTCAAAATGAGTTAGGGAGAAAATGGCTGCTTGCTGCTCCGGCAGTTTGCTCGCCGCATCTCGCAGCCACGTAGCGAGTTCTGCTCCAACGGCGTGTTCGTGTGGCCCCGCGTGGGTCGCGCGATCTTCATCGGCAATAGATTGGGTCTTGCGGCGACGTCGCAAACAATCGATCGCTCGGATCGTCGAAAGCCGCGCGAACAGACCTGTCCAGCTTTGGACTGGTCCGCCCGCCTGAACTCGAAGAGCTTCTGCGAAGACAGTTTGCGACACATCTTCCGCATCGTGGACCGAGCCAACGATTCGGTACGCGATGCGAAACACCCGCTCAGCGTGCCTCTCGACAATCACGTTCCAGTTGGGTGAATGTTCATCGGACATTGCGACTCCATGTGAGTGAACAATTTGACTACCAGTTAATAAGGAGTCGCCATGAGAAGCCAAGCCATAACCAAGAAAATGCAAAACACCATGCTGAATCCCAGAATAGGTCGAAGCGATCTTGATGGACAGCAGTGATTAAGTCCTTGTGTGCCAAGAGATTGAGCTCAACGGACTGGCAGAGGAGCAGTAGCTACACGCTCCTCCCAACCACGCGCTCGGCGGCAGAGCGTCGTGAAAACTAAGAAGCTCAAATAAAACCGGGGGCTAGCGCCCCGCCGGTTAATCAAATCAGCCGGAGCGCGCTAGCGTCCGGTTCCCCATTTCGGTTTTGTTAGAGTTTCTAAGAACGCTACTCTCTTGTGAATCGTGGCGAGCTTACCGGCTTCCAGCGGTGCTCGCGTACCTCGTCATGGGCTGCATTTCAAAGGCAACGAAGATAGATAGCGCGGCATGATCGTGCCGCGGTTTGCCGGTCTGCAGTCGTTGCTCACGACTTGGCCGTGCCAATTTCCGATTTCGAGTGGCTAAACGAGTCGATCGAGCGCGTGATTCGAAACAGCAGCCATAGCGTAATTCCGATGACCACCAACTCTCCGATCAGTGTACTCAGGTCGGCGAGTAGTGAAACGACATCGATGGCCGATACCCAAGCGGTGCGGTTGTCGGTTTCGGTTCGGATGACCGGAACGCCTCCCTGGGGCGCGTGCAGAAACAAAATCAATAGCCGCACGACTTCCACCACTAGTAGCAGCACCGACATAAAAATGCCGGCCACACCAGCCCAGAGCCCGATCCAGAGCCTTCTCGCGACGACCGCCCAGGTCGGACAACGATCAGGATCAGCGATATACTTCGCCAATCGCGTATAGCCGTAAGACCAAATTGCCGTAAAGGCCAAGATGCCCAAGCCGGCGAGTGCCAGGTAGTCGGTGAAATCGAACGTAAGTCCGCCGCCAGTTGCTTTATTGAGGACGACATACAGAAGCATCGCCAGCGGGAGCAACCCAACGATGAGTTGAATCCAGAAGCCCAGCCACCCCAGTCGCTTGAAGCTTCTTGCAATCGATTGCAAATTGTCGTTCGCGGCCATCTTTGTCGCCATCCTTTCATGTTAAATAAGCATGCTGCAGCGAGTTCACGACACGCTGTTCGGCGAGGCAATCGGGTGGGAAACTTCACCATTACCCTGTCCTAAGCTGCGTGGAGCCGTCACTCCCATCGACATATAGACACCAACCAATTCCTCAAAGCCACATCCGGCCGGTTGCACCCACTCTGCCCGCACGCATAGCAGCGCTCCGCCAAATGGTACCGGGGCGGTGGGGATAATGACAATGTGATAGTCCTTGCCGTTAATATGCACAAGCTCTGCCGTAGGCATGAGGGCCGGTATGCCGGTGTCGTGCGAGTCGCCGAAGTAACACATCACGGGGGTCATGCTTTGCCGCGCGTCTGGTTTGCGGTCAAAAATGCTGGTCACTTGCTTCGACGCATCGTAGACCGTCCCCAGGACGGGAACTTTGTGCATCACCTCGTCGAAGGTGGTGCGCCAACGATTGCCGGCGCCATGCTCGATCATGGCGCCGAGGCCAAGAATCATTAGGACTGCCGCGATCATGCCGATGACATAGGCGGTCACATCGCAGGCCACGACCGACAGCCCGACGCCTTGGAGCACTTTACCGCAGAGGCTGGTTGGCCCTGCCAGGTCGTGCAAAAGGCCGACGACCCAAGCTAAGACAATCACGGTTAGGGCCAGCGGCAGCACCGCCACGACGCCGGTTAGAAACATTTGGGTCAGATGTTGAATGCGGCTTACAGGCATAGGAGGCTTTCGGAAGATCTTTGATGTCGAGACGATGACCTGTAAGTATAGCGCTTCGGATTGGTTGCTGCGATGCCACGGAAGCGGTTATCGTTTTCTTTTGCGGCGTAAATAGGTTCCCGCGCGGCCAAGCTGCAATTGCCAACCGCCAAACCGCTCGGAGAGCCAGCGATAAAGAGACGCTCCCATCAAGGTTCCGAGGGCGATCGAGGCGAAGACAAAGACCGTGGCGACGAGGCCGTCGATGCCGGCCGCGCGATCGACAAGCATGCGTTTGACGCTCAACAGGCCAAGCGCCCCGGGAACAAGCAGCCAGAAGCTGGGGAGGAAGGTCACCATGGCCGGTGGGCCGCCGAAGCGCATTTGAATCAAGTAGCCCAACGGCGTGGCCACGAGCATGCCGAAAAAGCCGCTGATTTCATTGCCGAAGGCGCTGGCGGCCCATTGTTGCGTGGCGAAGGTGATGAGCAATACAAAGAGCATCCACAAAAGCGAGTCGCGCGGCGCGGAGAAATGCAAGAATGCGCCGATTCCAAACACGACAACGCCTACCCAGGGCATCCCTATCGACCAAGGAGGCGCCAGGCCCATGGAGGCCGCCGGATTTACATCGGTCAGATTTTCTGGATGGTAGCCAACGAGTACGGCGCCGGCCGCCAGCCCAAACGCCAACAGCACGAGTTGCACCGAGCCCGTGATGATTCGGCTGGAGCCGCTGACCATGTCGCCGTAGGCCAATTCCACCATGCCGAGCGTCAGCATCGCGCCTGGCAGGAAGGTAACCAGCGGAGGAATAAGTGTGTGAAGCGGATCAATGGGGAATTGATATTTGACAGCAAGAAAAACGAGGGCCGCGACCAGTGCCGCCGCCACGACAGGTAACGGCACGGCCAAAATTGGCCGGCCACGATTGAACATCTTCACCATGCCGACCAACAGTCCGAGAACACCTGCCGCCTCCAGGCTATAGTGGCCCGCGGAGAGCAGCATGGCCAAGCCTAACGATAACACGCCATGTCCCAACAGCGTGGGAATAACACCAAAGCGAGGGCTCTTGCGGAGAATTTCGCTGAGTCGTTTCAAGCCGGCAGTTAGCGGCAACTCGCCGCGCTGAACTTCATCGCCCAGTTTGTAAACATCGGCGATTTGGTCCAAGCGAAGCGACTCGGTCGGTCCCTCGGCCAACGTAACGTGTTCTTGTTTGCCGTCGTGCAGGCAGATAAAGATTGCCGTGGGGAATGCGACGATTCGTGTCTTCCGCATTCCGTAGGCCGTCGCGATGCGGCGCAACGTCAACTCGACTTTGGCAGTTTGTTCGCCACATGCCAGATAGGCTTGTCCCAGGCGGAAGAGGAACTCCAGCAGTTCATTTACATCGCACTTGGGATTCGTGTCAGTCATGTTTGAGGATGCCTGCTTCTATTGATAATTGCGCAGTGAATGAGCCCTTGAGTGCCATGGCCACTGCTCGGAGTGGCCATGTTTTGGCAGTATTTCGGCATGCCCACGCAAAGCCGTGGGCATGGCACCCCTGTCCCGTGAGGTCATTTGTTGCGCAGGTATCAATAGCAGTTGACGAGTGCCTACTCGATGTGGGCCGAAAGGAATGCCAAGCAGGTACCAGACAGATGAATCCCAAGAATTTCTGGAATCGCGTGGATTGTGTTTCGCTAGCGAGGCTCATATTGCCTACTCGTCTTTTCGCCATCCCAGGCTTCTGATTGTAGCGATCGTAGCGGCGGCGGGCGGTTGTGCTTCGGCTGATCAGCTAAACCATCAGAAGGAAAGACTGCTGGAATCCAATCGATTGGTTGCTGGGAAGCAACCGGACGCGAGAATCTAGCCCGTGGTTGCGACAACTCGGTTGAAAGACGGCCAAGAGCTAATTCTAATTAGAGTTTGTGCGAATTGGCAGGGCAGCTTGCATTTTTGCCGCTGCTTGCTGCTGGGAGGGGTTTGCCTGGGAAATCGCGCTAAGCCGCAAGCGATTGGATAGTGGTTTTTTGGTAACGGGTTTATCTTGTGGCTTGGCGTAAATTTTTAAGGGAGAAATCGATGCGTAGCTCTGGCCAAGTCAGGTTGTTACTGGGCGCGATCTGGTTCTGCTTTGGTTGCCCTGGTGTTACTCATGCGCAAACAGGCTCTGCGGCCAGAAATGATATCGCCGCGGTTCGAGCCGCGGCCAAAGAGTATCTTTCCGCCGTGCAACGGGGCGACCAGAGTGCGCTGCGGAAGATCTGGACCTCGACCGGCGATTATGTGGATGCCTCTGGGCAACGACTCAAGGCGGAGGAGTTAATTCAACAGATGGTTGCCGAGCCGGCGCCCAAGAGCCTATCGGATAACCAGAGTGCTTCGGAGACGCAATTACGATTCATAACACCCGATGTGGCCATCGAAGATGGAGTTGCTGACACGACCGGCGCGGTTAGCGATGTTGTGGGTCGCTTCACCGCGGTGTGGGTCAAGCGCGACGGAAGGTGGTTGCTAGATAGCGTGCGCGAAGCCGCGGTAGCCACCGCGCCGCCGGTCAACGAACATCTGGCCCCGCTTGCCTGGCTTGTGGGCGAATGGACCGGCAAAGCCGAGGCGGGCGACATTCTCGTTTCGGCCCATTGGAGCGACGCCGGGAACTTTATCGTTCGTGAGTTCGTATTCTGCGGCAAAGGAGGCGAGAAGGTTGGGGGCACCCAACGGATTGGTTGGGATCCTGTCGCCAACCAAATCAAGTCGTGGTCTTTCGATTCGCAAGGCGGCGTGGGAAAAGATACTTGGCGCCGCGACGGGAATCGATGGATCGTTGAATCGAACGATGTGACGGCCGATGGCAAGACGGTCACCACATCGTCTTCCTACATTCAGGGCGGTGACGGGCGCTTTGTATGGGAATCGGCGGGAGGCAGCGTTGCCGGCACCCAATTGAAACCAGTGCGAGTTGAATTTGTTCGTGCTAGCGACGAATAAGGAACTCTAACAAAACCGATTCCAAGGCACCCTCACCCCGGCCCTCTCCCAAGGGGAGAGGGAGGGTTTTAATGATGTCTGCGCAGCAAATGAAACTACGAGGTAAGGGTGCCATGCCCACGGCTTGGCGTGGGCATGCCGAAAATGTTGCCAAACATGGCCACTCCGAGCAGTGGCCATGGCACCCACAGGCTCATTGGTTGCGCAGTTATCATTAAAACACCTTCTGAATAGCATTTCGATATTTTCTGGCATTCAATAGGAAGACAAGCAGATGAAACTTAACTATGC
Organism: uncultured Planctomycetaceae bacterium; assembly: GCA_964549545.1. GTDB lineage: Bacteria > Planctomycetota > Planctomycetia > Pirellulales > Lacipirellulaceae > JABDGM01. The sequence goes on along the minus strand of CAZJWY010000069.1, from coordinate 7,757 downwards.
ACACTGTTGGGGATTGGTTCTCGGCGTTGCTATTTTGGCCGTGCAATGCTCGTTGGCGCGGGCGCAATCGCCATCGGCTACTGCGGCCGATCCTCAAGCTGCGGCTCGCCAGAAGGTGCTAGACAGCGATCGTTGGCGGCAAACGCAACGACGTCTCAATGAATGGCTTTCCGTGCAGCAACTTTATACTCCGGAAGAAGTCACCGAGATGCGCGAGCAGTTTGCGGAAAAGATTTCCGGGATGTCGCCGAAGGAGCTTGAAGATTTAATGAAGGACATCGACAAGCGTCTGGCGGTGCTTACTAGCCCCGAGGCGGAAGAAGCTCGCTTGTGGTTTGCGAAGCATTTGGCCGTCGTGGCCAACTCGGAAGAGGTGCGACGGAACAAACGGCCTGATGTGGCGAACATGACAGCCAGCCAGATTCGTCACGAGCTGCAAGTATTTCAGGAGCAACGTAACGCCCGGCAACAGGCGCAAGCCGATTTCGATAACATGCGCATGCAACAGGCTCAACTAGCATTGGCTGCGCGCGATGCTCGGGCAGCAAATCAACAAGCTCCTAATCGTTCGGCGTGGCCAGCTAATCGACCGACCGTTCGCACTCCGTACTCCCAGCGGCATCGCAATCTTCAGCCGCCGCCACGAAGGCCGATCGTCATCAGCCCTTGGGGACCTCCTATCTTTGTGAACTAGTGGTTGTGGCCTTATGGATCAGGCGCGGAGTTGACTGTTCTTAGGGACGACTCAAAACTAACTGCCCTATTTCTGGAATAACCACAGAGGCACAGAGGACACGGAGAAAACCAAATAACCAAGCTCCAATGACCAAGTTGCTTCTAGCTTTTTGGTCATTGAGATTTGGTCATTGGATATTTCTTCTCTGTGTCCTCTGTGCCTCTGTGGTGAATTCCAATTGCCGAAGTTATTTTTGAGCCGTTCCTTAGTTCGACTTTTGCACTTTTTCGGGAACCACGAAAAGCACGAAATCACACGAACAAAGGCGATTTCATCGATCTTCCTGCAGCACGATGGGTTTTAGCGCAGGTACGATCGACCTGGTCAGGCGGAAAGGCGGGCTCACTCCCAGGTTTTCGGGCTTTTCGTCGATTTCGTGGTTCTGAAATGTGCAAAACTCGAACTTAGAGAATGATCGTTTATCGCCTTCGTCGGGGCAGAGGACTGCCCGGCTCGCTGTTTCTTTAATTGTGAGCTATGCGCTCACGACTGCTCCGCCGCTGGGTCCATCGAGGTTACTTCTAGGCGCTGATTTCGGCGCGCTGTCTGGATGGATATCGAAAAAGATCGCGTAGAACACGGGCGTGACGACCAAGCACAACACCGTGGCGAATGCCAGGCCGAACATCAGGCCGGCTGCCATCGCTCCGAAGAACGGGTCTTTCAAGAGCGGGATCATGCCGAGAACGGTCGTGATCACGACCATGCAGACTGGCCGCATCTTGGCGGTGCCTCCGTCGAGGATTGCCTGGTAGGGCGTCTTTCCCTGTTCAATTTCACTACGGACCTTGCTCAAAACGACAATCTGCATTTTGATCAGCTCGCCGCCGAGGCTGAGAACGCCGAGCAAGGCCATAAAGGTGAACGGCATGCCGGTGAGCAATAGTCCGGCCGTGACGCCGACGATCGCCAGCGGCATGATGAGCCACATGAGGAGCGTGGAGCGAATGGAGTTGAACAGGCACACGCAGATGAAAACCATGATCGCCAACACATAAGGAAGCGGCCTGGCCAGGGAGGTGCGGGCACGAGTGGAGTCCTCGTGTTCGCCTCCCCATTCCAAAGAGTATCCCGATGGCAACTCGATCTGCTCGATCTTCGAGCGCACCCGATTGAACAACTCGCTGGGTAATTCGAAGCGTGGGTCGGCATGAACGGTAACCGTGGGGAAGCGATTGCGTCGATGCACGATCGGATCTTCCCAAACGACTTCGGCGCCGGACGTAACCTGGTTCATGGGGATCATTCGACGGGCAACGGGACTCCAGATTTGCAGGCTATTGATCATCGATACGTCGTCGCGCTCGGAGAGAGGCGGACGAGCGATGATCGGAAGCAGGCGCGTTTCTTGCGGAAAGGCGCCGGTGCCGGCATAGCCCGGCTCACGGTAAAAGCCGACCACGCGACCTTCGAAGCTGCTTTCCAAAGCTTGAGCCACCTCGACGCGCGTGATTCCGTTGCGGCGCGCCTGGAGATCGCGCAGGTCGGGACGAATGACTTGCATCGGTTCGCGCCAATCGCTCCGCACGCATACCGTTCCACCATCGTCTTCGAGGACTTTAACTGCTTGATCGGCGAGTTTGCGAAGCTGCGTGGAATCGGGGCCTTGAAACCGTGCTTGAATCCGGCCGCCTTGGCCAGGTCCCAGGAGAAACTTCTTGGCGACGGCGTTGGCATTCGGATATTGCTCGTCCAAATGCTTTTGAACGTCGGTAATCAACCCATCGATCTTCCGCCAGTCGTCGACGTCGACGAGAAGCTGGACGAAGGCTCGGTTTTCCCTCTCAGGACTGTAGACAAGCAGAAAGCGCAAGCCGCCGCCGCCGATGAAAGAGGTGACATGGGTAACGGCAGGCAGTTTTTGGAGGTATTGCTGTAAGTCGCCTGCGAACGCCTCTGTTTCGCGGATGTGAGTACCGGCCGGTAGGAATACATCCACCATGAATTGGGGCCGATCTGGATTCGGGAAAAAGCTCTGCCGGACGTGTCTAAAGCCGTACAGGGCCGCAACCAAAGCGACAATGCTTAGAACCACCACGACCCAGCGGAGCCGCAGCGCCGTGGCTAAGATCGTTCGATAGATCCGAAATGGCAGACTGTTGTACGGATCGCTGCTTCCAGAGGCATTCGCGGCGACCGGCTTGAACATCAGATAGCTCAATAGCGGAGTAATCGTAATGGAGGACAGCCAGCTCAAGCTTAGTGAAATGAAGATGACCCAGAAAAGCGAGTTGGCGACTTCGCCGCTGGCGTCTTCCGATACGCCAATCGCGGCAAAGGCGATAATGCCGATGGCCGTGGCGCCGAAGAGGGGCCATTGGTTTTGGGCAACCGCGTCGCGGACTACTTTAAGTTTGTCTTCGCCTCGTTCGATGCCGACTTTGCAGGCCTCGATGACGATGATCGCGTTGTCGGTAAGCATGCAGAGCGCAATGATGAGCGCGCCCAGCGAGACGCGTTCCATCAAGAGATCGCCCTTCATGGACATGACGAGAAACGTTGCCATGATCGTGAGAAACAGCACCGCGCCGATAATCGATCCGGTCCGGAGGCCCATGGCAAAAATAAGCACCACAACGACAATGCTCACCGCCTTGACCAAGTTGAACATGAATTCGCTGATGGCCGAGCTGACCGCCGTAGGCTGGAAGTTGATCTCGCCGAACTCGATGCCGACCGGCTGGTAGGGCTTCAGCTCCGCGAGCTTGCGGGTGACGCCTTCGCCCATCGTTACGACGTTGCCGCCTTGCACCGTGGAAATGCCCAACCCGATGGCCGGTTTGCCGTCGTAGCGCAGCAGTCGTCGCGGCGGGTCTTGATCATCGCGCTGGAGCGTGGCAACATCGCGGAGAAACAGTTGGCGGCCTGATTTATCGGAGCCGATCACCAGATCGAGCATGTCCTCGGCCGATCGGAAGCCGCCTTGCGGATCGAGGGCGATGTGCTGGTCGCCGACGCGGATACGGCCGCCATCCGCGGCAATATTCCGGGCTTGAAGCTGGCGGTAAATCTCGTCCTCGTTGATGCCGAGTTGCGCAAGCCGCTGGCGCGAGATTTCTAGAAATACAACTTCTTGTTGCTCGCCGAATAGCTCGACGCTCTTTACACCCTCGACCAACAATAGCTCACGGCGCAGAAATTCCGCGTAGCGTCGCAACTCCGGAAAGGTGTAGCCGTCGCCCGAGATCGCCAGGAAGACGCCAAAAACGTCGCCGAAGTTGTCGACGACCATCGATTGGCCGCGCACCGAGGGTGGCAACTGCGACTGGACGTCGTTGATCTTGCGGCGAAGCTCGTCCCATACCTGTGGGATCGCATCTTTGTGATACCGGTCTTTGATGCGAGCGCTGACCACGGACCTCCCGCGTGAAGATTCCGATTCGACGCGGTCCAGTTGGCCAAGCTGCTGCACGGCGCGCTCGATCGGGTTGGTGACCTCCTGAGCGACCTCTTCGGCGCTCGCGCCTGGGTAGGGAGTGATGATCAGCGCTTCCTTGATCGTGAACTCTGGATCCTCGAGCCGACCCATCGAGCGATAGCCGGCGAGCCCACCCAGGACGAGCAGGATCATGGCGACGAAAACGACCCGGTTGTTGCGGACGGACAATTCGCCAAGATTCATGGCTACCGTCCCCCTAGGGCATCGCCCAGATCGCGAACCTGCATGCCGTCGCGAAGGAAGGTAACGCCCGCCACGACGATTCGGTCGCCGGGTTGCAAGCCTGTGGTGATTTCAATGTCGCCGCCAGATACTTTGCCGAGCTTTACCGGTCTGCGCGTCACCTTTTGATCGGCCGACAGCACCCACGCCACTTGCTCGCCCCCAGGCTGCTGAGAGATTGCTGCAATCGGCACCATGATCTGGTTACCAAGAATGTTCGCCCGGCGATAGGTGACGATTACGCTAGCGGTCATTCCCGGCAGCGCGCGAATGCCTTCGGGAGCTTGCATGGCGGTGCGGACCTTGAAGGTTTGGGTAGTGGGGTCGGCCACTTGTGAGATTTCGCGAATTCGCACGGGGAACTGTAGTCCTGGGGCGCCGCTAAGCTCTGCGAGCAGAGAAACGATGTCGGCCGATTGGATGTCCGTCACCATCACGTTTTCCGGCACATCGACAACGATTTCGACCTCTTCAACATCCTGAAGCCGCACGATCGGCGCCTTGGCCTGAACGTTTTGGCCCTGCTCGACGAAGCGCTGGGCGATGACGCCCGCGTATGGCGCTTTGAGCGTGGCATCTTGAAGCTGGATATTAGCCTCGACGACACGACCTTCCAGGCCACGTACTTCGGCTTCCCGGCCCAGGATTTCTTCCTCGCGGCCAACCGTTCCTTTTTCCGCCAATTGGGCAGCGGCTTTCTGATCCTCGACGGCTACGCGGTAGGCCGTCTCGATTAGCTCGAACTCGGCACGTGGAATGGTCCGATTCTGCACGAGTTGAGTGGCGCGGTTCAATTCGGCGCGGGCATTTTCCAGTCGAGCGTTCGCGGCCCGCACTTGCGATTCGCGTCGCAGGCGTTCCTCGGGGCGTTCGCCAGCTCGTAGGGCCGTCAGGCTTGCGCGGGCCTGGTCGAGCTGGCCTTGGAGCGATTTGAGGCGGGCCTGAAATTCATCCTTGCGAAGCTCGGCAATGACTTCGTCTTTCGCGACTTTTTGCCCTTCCTTTACCGGCAGCTTGACCAGCAAGCCCGGCACTTGAAAAGCAAGCTCGACGCGTTTCGATGCCTCGATTTGTCCGGGAAAGGACCGGACATGCGTGTCGTCGCCGGCCGTTACCACCAATGTCTTAACCGGTCGCACGACATCGGCCGATGGTATGGGCGTTTCAGCACACCCCACGAGGAAGCTCAGCGGCAAGCCGACAAGCAAGAAAAATGCGCGCCGACGTATAAGCGAGCGCAGGAGTTTTTCCATGGGAGACCTCAAATTGCCTGCGCATCCAATAGACCAATAGATAAGGAGAGCGATGCGGCCCAGGGATTGTAGCAAGCCACCGCGAATCTGCCAATTTGTCTTAGTGCCGCCAAATGAACGAGCACTTGTTGTCACATAGAAACAACCTGGACAGAAACCTCCATACGATCAAAAGCATCGGAGGGACCTTCCCACGATCCAGAAAGGGGAGACGCTTTTTCTTGTTCGCGAGCCACGCCTGTCGAGACATGTTCAGCGCCGGCCAGTTTGTTGTTCGTCGGATCGTAGCCGCGCCAGCCTGCGCCGGGCAGATAGATTTCTGTCCAGGCGTGCGTGGCGCCATGCTGGCCTTCGGCCATTTGGATATAGCCGGTCACAAACCGCGCGGCAAAGCCCCAATGTCGGGCCGCTTCCATCATGAATACGGCGTAGTCTCGGCATGAGCCACTGCCCAAGCTCAGCGTCGTGCAGGGCAACTGTACCCCATACTCGGGTCGATAACGATACTGAAACGCTTCGAAAATTCGTGTGTTCAAGTTGTTGAGCAGTTCCCAGGTATCGATAAGCTGACCCGGGCGATATAAATCGAGCAACCATTTCTGGATTGCCGGTCCATCGTGCGGATAACTGGGCAAGCGATACGGCACGATCTCCACCTGTTCGTTGGCGGCATATTGAAACGGATAAGAAACCGCGCTCGGCTCGAGCAAGCACTCGGAACCGCTCTCATGATGCAGAGCGACCGTCACATCGCTTCGTAGCTTGAAGTGCTGCGTTGGTTCCGAAAACGTGAGAACCGCGATCGAGTTTCCGTAAATATCACGTAGCCAGCGCACGTTGGCTTGTGGGTCGACCTCGGCACTCGCGCTGACGATCCGCACATCATGCCCTTCACGCGGTCGCATCATGGCGCGATGAGTGCCCAGACGTACCGGCGCTCGATAGTAGTACGCTGTTTCATGCGTGATGCGGATCTGTTTCATGCTGCCTGGCCGGGGATTGGTGGGAGGTGGGAGATTACTACGGGCATTAGGGGCCATATTTCATTAGGGGTCAAGAAGAATGCGCGCTCTTGCAATCATCGGTGGAATCAACGATTTTGTGCAAGCAGCGTCGCCTACTTACGATTGCCATTTTTGGATGCTAGAATATCGGCGGCTTGGAGCAAATTACCTTTGTTTGTTCTCGCAGGAGGGGGCGTGTTGGTGGGAGATTCGGTCTGGCGACCGACGCTAAACTGGGTTTGCTCTTTGATTATTGCGGAACGTAATTTGGTAGGTTGCTTTAGAACGCGATTCAACACCACATTCCTTCTCTCTTCCTACGATGAGTCTGCGATCAGCAATTGTCTCGCTACTGTTTTTGGCAGCCATATCTCAATTGCCCGCTGCGCGTACCTGGACCGATACGACGGGCCACTACACGTTGGATGCGGAGTTGGTTACGTTCAGCGATAGGACCGTTGTTCTCAAGCGGGCTAATCACGAGCTGGTCGCGATCTCCGTCGAAAAGCTGTCTGACAAGGATCGCGAGTATTTGAACTCGCAGGAAGCCTCGGATCTGCGACGGCAAACGGTTGAGGCGCCTCAGGCCTGGACGCTGCGCGATGGAACGAAAATCACCGGGCGAGTCGTCGATTATGTTGACCGTGTCATCACGCTTCAACGCCGGCGCGGGCGAATCTATGTTAACGACCGCGTACTAGAGAACCTGCCGGAGTTCTACCAGCGGCTGGTTCCCTCGATCGTTGCTCACTCTGAGCAGCTACAAAACGCCGACCGGCGTGCGCTCGAGACGTGGCTAGTAAGACAGCCCGGCGCGCAACGCTCGTTTCATGTCGAGGGCGTCGTCCTGGAAGTAGAAAATGGCGATGAGTTCAGCCTGCCGTTTTTCCTGTTTTCCGACGAAGATCAAAAACTTTTGAAGCCTGGTTGGCAGGATTGGTTGGCGGCCCGCAAAAGAGAGGACTTCGGCGCGCTTTCTGATGGAGCTTTTCTGCTACAGTCCTTAGCAGCCGCGAGACAGCGCGACGCGGAGATCAAGCGAGAAATCGCCATGATGCAGCTTAAGCTGCAAGCGGTGCAAGCCGGTGTAACATCGCTGTGGG
>CAZJWY010000068.1:0-24391 GCA_964549545.1 uncultured Planctomycetaceae bacterium | reverse complement strand
CTCACGTGATCTTCCCCTGGCACTTCGCCGAAGACAAAGCGCTCGACAAGAACACGTCCGATGGCGAGAACATTGGCACCACCGGCCGCGGCATCGGCCCCTGCTATCGAGACAAGGTCGGTCGCTCCCACGCCATCCGCCTGGGCGACATGTATCGCTCGACGTTCCGCGCGCAAGTCGAACACATCGCAGCCGCCAAAAACCGCGTGCTCGAAGTCCTCTACCCGCCCGGCGAATTCAAGCCCCTCGTCGCCGCCGATATCTTCGCCGAGTACAGCGCGTTCGCCGAGCGCCTTCGGCCGTACGTTTGCGATACGACCGACATGCTGCTAACTGCCGCCGAAAGCGGCAAGCGCATCCTCTTCGAAGGCGCTCAGGGCGCGCTGCTCGACGTCGACCACGGCACCTATCCTTTCGTCACCAGCAGCAATAGCTCCGGCGTCGGCATCGCCGCCGGCTCGGGCGTCCCCGGCTGCTACATCGACCACGTCATCGGCATCGTCAAAGCCTATTCGACGCGCGTCGGCGGCGGCCCCTTTCCCACCGAGCAAGACAACCCGACCGGCCAATATCTTCGCGACCGCGGCAACGAATATGGCACCGTCACCCGCCGCCCGCGCCGCTGCGGCTGGCTCGACGCAGTGGCCCTCCGTTACACGAGTCGCCTGAGCGGCGTCGATGCAATTTCGATTATGCTCCTCGACGTCCTCAGCGGCCTCGACGAAATCAAAATCTGCACCGCTTACACGATCGACGGCAAATCAACGACCCGCTTCCCCAGCCACGTCGACGACTTGCGGGCCGCCAAGCCAGTCTACGAGTCGGTCCCCGGCTGGAAAGAAGAAATCACCGCCTGCCGCAGCTACGCCGACCTGCCGGAAAACGCCAAGGGCTACATCCGCCGCGTCAGCGAGCTGGTCGGTCGCCCAGTCGAAATGGTCTCCGTCGGCCCCGAACGAGACCAAACCATCCCCGTCAGCAACAGCCTGTAACACAACAGCGAGCGCCACTCCCTCTCCCATTGGGAGAGGGCCGGGGTGAGGGTGCCTTGGTTCCAGCCTCGCCACCGCCTCCAAAATCGCGACCCACAATGCCCGGAGAAGCCACACCCCCGACGCTCGACATCCCCCCGCAGCGCCGCCCGCGCCACATCGCGATCATCATGGACGGCAATGGCCGCTGGGCCGAACGACAGAATCTGCCGCGCATCGCCGGCCACGAGCGCGGCGTCGCCTCCGTCCGCCGCACCACCGAGGAATGTGCCCGCCTCAACATCGAGCAGCTCACGCTCTACTGCCTCTCCAGCGAAAACTGGAAGCGGCCGCAAACGGAAATCAACTTCCTGATGCACCTCCTCGAGCAGTACATGATCGAGGAACGCACCACGATCATGAGCAACAACGTCCGCGTCCGCATGATCGGCCGCCGCGACGACATCCCAGAGCAAGTCCTTCGCGAACTCGACAAAACTGTCGAGATGAGCAGCACCAACACGGGCCTCTGGCTCAACCTCGCGATCAACTACGGCGGCCGCGCCGAAATCACCGACGCCGTCCACGCGATCGCCGCCAAAGTCGCCACCGGTCAGTTACCGCCAAGCGCCATCGACGAATCAACCATCTCGTCGCACCTCTACACCGCCTCGGCCCCGGATCCTGATCTGTTGATCCGCACCGCCGGCGAAATGCGCATCAGCAACTTCCTCCTCTGGCAAATCAGCTACGCTGAAATCTGGGTCACCACCAAATGCTGGCCCGAATTCGACGAAGCAACCCTCCACGAAGCCATTCACGCCTACGCCACCCGCCACCGCAGCTTCGGCGGACTTCAGTAGGGTGGGTGCTCGCACCCACGAATTCCGTTCCACGCCAACGAATAGCAGCGCACTAACAGAAAGCGGTGGGTGCAAGAAGCACCCACCCTTGCTCGGCGAGCTTCAAATAATCCTCAATCGCCCGTGCCGGCATGCCAGCATCGTGCCAGCGTCACCCGACCGATTGTCGGTGCGCCACAGACGCATGAGGAAAACCGGCTCACCTCCCACGACGACGCCGCGACGCGTCCTCGGCCGAGACGGCCGGGCTATATAGCCGACCCGTCCCGGGTCGGTAATTGCCCACAAGCAAGCAACGCAAGCCAGTAACGCCCAGCCCCCTCTCGTTCCTGCCTTGCCACTCTTCCCTTCTTCTCCGTGCCCTCTGTGCCTCCGTGGTAAACGCCTTTTCCTTACCGGCATGCACAACCCCAAAATGCCATAGTGGCCAAAATATGAGCAGCAGATGGTTCCCCCGACAAGCTGGCCGATCAGCCTTTAACTTTAAAAGAGTCTCGGCGTCACTTAAGCCGCGGGCTTCTTCGCGCCCTTTGGATCACCAAGCTGCTTGTAGTACAAATCATGAAACGGATTCGTTTTCGGCCCAACTGCGTCTTCGTTCTCCAGGCAGGGCAAAACGCTTTCCCACCATTGGTCATACGCGGCTCGCAGCTTCTGTACCTCCTCGGGATGCTCGGCAGCCACGTTTTTGGTTTCGCCCGGATCCTTCGCGAGGTCGTACAGCTCCTCGTTGTTGACCAGCGCAAATTGGCGATCGCGAATCGAGCAGCCCTTGTACTTCGATTTCGCAGCTTCTCCACGAGGCCAGCGGCCAAGGTGGGCTACCAACGTCCGATCAGGCCACGCGGCTTGAGGATCCTTGAGCAACGGCAGCAAGCTGCGGCCTTCGACTTGTTGCTTCAACGCATCGCTCAGCGAAACGCCGGCAATCGCGGCCAGCGTGGGCAGGATATCGACATGAGCGGTGAGAGCCTTGCAGTCGGCGCTGCCCGCGAAACCGGCTGGCCAGCGCCAAAACGAGGGCACGCGCGTTCCGCCTTGATAAGGAGTGTTCTTCGATCCGCGCATGCCGGCATTGAACATCTGCCATCCCGTTGCGCTGCCGTTGTCGGTCATGAAGATCACCAGCGTATTGTCGGCCAGGTCGAGCGTCTTGAGCTGCTCAAGCAATCGGCCCATGTTCTCGTCGATGTTCTCGATCATGCCGTAGAACTTGGCCACCTTGTCGGGAACCTTACCCTCGTAGTGCCGGAAATAATTGCCCGGCACGTCGAGTGGCGTGTGGGCCGCGTTCGGAGTGATATACGCGAAGAACGGTTGCTTGCCCTTTACCTGGGCAATCCATTTCTCGGCTTGGTTGAAGAAGATATCGGTGCAGTAACCCTGTGTCTTCTCGAACTTGCCGTTATGCAGAATGGCGGGGTCGAAATACTTATTGCCCGGTGCATCGCCGCAGCTGCCTGGGTACGATTGCCCGATCCCGCCCGCGCCGTGGATAAACATTTCGTCAAAGCCGCGCTTGTCGGGCCAGCGATCCGGCTCGTCGCCCAAGTGCCACTTACCGAAAATTCCCGTCGCGTAACCGGCCGACTTCAGCACCTGAGCCAACGTGGTGGCCTGAAGCGTCAAACGCTCGCGCTCGTGGATCGTATGCGTCACGCCGTTCTTGAACTCGTGACGCCCTGTCATGAGCGCGGCTCGCGTCGGCGCACAAGTGGGACTCACCTGAAAATCGCTGAACCGCACGCTCTCGCGCGCGAGGGCGTCGATGTTCGGCGTGTGGATGATGGGGTTGCCATTACAGGCAAAATCGCCATAGCCGATGTCGTCCGGCATCACGAGCACGATATTCGGGCGGCTCGGCGCCGCAGCAAATGCAACCTGCGACGTCATGCACAAAATGGAGAAATTGAGAAAGATGATCCAACACGATTTCGACTTCATGGTTGATGATGAGCGTGACACTGCTAGGTATTTTCCGCCTCGGAACTGAGGAGACTGAATCACATACGCTTAGAACATTGCTAGCTACCCATAATAGCCGTTCGAATTAGTGCTTGCCATGTTTTGTCTCGATGCTTAAACTCCCGCCCACCTCGTGCTATGCGCGGCAGACGCGCTAGCACTGCATCTACTGACGTTTCAAATAACGAGCTTGAGTTCGCGATGAAATACTTTGCCCAGGCACTGAAACAGGCATGGCAACACTGGTTTGCGTTGGTTCTGGCATTCCTGTGCTCGTTGGGCGTGGCGGCACTGTGGGGCGCGAATATTGCGGCAATTTTTCCCATCATCGAAACCACGTTGCATGGCGACTCGCTCCTCACGTGGAACAACAAACGCCTGGAGCGAGCCGAGAAAAGCCTCACGGATCACGAGGCCCAACTGAAGTCCCTGGAGACCCGCGAGGCCGCCGCCAAGCAAGCCGCCGTAAAACGCGAACTGGGACTGCAAATCAATGTCCTGCAAACCCAGCTTAAAATGGACCATGCCAACATTTACTCGGCCCGGCGTTTGCAGCCCTTTTTTGCCAGATTTTTGCCCGATAAGCCCTTTCCGACCGTGGTGCTCATCGCCTCGCTCGTGGCGGTGGCCACCGCGCTCAAGCAGTTCCTGATGCTGAGCAATACGATGCTCGTGTCGTACATTTCACAGAGCATTGCCCGCGACTTTCGCGGCCGCATCTTCGATCGCGTACTATCACTCGATCGGCCTGCGTTCGACTCCCAGGGAATCAGCGGATTCACGGCCCATATCACCCACACGACCGACATGCTGGCGATGGGCATTATGAACTTCTACGGCGGCGCCGTCATGGAGCCGCTGCGCATCATCGCGTGCTTGGGCGGCGCGTGGTTTATCTCTTGGCGGCTGACGCTAGCATCGCTCATCTTCGCGCCGCTGGCCGCTTTTCTGATTCTGTACCTCAACCGGAAGATTCGTTCGATTTCGATCGGCGTGCTGGGCCGCTCGATGAGCTTCCATCACGTGATGCTCGAGGTATTCAACTCGATCCAGACCGTGCAGGCCAACACGATGGAAAATTTCGAGCGCGATCGCTTTCGGCATTCGACGACCAATATCCGCTTCATCGCTCTCAGAGCGGCCTTCTTTCACGCTTTGGCCAGCCCCGTCACGGAACTACTCGGCATGGGCATGCTATGCACCGGCGTCATCGTCTCCGGTTATCTCGTCATCAATCAAGAGACGTACATCCTGGGTATTCCGATGGCGAACGAGCCGCTTAGCATTGCCACAGTTACGGTATTTTTCGCCTTGCTCATTGGCGCTTCCGATCCTCTGCGGAAGCTCTCGAGCGTCATTACAGGGGTGAACAGCGGCATGGCGGCTGCCGGGCTTTTATACCCGATCCTGGAAATGAAGCCCCACTTAGTGGAGGCTTCCAATCCGCGACCATTGCCGGAACGTCATCAGCAGATCGAGCTTCGTGGCATTCATTTCAGTTACGACGGCATTCAAAAGGTGCTGGAAGATGTGAACCTGACGATCTCGCGAGGCGATCATCTGGCGATTGTCGGTCCCAACGGCGGCGGCAAGAGCACGATCATCAATCTGCTCTGCCGGTTCTACGATCCCGTGCAAGGCGAGATCTTATTCGACGGAGTGCCTCTTCGCGAAGCCGCTATCAAAGACCTGCGCAGCCGCATCGCCCTCGTGACGCAACAAACCGAGTTGTTCAACGAGACCATTATGCACAACATTCGCTACGGCCGCTGGGACGCGACTGAGGAAGAAATCATCGCGGCTGCCCGGCTGGCCCGAGCCGATTCGTTCATTTCGGCGTTTCCGCAAGGCTATCAGACCCGCGTCGGCCCAAACGGCCAACGAGTGAGCGGCGGCCAGCGGCAGCGAATCGCGCTCGCCAGAGCGTTCCTACGAAACGCCGAGATTCTGATTCTCGACGAAGCGACCAGCCAGATCGACGTCGAAAGCGAACGGCTGATCCACGAAGCCCTGGCCGAATATGGCAAGGATCGTACGCTGATCATGATCACACACCGCGAAAGCACGCTGTCGCTCGCGACGAAGATCGTCCGTGTGGATCGCGGCAAGCTGGAGCATATGCCCACTGCCGAGTTTAGAGCGGCATAAGGCACTGCCGGCGCAGCAATCAGTTCGGTCTTGCCCGCAATCTCCATCGCCGGTACGATCCCCTCCCCCGCTGGAACTTGCTGCTGGTGCTAGCAACCTGCGATGTCGCCAAGGAAACGAGACCAAGATGGAATCAGCAACTGCGAACGACGGCAACTCCAAGCGATATCGTTGCATTCTTTGGGGTGGCTATGCCTGGGGCAATGTCGGCGATGAACTGACACTTGCCGTCGCGCTGCGTGACATGAAAAGCCGTTATGGAGAGTCAGTGGCAATTCTGACTCGCTCGCCCGGCTATACAGGCCGCCTATTTCCTGGAACCGATACGATTCCGTATGAGCCGATTCCGCGCCACGAAGGCTCGGGGAAGCCAGCTAGCTATTACGATATTGGACAGCAGCTAGCATCAACACCTTGGGCCAATGTGTTAGCAGCTTGCGAGACACTGTATTTAGTCGGTGGCGGCTATTTGTCGGATTTATTCCACTTGGATTGGCTATTGCTGCCTATCTTCGTTGCGCGCGCTCGTGGCGTCGCGATTGCTACGGGTCCGATTGGGTTGGGGCCTTTCCATTCGGATGGATGGGCCGGACGTGTCGTGGCCGCGCTAGGATCGGCCGATTTAGTGGTTCGAGACGACGCGTCGTTATCATTTTGCAAACAGCACGGTCTACGAACGACTCTTCGAGCCGACGACGGATTTCGCGCATCGGAAGTTCTTCAATTTAAGTCATCGAAGGCTATTCGGGAATCACAGTCTCCTCGTATTGGTGTGAACATATTTTATCAATACGGTAGTCTACGTCGTCGTGAATCCATTATGTGGTGGGCAGCGCTTCTCAAGCAGTTGTCTCATCAGAAAACAGTTCTGGATGGCTTTTGCTTTCATAACAACCTATTCGAAGATTTCGCGGTCGCTTCTGAATGCCTGGCGAAGGCCGGGCTTGATCCCACTATTGCCAACCCACCTGATTTCGACTTCCGTGTGAGTTGTATGCGTCTGGCGACATTTGATGTCGTTGTCAGTTCACGATTTCACGCAATCGTTATGGGAAACGTGTTGGGAATTCCAACATACGCCATCTGCGACGGAGATTATTACCACAACAAGATGCAGGCGGCGACCAATGACTACGATTGCAGCCAGTTGATTCGACAGCTTGAGTCTTCCCCCGAAGAGGTAGCCACGAGGATTTTGCAGGCCGCGCATTACGGGGTCGACAACGCCGCGGCATGACGTGAGTTCCGTCGTATCAGCCCAACTCGGAAACAGGCTATGGTACAAGAAATTCGAATCGATAATTACGTGAAAGGAATCGCAAACATGCGAGACACCGTAGCAGCCGGCCGCATTTGCATCGTCGCCAACGAATTGCCGTACCTGTTTCGTAATGGTGGTATTGGAACCCACAATTGGCTGCTGTCAGAAACACTTGCGACTGCTGGTTGGGGCGTTCATGTCCTCTATTGTGGCGAGGTGGAGGATCCCGCGCAACTCGTTCACTGTCGTCAAATGTTGAACGCCAAGGGAATTACCCTCTCGCACCTTGCGGAATTCGCGAGTCCACCAGAAGATACTGTGGAGTGCAATCTAGTCAGTTGGATTGACAAGCACAGCATGCACGTTCGGCGCGCGCTCGAGCAACTAGATGCTGCCCACCGTTTCGATCTAATTGAATTCGCAGAATGGACCGGCTACGGCTTTCGTACGATCCAGGCCCGCATGACGGCTGGCGCGTTCCCAAACGCTCGCATCATTGTAAAGCTACATTCGTCAAGCCAATGGTGTCGAGAAGGAAATCGCACCTGGTTGGACGGATCGGACGACTTGATTCGCGATTATTTTGAGCGCTACTCGTTTGAACACGCCGATTTTCAAGTGTCACCTTCGCAGTACATGTTCGACTACGCTGAGAGCATCGGCTGGAAAGTGCGACCGGATGCACAAGTCATTCCATATTGCTACCCCACTTCGGCGCCAAAAACAAATAAGCCAAGTGCGGGAATACCTGAACTGGTGTTTTTCGGGCGGCTCGAATCGCGAAAGGGCTTGAAGCTGTTTCTCGAAATGGCTCGATCGCTTCCTCGGGAAGTGCGCCTAGCATTTTTGGGGAAAGAAACATCTGTGGACGGAGTGCCGGCAATCCAACTTATTTCACAGTCGCTCGGCGACCGTCCGTTCACACTGCATACGGAACTCGATCGCGATCAGGCGATGGAATACCTTCGCACACCGGGTCGGGTGGCCGTCATGCCATCGCAAATCGAGAATTCCCCGTTCACCGTTCTTGAATGCGCGGCAAATGGGATTCCATTTCTGGCATCCAATGTCGGCGGGATCCCCGAGATCGTCGCGGATCGCGACCTACAACAAGCGTTATTGTTCGATCCGACCCCGCTTTCGCTACTTGAGAAATTCGAAAAGTACGTCGCGACGGACCAAGCCAAGCGTCATCAATATGTCTGCCGAATGCACGAAATCAATAATTCTGAAAAGAATCGTGCCATGGTTTGCGGGGCATATTCAGAGCTTTTACCAGTAAAATCCTCGGCTTCGATCTCCATGCCGGCTAAGCCTGAAGGATGGCTTCTAAATAGGGCTCAAGAACAACCTTTGGTAACCGTTGCCATTCCTTTTTACAACCTTGGATCACTATTGCCGGAAACATTGGCTTCGATCGCCGCGCAAGATTACCCGAACATTGAAGTGATCGTCATCAACGATGGTTCGACAGACGCATACTCGTTGGAAGTCTTGGAAGAAATGCGGGCCCAATATCCACGCTATCGCTTTGTGACCCAGGCCAATCGGGGCCTGGGGGCGGCACGCAACACCGGCTTGGCATTGGCCGAAGGCGAGTTCTTTCTACCAATGGATGCAGACAATATCGGACGGCCAGACATGGTCAGTCGATTCGTAAAAGCGCTTCAAAGGAATCCGGATGTCGCGGTTGCGACATGCTTCTTTTTGGCATTTGAAGAAACGTCGGATATTGCGGAAGGTAAATTTCCGTATGCCTATCGGCCATGCGGCGGACCGTATGTGGCCGCGGCGTTACGCAATGTTTATGGCGATGCGAACGCCATGTCACGCACCGCGGCTCTGCGGTCTGTCGGTGGGTATGAAACCGAGAAACATACGACGTGCGAAGATTGGGAAATGTATGTGAAACTCGTCCGGCACGGGCATCGAATCGACGTCGTGCCAGAATACTTGTTTTATTACCGTCACCGGTCCACGAGTCTTCTCCGAACCACTGACTCATATCTAAACCGCCGACGGGTGCTACGACAGTTTTTTCCATCCGCCGAATTGCCTCCCGTCGAACAGATGCAATTGTGGATGGCACTGGCCAGCTTCCATGAGCAGTACCGGAAGTTGCAATTAGCTCAATACCAAACTTCGGTCCCGATAACAGTTAATGAACAAGTCCTCGCTCCATGTAGCCAATCCGGTACCGACCTGGAAGTGGCCGAGGTCGTAGGCAATGAGTGTGCGATTGACTCAGCAAAACAAGAGCGTACCGGTATGCGCTTGGCGGCTTATAATTTTCGACAGGCTATGCGAAAAACGACTAATTATCACGTCGTCTTTGACAAACTAAAAGGTAAACACGCCGCATGAGGTGATCACTTCAGACTCGTTTGTCTCGACACAGGGATATCACGACATCGCATCGCCGCTCGCGGTGGAAAAAGCGAAGAACTAAGCGATGTCTTTGGTCACCGAGCCAAATTCGTCGCGCAATCTCGCTCGGATTGGTCACGGCTTCGCTAGCATCATTATTGAGGTTCAGCAATTCCACGCAATTCGTTACATTTTAGTCGAAATCGCGTTGTATTCCAGACGACAATCGGCCTGTTAAGGCCTACTTCTTTGGCTTCCTCAGCACACGCACAGCGAGTCAATAGTGGCAAATACATATCGGGCAGCACCGTTAACTCGATGGCTTAGAGCATTTCGCTACTGGATGCAGAATCCACTTGCCAGCAATCCACAACAATTTCCAGCGCCATCGTGCCATTTTGCTCTGATCGCGTGCCAACGCTCTGGCGCACATCTGCTGCGAGAGATCATAAACTCCAATCCACACCTCGCGCTGATGGTTGAAACGTTCTCGTTGCCGCCTAAACCACTGTATTGGCACAACTATCTTCGGACACTTCCCAAGAGCCAGCTTCCATCGCACACTCCCGAAATAGCAACGGACGTGCTGGACAAATACTTAAGACTGATCCGACGAGACGTCCAGATTGAACCCGAATGGTATGGCGGACCAAAGCCCGATTTGAAAGCGCTTGGAATAGACTTGAAATACGACCAGCTTAAATGTGTCGCGCCGGTTTGCATTAGCCTGAACGCGAGACCATTGCTCTTGGACTATTTCAAACGTCGCAACTTTCGCATTCTCCACTTAGTGCGCAAGAATCTTGCACATGCCGCGATCTCGCTGATTCTGGCCAATATGCGCAACGTGTGGCACACCTATAATGCAAAAGAATTTGGAGGCCGATACAAGATTTCTTGGGTTACGCTTTACAGTCACATGAAGTTTATGAGAGACGAGCGAAATGAATTCTTGCGACTATCTCAAGATCTCCCGATGCTTACCTGCGTTTACGAAGATCTGATCAATGATTTAAGCAAGGTAAACGAGTTGGGCGAGTTCCCCAAAGAAACGACCGTTCTCAAGCCATTGGCGGATTTCCTCGGCATCTCAAATCTCTTCGTCTACGATGGCAAGATGCGTAAGGTGGTCAATAAGCCGTATGCCGATATCTTGGAAAACTTCGACGAATTGATGCGCGAATTGCGCAGTTCGGAATTCTCCGAATTCGCCGACTCACTGGAGTCATTCAATCCGCCACCAGCTGTGGTTGTTCAACCGCGGGCCGCATAGCAAAAAGTTCGCCAATGCCGATCGAGATGTCGCCAAACGAGCGCGATCAGCAAGAGCCTTCTCGCCTTGTTTCAGGCATCGCTCCTCCCGCCACGAAGATCTAACGCTGCAACTGCCCATTCAGGCTGCGCGTTGCTGTCCCGAATTATCCGGACGCGCCTTCGATCGCCGCAGCCCCTTCCAGCCGTGTTTCAATAGTCGCTTGAGGGTTCGCTGATTTTTTTGCGTTTTTTGCTGTTCCATTAGCTGCCGTTGCGCGAGCAGCGGATGCATCGGCGAAAAGATACCATATCGTTTTTCATAGTCGACGTTTGGCGCCTCAACTACCTGATCGAGTATTTGGGCAAACTTCCTCGCATACAAATCCATCGCGTACAGTTGCGCTGTACGATAAGCGGCCCGCCCCACCTCTACCAACGACGATTGGTCACCAGCTAGCCGAGTGATCACATGGGCCATTGCAGCCATGTCGCCAACCGGTACGACAAACCCGTTGTCGTGTGGATTGATCACGCCGGCAATTCCGCTGCTGGCTGCTGTGACAACTGGTACCACGCCATGAGCCATTGCCTCGAGCATGCTGATACTGGTTCCTTCGAAGTCGGAAACCTGTAGAAAGATATCGTGGTTACGCCACTTATCGGCCATTTCACGATGGGGGACTCGCGAGTGGAAATAAACGTTGGCAGCTGGAATCCTGGATCGCATCACATGCGCGAGAGGCTGAAATTCGTCGCCTGCGCCCACGATGTCGAACACGAATGGAACTCTGGCTCGCAATAAGTTTTCAACAAGAGGCACAAAATCCCAAACTCGTTTTTGCGGCTGCGTTACGCGACCTGCATAGATCAGCCGCAAGGGTTTGGTTGCATAATCACGATCGAGCTTTGGCGGAACACAAACACCATACGGAAGCATGACGATATCGTCTTGTCGGTAGGAAATGCTGTCTGCGAGCCGTCCTTGGCATTCCTTACTGACGGCAACGTACTTTGTAATTGCCGGCTCGTACCACCCCAGAGGCCGATAGTACTGATCAACATCGTCCGCGTGGCACATACCCACGCAGCGGATTCCGGGCTCGAACCCGGCGAGGAAGAGCGACCATACGTAGTTCGGAATAACGATAGCCGGCGCCATTTCGCGTAATGTCCGAAACGCTTCGCCCATCGTGCGAACTGAGATATCAGCGTTTTTGGCTCCTTCTGGTTCAACGGACTTCGGTCCGATGTACAGGGTTTGAACGTCGTATCGCGGATGATCGGCCAGTGCCGCCCGCAGTTGATCCGCCCAGCTCGTAACGCCGCTCAGGCAGTTCGTGCCCGCAATGATAACCGGTAGTTTACGATTCATGCGGCCTGCGCCTTTGCCAATCGGCGTTGAAATTTCAGCAGTCGTAAGCCAGCATATGCAGTGCTTTGTCCATTCTCGTACAGCACCGTTGGCTCGACCGACACGAGACCACAATCAGTCAATTCAACGAACTCCTTGACGGATTCATCGATCGCTCGCTTCACATCCGGATAGTTTGCGTCGTGGAAGAGGATGTAAGCCTGGTCGGCAAGGTAGGGGAGTACGCCGACGATATCGCGACGAACCGCATCGTATGTGTGATTCGCATCGATCAACGCGAAGTCGAACGGCGTGCTGATATGCTTGGCGACTTCCGTCAGAACATCCGGCGAAGGTCCTTCGAAAAGCCGACAACGATTGCTCATCTTTGACCAGAGCGCGGGCTCGATTTTCGGCATCGGATCGACACAGGCGAGTTGGCCAAAGCCGGTGTCGTCCATCGCTCCGCAGATGATCGCCGACGATCCGCCTCGAAATGTGCCGATTTCCAAGCAGTTTTTGGGCTGCATGCCAAAAATCAGGCTATACAATGCAACGCGTTCGGGCATGCGCATTTCGGCGGGCGAGGTATAGACGGCGTTGAATCCATTCAGGATGCGAATGTTGTTGAGCTTTGCCTGGTCTTGTGTTTGACCACAAGACGCAAGGACCTCGCCCGTTGAAAAATTCAAATCCTGATTAACCTGATTGATAAATGATGGGCTTTGGCCGAACGCATGTTCCCTGGAAGGCGGCGCTTGTTGATGCGAGCCGGCGGCATTGCCAGCCGTTTCGCGATAGACGGCTTCAACGAGGTCGAGCATGGCGTAGTTCAAATCGAACTGACGCCCGAAGGCCGAGCGAACGGTCTTGTAGATCAGCCGCTTGAGCCACCGAGACGATCCGGTTACCGGATTGGACTGCAATTCCGCCTGCATTTGGCGAATCTGCAAGATTCGTCCAGAAATGGCATTGCCGGCGGCAGAGGGGCTGGCTGAGGTATTTGGTGCTGTCATGGTAAGGCACTATGGTCGAATTTGTGGGGCGAACCAGAAGTCGCTGCAAGCATTCTTGTGGGTCGCGGTGGCAAGGCCGGGCGGGGCCGTAAGCTCGGCGACAAAAATGTATCCTGCTGGCTCCAGAGTTGGAATATCACTCTGGTGGCAAAAAAAAGAGAGAGAAAAGGCAATCCGTTCAACGTTGCGCACCGCGGCGAAATCGGCCTGGAGGGCTTTGCTGGAAATCGCGCTAAGCCGCAAGCGGTTGGAGAGTGGATGTTTGTCGGTCGCTTATTTAGGGGTTGATGCGAATTGTTTAGGCGAGGTCTGCTAGCGGTGGGAAAAGTGCTGGCATTGATTCAGGCCGAGCTCTGGCGAATTCAGCTACCATCGGCCGCGCGCTGGGGGCTCGGCTTTGCCTCGACTCCCATGCGCCCAATTCGGCTTAGCGCTGGCGGATCATTTCGGAGAAGTCCTCACGTCCGGCGTAGCGCTGGGCCAGTGGGTTGACGTAGGCCCGTTGCTTGGTCTCCTGGAAAGTGCCGTGCCGTTCGATCAGGCCTTCGTCATAGGCCAACGCATCGGACAGGCCCGGGAGCAGAACACGGTAGTCGGCCACGATCCGGTTGGGGGTGATGCGGTTTACGTGGCGCACGATGTTCGATGTGCAGTTGTTGACAAGCGTATCGTAGAACTCGGGGCGAGCGGCGACCTGGTTCGCTCGCGTCAGCACATCCACCAGCAGCGCCTGGGACGCTTCGGGCGTGGCCACGGTGTGGTACAGGTAGACATCTTCGTTGTTGTAGTTCGTGCGGTATTGGATTACGTCTCGTTCGTCGGCGATGACGTATATCAACTCATACTGATTGGCGCTGCCTTTCAAGGGATTATAATCTTCTTCGCGCTCTTTGCGGGTTTCGACACTGACGGCCAGGTGATCGCGCGTGCCGTCGGGGTTGGTAATTTGGAAGCTGATCATCACGTGGGCGAGCGCCTCCATGCCCTTGAATGGCACGACAATGAAGTCGACGCCTTCGACGCGATTTAGGTCGATGGTTTTGTCGTAATAGTCGACCATGTACACATCATTGGCAAAATACTTACAGTTGCGTATGTTGCGAACGACGACCTGCTGACCCTGAAACTCGGCCTGAGGCACCACCGATTGCTCAGGGCGCCAGTCGCGGAAATTCGACGGCGCGATCCGCTTTTCGACGCTGGAGCATCCGCTCACGAGCGCGCAAAGCGTAACCCAGACGGCAAGTTGCCGAATGAAACGGGGCACGTCGAGACTCGCAATCGCAAGAAAAGGGGGCCTGAAAAGACGACAAGAAAAGCAGCCAAGGCTAGCAAGATTGCAGAAGCCCAACAACATCAGGTTGACGCCAAGAGTGCTGTGGGAGCCGCTCAATAATAGCTTGGGCAGATGGAGTTCACCACAGAGGCACAGAAGACACGGAGAAGAGATACACAGGAGGTAGGAACACTGATCTTCGCTAATCCCCGCTAATGATGATTGCTGTTTCTTCTTGTATTCTGGTTTATTTCTCCGTGCCTCTGTGGTGATTCTTGAAATGGGGAAGTTATTGTTGAGGCCGTTCCGAAGTGCTGGCAGGGTTTTTGCGGGGAGCGATAGCTAGTATGGCAAAAAAAGTGCAGGCATACTGAAGCGGGGCTCGCGGAGAGCGTGGCTCTCCGGCTATTGAGTGGCTTGTAATCAAGGTAGCGAATCATTAGTTTCTGGCTGATAGCCGAAAGCCAATAGCCGACAGCTTACTTCTATCTACTTCTATGAACATACTTGTGATCGATATCGGAGGGACGAACGTCAAGATTTGGACCAGTGGCGAGGAAGAGAAATTGAAGTTTCCTTCCGGCAAAACGCTGACGCCGACCGAGTTGATCAAGAAAGTTCGCGATGTGACGTCCGACTGGCAGATCGATCGCGTCTCGATCGGGTACCCGGGCGAAGTTCGCAATGGGCACCCTGTGGCCGAGCCGTGGAACCTGGGCGATGGCTGGGTGGACTTCGATTATTCCGATGCGTTCAAGTGCCCCGTGCGGATCATGAACGACGCTTGCATGCAGGCGCTCGGCAGTTACGAAGGGGGACGGATGTTGTACCTGGGCTTGGGGACGAGCATCGGCAGCACGTTCATTCTTGACGGTACGATCGTGCCGCTTTCGCTCGGGCACATCCTGCTCCATGGCAAAGATAGCGTGGAGAAGTGCGTCAATCGCGCGGCAATGGAGGAGAACATCGACCGTTGGAAGAAGCGGGTAGCTGAGGCTGCGGAGGTGTTCAAGAACGCGTTTCATGCGGAGTATGTCGTGATTGGCGGTGGCAACGCTAAGAAGTTGGAGGAGATGCCGGAGGGCTGCCGGCGCGGGGGGAACCACAATGCGTATTTTGGCGGCTTGCGAATGTGGGAGGATGTGAAGGCGTAGGTGTGAAAATCGTTTTCGTTCAAAGGCGGATTGGGCGTTTCGTTCCGACCCGGGACGGGTCGGCTATATAGGCTGGCCGTTTCGGCCGGGAATTGGGGATTTGCTTGGAGTTTTGGCGGGGATCGTCTATATTCAGGATTCCCGCCGAACCTCTGTTTGGTTCCCATCCCACCTCCAGAGGCCTTTGTTCGTCGGCCTCTCAACGACATGCCATTCCCGCAGCACAATCTGCGATGTCGGATTGCCGCGTTCGTGGCCATGGCGTTGGTGTTGACTTCCGCGGCGGTTTCCCTTGCCGCTTCAACCGGCGAGCAAGTCTACAAAGACCAGTGCGCTCGCTGCCACGGCAAGGCTGGCGAAGGAACCGACGACAACTATCCGGTCGCGCTCGAAGGGGATAAATCGGTCGCCCAGCTCACGAAGCTGATTCATGAGACGATGCCCGAAGACGCCGAGATGAAGACTCTGGCCGACGATGCGGCAACCGTTGCCCAGTATATCTACGACTCGTTCTATTCACCGGAAGCCCGGGTTCGCAACAAACCGGCCCGCATCGAGTTGTCGCGACTCACGGTGCGCCAATATCAGAACGCGGTCGCCGATTTGATCGGCAGCTTTCTGCCGAAGCCCAAGCCTGAGTCGAACGCTGAGCAAGGCTTGCGAGGCACGTACTTCCAATCTGGTTCGCTCGATCCGAAGTTCAAAGACAAAGAAAAATACTTCAAGCGTGTCGACCCGCAGATCGATTTCGACTTTGGCGATAGCGGCCCCGATCCGAAGCAGCTCGATGCCGATGAGTTTTCGATGCGCTGGCAAGGCTCGGTGCTGGCGCCGGATACAGGCGAATACGAGTTCGTGATCCGTACGCAGCATGCTGCCCGGCTGTATGTCAATGACATGAAGTCGCCGTTGATCGACGCCTGGATTCGCTCGGGCGACGATGCCGAGCATCGGGAGGCGATCCGGCTGCTAGGCGGCCGGCAATATCCGATCCGTATCGAGTTCTCCAAAATCAATCAAGGCGTGAAGGATGAGAAGTTCAAGGGTAACCAGCCCAAGTTCAAAGCGTTCTTTTCGCTCGCCTGGAAGCGCCCCGACCATGCGCTGGAAATCATTCCATCGCGTAGTTTGTCTACCGCTGATTCGCCGGAGGTGTTTGTCGTTCAAGCTCGATTTCCGCCGGATGATCGTAGCGTGGGCTACGAGCGCGGGACATCGATCTCCAAGGCCTGGGACGAAGCCAGCACGGATGGGGCGATCGAAGTCGCCAGTTATGTAGCCGACAATCTGGAGAAGCTCGTCGGGGCGTCGGCCGACAAGGCAGACAGCGCGAAGAAGCTCCGCAGGTTTTGTGTTGGTTTCGCCGAGCGGGCATTCCGCCGGCCGTTGCCCAAGGAATTGAAGCAATTGTATGTGGATCGGCAATTTGCCAAGGGAGGCGATGCGGTTGCGCAAGTGAAACGGGTCGTGCTGCTAGTGATGAAGTCTCCCAGGTTTCTTTACCGCGAAGTGGGAGATAATACTACCGATCCGTATGACGTGGCCTCGCGTCTTTCGTTTGGGCTCTGGGATTCGCTGCCGGATAACGCCCTTCTATCCGCGGCCAAGAGCGGCAAGTTGACAACGCGGGCCGAGATCGACTCGCAACTTTCCCGAATGCTGCCCGACTTGCGCACTCGCTCGAAGCTGCGCGATTTTTTCCTGGTCTGGCTGAAGATTTCTCAGCCGCGCGATTTGTCGAAGGACCCCCAAGCCTTTCCCGAGTTTACGCCGGAGGTTATCTCCGATTTGCGTACGTCGATCGAGTTGTCGCTCGATGACCTGCTCGATAGCAACTCGGCCGACTTCCGGCAGTTTCTTCTTTCGGACGATATGCATTTCAACGGCCGGCTGGCCAAGCTGTATGGGGTCAACCTTGCTGAAAACTCGCCGTTTCAGAAAGTCGATTTCGAGCCTAATCACCGGGCGGGGGTGTTGTCGCATCCGTACTTGCTAGCGAGCTTGGCTTATACGAACTCGAGCTCGCCAATCCATCGAGGCGTGTTTCTGTCGCGCAGCGTTTTGGGGCGCGTGCTGCGTCCGCCGGCGGAGGCGATCGCGCCGTTGCCGCCGGAGCTTCATGCCGACCTGAGCAATCGCGAGCGCGTGGCTTTGCAGACGCAGCCCGAGTCGTGCCAAGGCTGCCATTCGATGATCAACCCGCTAGGCTTCACGATGGAAAACTTCGACGCCATCGGCCGTTACCGCGAATCGGACAAGAACAAGCCGATCGACGCGACCGGCAGCTACTTGACGCAATCGGGCGAAGTCATGAAGTTCAATGGAGGAAAGGACTTGGCCCGGTTCCTGGCCAATAGCGAGGAATCACAGAAGGCGTTTGTCAAACAGCTATTCCATCATACCGTCAAACAACCGATCCGTGCCTACGGTCCGACGACGCTCGACGACCTGCAAAAAACGTTTGCTGAAAATGGTTACAATATCCATAAGTTGCTCCTGAATATCGTGGCTGCGAGCGCGATGACGAAATAGGCTCTGGCATGTACCCGGGCGCCCTTATATGAGACCAATCCCATGACGATCTTTCCTTCCCGTCGAGAGTTTCTTCGCAATCTGGGCATTGGGGCCGCAGCGCTTCCGTATGTCTTGAACCTGCCGAGCTTGGGGCTGGCCGCCCCGGCGGTTCCGCGGCGGCAGCGGCTGGTGGTCGTGTTCAGCCCCAACGGCATCATTCCCAAAGAGTTTTGGCCCGATAAGATGGGCCGTGATTTCCAATTCAAGGAAATTCTCAAGCCGCTCGAACCGTTTCGAAGCCGCACGCTTGTCCTGCGCGGGATCTCCGATCGCATTCGCGGCGACGGCGACAATCATATGCGCGGCATTGGCTGCCTGCTGACTGGCACCGAGTTGTTCCCTGGCAATGTGCAAGGCGGCTCGGATACGCCCGCAGGTTGGTCGAAAGGAATTTCACTCGATCAGGAGATCAAGAACTTTCTTCAATCGAAACCCGAGACGCGCACGCGCTTTGGCTCGCTGGAGTTCGGCCTGATGGTGCCCGATCGCGCCGATACGTGGACTCGCATGTCTTACGCCGGCCCAAACAAGCCGATCGCGCCGATCGACGATCCTTACCAGATGTTCGCCAAGCTCTACGGTCGCATGAAAGACGAGCAGACTCTGGGCTCGGTTCTCGACGACCTCGCGGCAGACTTCAAGAAAGTCGAGAACCTCGTCAGCGCGGAAGATCGGCAGCTTCTTTTAGAGCACACCACGTTCGTTCGCGAGATGGAACAAGAGTTGAAGGTCGACAGCTCGCGCGACATGGGACACGCCGTTCCCAAGCTGGAAGCCGGCATCAAGGAAGAAAACGACAACATGCCGCGGCTCTCGAAGCTGCAGGTCGAGTTGCTCGTAAGTAGCTTTGCGGCGGATTTCGCTCGGGTGGCGACGTTCCAGATTACCAATTCCGTGGGCGATGCCCGCATGCACTGGCTCGACATCAATGAAGGGCATCACCAACTCTCGCATGAGCCGGATAAAAACGAAGAGGCCGTCGGCAAGCTCATCAAGATCAACAAGTGGTACTGCGAGCAGGTTGCCTATCTGGCGCAGCGCCTCGATTCGACGCCGGAGCCGGGCGGCACGGGCACGATGCTCGACAACACGACGATCGTGTGGACGAACGAACTCGGCAAAGGGAACAGTCACACGCTCGACAACATCCCGTTCGTGCTCGTCGGCGGCGGGCTCGGCTTCCGAATGGGGCGCGCGCTCGACTTCAAAGGCCAGCCACACAATCGGCTGCTGCTATCCCTCTCGCATGCCTTCGAACATAAGCTGAAAACGTTCGGCAATCCAGATTACTGTGGTGATGGGCCGCTGAATAAGCTGGCTTGAAAGCTCAGAACGAATCGATAATAACTCTCTCGTTTTCAGAATGACCACAGAGGGCACGGAGAAGAGGAAATGGTCAACGATCGAAATCCAATGAAGTTATCCTTTTGAGTTTATTCCTTGACTTGCATCACTCCCCAATAATCTTCACCAGCACGCGTTTCTTTCGCCGACCGTCGAACTCGTAGTAGAAGATGTGCTCCCATGGGCCGAGATGGAGCTTTCCCTCCGTGATCGCCACGACCACTTCGCGCCCCATGATCTGCCGTTTGTGATGGGCATCGGCATTGTCTTCGCCCGTGCGATTATGATGATAACGCTCCGGCGACGGGTCGAACGGCGCTAGCTCTTCGAGCCACTTGTCGTAGTCGCTATGCAGGCCGGGTTCGTTGTCGTTGATAAATACACTCGCGGTGATATGCATCGCATTGATAAGCGCGAGCCCTTCCTGCACGCCGCTTTCTGCAACAAGCTGTTCCACGTCGCGATGGATCGATACGATCGCCCGGCGCTGCGGAACGTTCATCCAAAGTTCTTTAGTTAGCGTCTTCATGATGGAGAGTTGAGGCTATCCGGATTTTGGCGAATTCAGCTATGGTTTCATGGATTGGCAAGGCTCGACTTGTCCGCCGTAGGAAAATTATTGGGTAGTGGAACCGTCACTTGGCCCGTCGCCGCCCATTCGGCGCCGCGCGTGAACGTCGTCACGAAACCGACGCAGTTCAACGAGTAATCGGCATGGCCGAGCACCGTGTGAAAGATGCGCCCCTTGCCGTACTCGATCGTCATCAGCATCGGTTCGTGGCGGCCGGTGCCTCCCTGCTCCGGTGCCGAATAGGTTGTCGCTAGTACGTGCAAGCTCTCGGCCGGGCCACGGAGCGAATCGTAAAGTTCGTCCTTCGTGTGCATCCACAAGGCTGGCAGGCCGCGCATGATCGGGTGCTTGGCATCGCGTGAACGGACCTGGAACTCATGTTGCTGGCCATGATGGCCGCCATGTCCGGGCGACTTGTCGCGAATCACCTTCCCTTGCTCGTCGAGGTAGACACGGGGGCCCGATTGCTGATTGCGGCCACCCCAACCACCAAGGCCGATCATGCGGTTGTACTCGGGCCAATCGGGAAAGCTGTTGTCGGCCGCGTGGACCGTAACGAACCCGCCACCACCCGCGATGAACGTTTCGAACGCCTCTTCTGTGCTCGCCGGCCAGCGCTCGCCGTTGTAGTTGCTGATGACGACATCGTAGTTCGCAAAGTTTGGCTTGAAGTTGCTGTTGTCCTGCTTCGCCGGCGGCGTGGTCGCGACATCCACCGTGAACCGGCCGCTGGCATCGAGAGCCTGCTTCAACAACGGCGTGGTCGTCTTCCAGTCGTGGTTGTTCTGACCATCGATGATCAATGCGCGAAGCTTCTCTTGCGACTTGCGATCCCCTGCTTTCGGCTTCGATTTCTCGGCAGTAACCGCGATCGATTGTTGTGTGCAGGTTAGCAGGCTCAAGCAGAGGACAGCGATGCAGCGGAAACACGGGTTCATGGTGGGCTTGTAAAGGGGAGCAAAAAGGAATGGCAATCGTCGAAGAAGTATCGTAGCACGACACAAGCAGGATTACATCCTTTATGCAGCGTTTAGCGTCGGCGGCAACGCCGAATCTCTAACCAACACGCTCATGATCACGAAAAGAAATAATCCGCTCTACACAGAAGATATTAGATTGTTCGGCACATCGCGCAATGCCGCATCTGGCAACACAAACGAACTGCCGATCAACTCACTATCGTCATTGATCAAATCTGGAAAGCGCACGCCTGGAATCAAAGCCACGGCAAAAATTTCTTGGACCGCCTCCTCGAATTTGAGAAACGCGACAACCTGGCCCCGCTGAATGTTCACTACCCACACGCCACACGTTCGCTCGGTCTCTTTTAGCCGGTCGGTGATCTGAATGCCGCTAAAAATGGCCGTCTCGCGAACTTGCGAGAGTCCTACGAACGCCAAGTCGCCGACCATTTCCAAACCGCGCGTGAAGCCATCGAGATGAACAATGGGTTCATATTTACCCGTGTCGAGGTCCACCGTCCCCAAGCTGCCAGTCCCCGATTCAAGTAGCCATAAGCGCCCCGCATGCCATCGTGGCGAGTGAGGCATCGATAAATTTCGGACGGCGATTTCATTGGCCTCGACATCGATCAGAATGCCACCACTCTTCTTATTTTCCCGCCAACCGCCAGCCGTATCGGTTGCGCCCAACGCGGTCACCCACTTCGGTCGGCCGTCGACCACGCACAGCCCGTTGAGATGACAACGATCATCGGGCGTCAATTGCGTGATGAATTTCGGCCGCCAAACCGGCGCAAAGCTGTGATCCGAATCATGCGTAGCAAGACAGGAGAATCGGGTGTTGACGAACAGCATTTCGTCGCGGGCATATGCCATCTCATGAATCTGGATGTCGCCTGTCACATGCGCCGATCGTGGCAAGTAGCAGGCATCATGCTTTCCCGGTGGATCAAGTTTCGCCGCGACCGCCGGCACATTGCGAAACTCCCAGACATCAACCGCGGTTCCAATTGCCAGCCGGCCCGGCGCGGTCGCCAGCCCCATCGGCTTGTTGAATGCTCGAAAATGCGTGTTGATGACGCCGCCGTCTGAGCGAAGGATGACCAGCTTGCCCGCTTGATACGTGGTCACGAACAACGAGCTTTGCAACTCGTCGAGAATCGTCGGAAAGCTCGTCGTATGAACACTGCGCAGCGGCGACGGCTCGGTAGGCAGTGGTTGCTCTGCGGCAGAGTCGCTAAACATGATCGCTCAAACCACGCAATTCTTTTGGGCCGCTTTAGCGGCGGCGGCCACGCCGTCTCCAACCACTAAACTCAAAGCCGCAACAAACGCAATGGCGCAATAAATCATGCCCAGCCAACACTAATAACGCAAGCGGCTCATCCACTCTATAGACGACTTCGGCGCCGATGACCCACGCGTACCGAATGGTCCTCCGCCCCGCCGAAGGCGGAGCCCCCCGCGGCTTGCCACCCCTTTCGGACCAAGAGAAAAAGTGTGGGGAATCCGCGGAATTGGAATCCAACTGGCGATTACGAAAGCCGGTTATTCCAAAGATAAGGATCGATCCAAATATCAAGGCTCAATGCGCCGTACGGCGATTGCCAACTTGAATTGATGCCGAATGAATAACGCCAAGAGCAAGCCAACCGTGAGCTACCCTTTTCTGCCTGGATCAGAAACTGACCCGAGCACGGGAGGTTGTATTCTCACGTAATATTCTCTTGCGCAAGCCGAATGAACTCCCCATAGGCCGGCGCCAAGTACAGAAAAAGGGTTAATCATGACCAACGCAATGATGAACAAGGGTGCTTGCTCGACGAAGGCGCAACGCCTCGACCAGGTTTGTGGATCATCGGCTACCGCGGCCGAGTGCCTCGTTCCGCGCTGCGATATTCGCATCGAAGAATGCAAGGGCGGCTGCAAGATCTACTGCACCTGCGACGACGAAATGACTTGTGCGATGCTGCAAAGCATGTGCCGCGCGATGAATTGCAGCATGTGTAGCGTGCAATGTATGCGTGATGGCGAAATGTGCTGCGACTGCCGCTTCGAGTGCTGCGATTGCACCTGCGAGATGCTGGCCAATGGCATCTGCTTGTGCTGCTCGACGACGGACAAAAACTGCTTGAAGATGATTCAAGCCATGTGCCGTTGTTTGTGTTGTTGTCAGGATTGCGGCTGCGATTGCACCGTGTGCATCAATAACATGCCGGTTTGCTGCTGCGAATGCTGCTGCTAGTCACAGCGCAGAGACAACATGCAAAATCCCTGAAACCTCAGCCCTGGCGGCTGAGGTTTCTTTTTTGCGCCGAACGCAACAAACCCTTTGGCTGCGGCGTCCGCGCTGCGCCAGCAACAGTTCCACTACTGTTCGTACGGCATCAAAATCTTCTCGGCCTCTATACCCGCGATCGAGCGGAATTGGCCGTTCGCAATCGCTTCGCCGAGTTGAGTCACCCGGCGGAAGTAGTAGTTCGTCGATCGGCGCCCGAGCAGCTTTTGCCGCAGTTTTTCGCAAAGAAGATCGGCCGCGTCGCGAACCAGCGGGTCGTCCTGGCGAGCCCCGTACAAGCTGGTGGTTAAAATCGTAATCAGGTCCTGGCAGCGCTGCGATAGCTCCGACATTCGGCATTGCCGATCGGCCAGCTTCAATTGGAAGTGGCTCATCGTGCTGGAGATCTCCAGCGCCATCCGTTGCAATTTCTCGCAAGCAAACTCGGCATGTTCCCGAAGATTCTTCGGCATGTAGGGCAGCTTGGCCTCGACCAGCGGCATCAGCCGGCGAGCCGTCATCCATTTCAAATAGGGAAACGCCACGCCCTTGAGCGCCCAGGCATGGGCCGGGTTCAGCGGGTTCGGCTGGCGAATGCCGGAGGCGGCTAGCGCCTTGCCGATCGGCTCGAAGTACGTTTTGCCATGATCCTTGACGAGTGACTTGAAGAAGCCCATCGAGAGCATCTCACCTTCGCCTTCGTAGATGCACGGGGCGAGATACTCATGAATATTGTCGCCGAAACTGTGACCATGCAGAAATGAGCGGCCGCCATGCGTCTTCATGAAGTATTCGATCGCCGCGTGCTTCTGGGCCTCGCTGCCAAAGACCTTCGCTACGATGCACTCCATCTCGCCGCGATAGCCTTGGTCAATCAAACCGGCACACCAGGCTACGAGCGCATCGCAGGCCACGATCAACCCCGCCAGTTCGCCTAATCGCCGTTGGACCAGTTCGCGGGTGGCGATCGCCGCCCCGTACGTATGCCGGAACTCGGCCCACGGAATGATGCGGCTCATGATGGCCAGCATCATTC
>CAZJWY010000067.1:18731-24435 GCA_964549545.1 uncultured Planctomycetaceae bacterium | reverse complement strand
GCGCGGGCCTGTCACACGCCGAAGGAGTTGCCCGCCGGGTCGGAGATCGGCAACGTTAGCCTGTTAGGTTATAACCCGTTTGAAAACTTCACCGGCCGCGCGCCGATGGAAGCGGCCGCGCAGGGGATTCAATTGGGGCCAACCGACTGGGCCGTCCGCTGTAATCTGGTCACGATCGAAGACCAGGTGATGCGCGACTTCACGGCCGACCACATTAGCACCGAAGAAGGCACCAAACTGCTGGCCAGCGCCCAGGAGCAAATCGCCAGCGATCCCAAATATCGCGGCGCACTCGAATTCGTCCCCGGCGTCAGCTACCGGAACCTGCTGTTGTGGCGAGGGGCCAAGCTCCCCTGCCCTTTCACGAACGAAACGCGAACCAGGGCCCCACACGACATCACCGACCAGAGCGTACTGGAGGACTATCCCCGCGGTCCCGGCAGCGACATCCTTTGTGATCTGATGGCCGCTAGCATCGGCGTTTTCGAGAACCACCCGGTCAATACCGCTCGGCAGGCCGCAGGCAAGCGGCCCGCGTCGAATGTCTGGCTTTGGGGCCTGGGCCAAGCGCCCCGCCTGAAGCCCTTTGTGGACGAATATGGGCCCCGTGGCGCGATGATTACGGCCGTCGACCTCCTGCGGGGCATCGCCGCTTTGGTGGGCTGGGACCGCATCGAGGTGCCCGGAGCGACCGGTTATCTTGATACCGATTATGCCGCCAAGGGCCGGGCGGGCGTTGAGGCCTTGCAGAAATACGATATCGTGTGCGTCCACGTCGAGGCCCCGGACGAAGCCTCCCATGAAGGCCGCGGAGACGAAAAGGTCAAAGCGGTCGAAGAGATCGATAAGCACGTGATCGGCCCCCTGCTCGAGGCGCTACCCAAGCACGGCGATTGGCGGATCATGATCTCGCCGGACCACCCGACGTTCTTGCGAACGAAAGTCCACACGCATGGCAACGTACCGGTCGCGATGGCGGGCACTGGCATCACGGCCGATGAGTTCAAAACGTACGGCGACACAAACGCCGCGAATTCGAAGCTGGCATTTGATGAAGGTTGGAAACTGATGCCTTGGTTTATTGGGAAGAAGTAATCACAGAGACACAGGGAGCACAGAAGAAAATATTTATCCGCAGATAAACGCAGATGGACGCAGATACTTAATTCAAAACAGAATTATCTAATTCTTATCTGCGTATATCTGTGTTCATCTGCGGTTCCTTTGTCTTCTCCGTGCCCTCTGTGTCTCTGTGGTTAGTTCCTAATTTTGTAGAGTAAGAGAAACCGATGGGTTTAATCGTACAGAAATTTGGCGGCACCAGTGTTGCCAATGCGGAAAAGATTCGCGTGGCGGCGCGGCGGGCGATACGCGCGCAGCAGAATGGTAATCAGGTCGTGATGGTCGTCAGTGCGATGGGCCACCAGACCGACGTGCTCGTCGATCTTGCAAAGCAAATCACCGACGATCCCTCTGGCCGCGAGATGGATATGCTCCTTTCCACCGGCGAGCAAGTAAGCGTAGCCCTCATGGCGATGGCGATTCATTCGCTCGGTGCGCGAGCAGTAAGTCTTACGGGCGCTCAAATCGGTATCCGTACCGATAGCTCACATACGAAGGCTCGCATTCAATCGATCTCGACTGACCGCATGAAGAAGCTGCTCGACGATGGCAACATTGTCATCGCGGCCGGCTTTCAAGGAATCGACGAAGACTTCAACATCACCACACTGGGCCGGGGCGGCAGCGATACCACGGCTGTCGCACTGGCTGCGGTGCTTAACGCCGACGCTTGTGAAATCTACACCGATGTCGACGGCGTATTCACGACCGACCCCCGGCTCGTGGCCGAAGCGCGCAAGCTCGATCGCGTCAGCCACGACGAAATCTTAGAGCTCGCCAGCCTGGGCGCCGGCGTTATGCACAGCCGGTCGATCGAATTTGGCAAGAAATTCAACGTGCCGATTCATGTCTGCAACAGCGCCAGCTTCAGCGACGAGCCGGGCACGATCATTGGCCGACAGTCGGAAGCGGCTGACCGAGCCGTAAGCGGCGCGGCTCTCACTAAGAACGAGGCCGAGATCACGATCGCCGGCGTGCCTGATCAACCCGGCACGAGCTACGCGATCTTCTCGAAGCTCTTCGGCATGAACGTCGCGGTCGACATGATCGTGCAAAACGCCGGTGCCGACGGTTCTGCCGACATCTCGTTCACCGTGCTCGAAGACGACCTGCCCAAGGCATTGGCCGCGTCTAAGAAGGCAGCCAAGGAACTCGGCGCCGAAACCGTGCTGCACGACGCCGGCCTGTCGAAGGTATCAATCGTCGGTCTTGGTATGGCGACTCAATCTGGCGTGGCCGACCGCATGTTCCGCGCGCTCGCCGATGCCAAGATCAACATCGAGGCCATCACCACCAGCGAGATCAAGGTCTCGGTACTGGTTAAACGTGAGCAAGCGCTCGCGGCCCTCCGAGCCGTACATAGCGAGTTCGAGTTGGATCGCAAGCCGAGCGATCGTGTGAAATTCGGCGAAATCGTTCCGGCGACCGCAAAAGCCAATCCGCTCGATATCGTGGCTCGCCTGCAGCGGATGGAAGACCTCGCGATCGAAAGCATTTCGCTCGATGAATCACAGGCTCAGATGACGCTGTTCGATGTGCCAGATCAACCTGGCGTTTCTGCCCGCATCTTTGAAGCCGTGGCCTCCGAAGGCATTCTGGTCGACACGATCGTGCAAAGCATCGGCCGCGACGGCTTGGCCGACATCAGCTTCACCGTTCCGCGAACCGCAGTCGAACAAGCACGCCGGGTGCTCAAGGATTTGTCGCAAGAGTTGGGCGGCGAGGAAAAGGACGAGCCCAAAGTCGCCATCCTCACGGTGAAGGGCGTGGGCATCCGTAGCCACACCGGCGTCGGCCTGCGAATGTTCAAGGCACTCTCCGAGGCAGGCATCAACGTCGATCTGGTTAGCACAAGCGAGGTCCGAGTCAGCGTCGTTATCGACGCCGATAAAGCGGCGGCAGGTTTGGCGGCACTGAAAACCGCGTTTGCCGATGTGTTGGGGTAACCGCCTATATAGCCGAGCATCTTGGCTCAGTCCGGTTCTTTATTGGAATAATTGTTTCCAAAACACCGAGCCAAAATGGCTCGGCTATATTTTTAATCCTACTGCTGCTCACCAAGAACGTCGTTCAGCACGTCTTCCGCCACATAAATCGGCAGCGGCGGATCGCAGGTCACCGCCACGGCAATTGCATCGCTCGGCCGAGAGTCGATCTCTACCAATTCTCCGTCATGACGAACACGCAGCTTCGCGTAATAAGTATGTTCGCGCAATTCGCTGATCACAACATCCTGAAACTCGCCGCCGAGCGCCTCGACAGTACCAACGAGCAAATCATGCGTCAACGGGCGAGGCGTCTCCTCTCCCTTTACATGCCGCTGAATGCTGACCGCTTCGTATAGGCCGATCACGATCGGAAAAGCGCGCTGCCCGTCGATTTCCTTAAGATAAATCAACTGCTGATCATTGATCTCGCTGATGATGATCCGGGACAATTCCATCGCGACGGGCATGGCGGCGTATCCTTAGAGCATAAACATGGGCAAGCTCACGCTATTATACTCGTAGAAGAACGATCGACGAGTGGCAGTGCGCCCCTCTCGCTCTGCGTAGGACTTTTCATCCGTATGCTTCGTAGCACCGACTTTAGTCCATTCTTCCTGACACGGACTAAAGTCCCATGCCACGAAAATACACTAGCCCAGCTTTCTCATCGCCGCTTCTACGGACGCCAACTGCTCATGCAATTCGTTCAGCTTGTCGCGCTGCTGCTGGACAACTTCGGTCGGGGCCTTGTCGACAAAGCCCTTGTTCGATAGCTTGCCGTCGATCGATTTGATCTGCTTGGCGATGTTCTCGCGATCTTTTTCTAGCCGCTTGCGCTCGGCCTCGACATCAATGAATCCGCTCACGTCGACGTGAACCTCGATCGATCCTTGTTGCCCGGCAATCGTGCGGCTGGCGGCAATATCGGGAGCCACCGCGTTCGGGCCCCAAGCTATGGCTGTGGCCCGAGCCATTTGAGTAAAGTAGGGCTGCATCGGCTGAAGCAGATCGGCAGTCGCGACATCGCAACGAACCGAGAACGCCACCTCTTCTCGCTGCGGAATATTTTGCGACTGGCGAATCTCGCGCACCGCACCGAGTACTGCCTGAAAATCGGCAAACTGTCGCTCAATTCGCGAATCCTGCCAAGCCGTTTCTATCGTAGGCCAAACAGCAACACAAACGCTCTCTTCCGCCGCTTGCGGCTTAGCTATCCCGCGATTCGGCGCTATCTGTGCCAATAGCTGCCAAACTTCTTCGGTAAGAAAGGGCATCATCGGATGCAACAAACGCAGCAGCACATCCAGTGCATGCGCTAACACACGCTGCGCCGTCTGCCGCTGCTCGGCCACGGCAAATCGTGCCTTCGTCATCTCGACGTAGAAGCTGCAGAACTCGTTCCAAGCGAAGTCGTACAGCGTACGGGCGGCGTCGGCGAAACGGTAGTGCTCCAGCGCGTCAGTCGTTTGTTGTGTCACTGTTGCGAGGCGTGATAGGAGCCAGCGATCTTCGAGTAGCAAGTCGTTGTCTGCGGGTTCACTCCGGCCAGAGGCCGGGGCTATATAGCCGCGGCCTCCGGCCGCGGAAGAATAACCCTCCAAGTTAATCAACGAAAATCGGGCCGCATTCCACAGTTTATTTGCAAAATTACGCCCCAACTCAAACCGCTCATTCACCACCGCCCCGCGTGGCAAGGCCTGATCCTCGGGCTTCTCGGCCCATTGCGTGCTGAACGGCTTGCCACACTTCTCGCATTCGATCCGGGGTAGAACCCGATTCTTCTTCGTTTGCGCAAACGTCGCCTGGCAATGCGGACACTCGAACTCGACCGGCAACTTCACGTCCTGCGTATCGGTCGTGAGATACGCGATGCCGAATCGCAGCGCATCGGCACCGAATTTTTCGATCACATCGAGCGGATCGACGCCGTTGCCCTTCGACTTCGACATCGTTTCGCCGTAGCCGTCGAGGATTTTCGGCGTGATGTAAACCTCATGGAACGGAATCTCATCGACGTTGTACAACCCGGCGATCACCATCCGCGCAACCCAGAGCGTAATGATGTCCCGCGACGTAACGAGCGCACTCGTCGGATAAAACTTCTTCAGCTCCGGTGTTTCATCCGGCCAGCCCAGCGTCGAAATCGGCCAAAGGGCGGAGGAGAACCAGGTGTCGAGTACATCCGCGGCTTCGATATAACCCATTTTCGCGAGAACATCGCGAATCGAATCTACCAACACCGGATCTTTGAAGCAGATATGTAGCTCATCTCCGGCGTAGGCAGAGGCAAAGCCCTCCATGACAGTGCGAGCACGGGCCTCGTCGCCTTCACACGCTGGAGTGACTACGTACTTCAGAAAATACGCTCGGACAGCCGCATCGGTGTAATCCTCGCCTTCCCATTTGGCACGGGTCCAAACCGGCACCCGATGTCCCCACCAAAGCTGCCGCCCAATCGGCCAGTCGCGTTTTTCACCAAGCCAATCTAAGTAACCCTTCGCATACCGCTCAGGCACAATTTCCACCTTACCACTCGTCACGGCGTCCATCGCTGACTGTGCAAGTTCACCCATCTTCACGAACCACTGATCGGC
>CAZJWY010000067.1:0-18721 GCA_964549545.1 uncultured Planctomycetaceae bacterium | reverse complement strand
GAGTGAGCCAGATCGATTTCGCGGTCTTCGCGGCCTGTCTCTGGATCGAACAGGCCGGCAGCCTCCATGTCGGCGACAACTGCCTCGCGCGCCTTCGTGTGCATCTTGAGGCCGCGATACTTCTCCGGCACGCTGTCGTTGAGCAGGCCGTCGATCGTCATGACGTTGATCAGGCCAATCTCGGGATGACGTTGCCACACAGCGTAGTCATTGGCATCGTGAGCTGGCGTGATCTTCACGGCGCCGGAGCCGAGTTCGGGCTTGGCCCACTCGTCGGCGATCAGCGGAATCTGTCGCCCCGTGAGTGGCAATTCGAGCATCACACCCCGATTGGCCATGTCGCGCAGCTGCACCAACCGCTTCTCGACCGCCGCGCGGCGATCTAGCAAGAGCGTCATCTGCTCTTCGAGCTCGCCCTTCTCTTTCGCCGTCGCGACAAGCAGCTTTTCACGCAACTCGGTGCTCAGCTTGTCGAACGCCGCCGAGGGATCCGGATGCACGGCCACGGCCGTATCGCCCAACATCGTCTCAGGCCGCGTCGTGGCGATCGTCACGTGAGTGGGCTCACCGGGTTTCGGATCGATCACCGGGTACTTGAAATGCCAGAAGTGGCCCTTCACCGCTTCGTGAAACACCTCATCATCGCTAACCGCGGTTTGTAAAAACGTGTCCCAATTCACGAGTCGCTTACCGCGGTAAATCTTGCCGTCTTGGAACAGCCGGAAGAACCACTCGCGCACCGCCCGCGCGCATTGATCATCGAGCGTAAACCGCGTCCGCTGCCAATCGCAGCTACACCCCAGCTGCCGAAGCTGGCCGAGGATGCGAGCTTCGTACTTGTCCTTCCATTCCCAAATCCGCTTCACGAGCCCTTCGCGGCCCAGATCGTGGCGCGTTTTCTTCTCTTCCTCGAATAGCCGCCGCTCGACTACCGCTTGCGTCGCGATGCCCGCATGGTCCGTGCCCGGCATCCACAGCGTATTGAAGCCCTGCATTCGCTTCATGCGAATGAGAATGTCTTGCAGCGTATTATTCAGCGCATGCCCAATGTGAAGCGCCCCCGTAACGTTCGGCGGCGGAATCACGATCGAATACGGCGGCCGCGGATCATCGACATCGGCGTGGAAATAGCCACGTTCTTCCCAAAAGGAATACCACTTCGACTGTGCGGCGCTGTGGTCATATTGTGAGGGGAGGTTTTTGAAATCCATTTCATGCTATCCTGCGGCGAAGAATCGCCAAGTCAGGCACGTAAATAAAGTGCTTGTCAGATGTATCGAGAACTAGGTCATACTGCAGGGCCAGGGCCGCGATCCAGATATCGTTGGTTGGAATGGGCGTGCCCTGCTGACGAAGACTTTGAAAAATCTTGCCATATTGACGTGCGGTATCAACATCGGGGAGCAACACACCTACATTAGGGCGACTCAAGAAGCCTTCTAACTGTCGTTCATTTTGCTCCTTATGAACTCCTAATTCAAAACCAGAATGCAACTCGGCAAGTACGATCAAAGGCACCCAGACTTCCGTCGCAGACTCGATGCGACTGATCGCATCCGTATCGCCTCCGTCGATCTCTGAATAACAATTCGTATCGATGAGGATCCGCATTCGCTTGTCGTCTATTTCCAGAGTTCCGGATCGACTCGTCTCTGTTCTGCAAAAATAGTCTTCATCTCAGGTGTTATGAGGTGCAAGCCGGCGATTCCGGAAAGATCACGACGTTTGACCCCGTCGCTCCACGCTTCCCAATCAATAAGTCTTTGCTCTCGTAGCGCCACCTCGAAGTCGGGGTCGTCCTTCCATGTGCCTGGTGTATCCGGAAGTCCCGACTTTGCTCCCAAGGCAGACGCGATACCAAGATAATCGACCAACGCCTCGACGATTGCCTGCTCCGGACTGATTTGTTCAGAAGCAGCACGGGCGCGAATGATCGCATCGATAGCGGGCGGAAGGCTGTTCAGAGTATAGGTCATAACTCGATTTTACTTTCAGTAGACGGGAAAACAATGATCAGGCCTCAGCTCCGGCACAGCTTATACTCGATGCTGTCCACCAACGCATCCCAACTCGCTTTGATCACGTTCTCATTGACACCCACGGTCCCCCAGGTTTTACCGTCCTCATCGTGACTCTCGATCACTACCCGCACGGCCGCGGCCGTACCGGCATCGCTATTGATAACACGAACCTTGTAGTCGACCAGTTGGACCCCGCGAAGGTTGGGAAAATGACCATTAAGCGCTTTTCGCAACGCGGCGTCCAGGGCGTTCACCGGGCCGTCTCCTTCGGCCACCTCGTGGCGGATCTCCTCTCCAATCCGCAGCTTGACCGTTGCCTCCGTGGTGGTTTTGCCGCTGCCATCGGTTTCGACGTCCACATGGTAATGCAACAATTCGAAATGGGGCTTGAACGTGCCCGCCGCACGCTGCACCAGGAGCTCAAACGACGCCTCGGCCGCCTCGAACTGGTACCCTTGGTTCTCCAATTCGACGACTTGCTTGAGTACCTTTTCCATCAGCGCGCTATCTTGCTGCATGTTCGCCTTGGTCGTGAGCGCGACGATATTGGAGCGCCCCGATAGCTCGCTTACCAGAACGCGGCGTGTGTTGCCGACACTCTCCGGCGAGATATGCTCGTAGCTGCTCGCTACGCGATTGACGGCATGCACGTGCATGCCCCCTTTGTGGGCAAACGCACTGGTGCCGACGAACGGCTGGTTAATGCGGAGATGCATGTTGGCGATTTCGTACACGTAGCGCGACAGCTCGGTAAGATGCTCGGTGCCGGCACCGCGAAGCACGTCGTAGCCTTGTTTCTTCAGTGCCAAGTTGGCCATGACCGAAATCAGATCGGCATTACCGCAGCGCTCGCCCAGGCCGTTGATCGTGCCTTGCACATGAACTGCTCCCGCGCTGACAGCGGCTAACGAATTGGCCACCGCCAGGTCGCAGTCGTTGTGCGTGTGGATGCCGAGCGGCACGTCGACCGCCGCAGCCGCCTCCTTGGTGAGCGCCGCGATTTCCTCCGGCATGCTGCCGCCGTTGGTGTCGCACATTACAACGATCATCGCGCCGCCCTTGACCGCGGCCTGGATCGTCTTCTGGGCGTACTCGGGGTTGGCTTTCCAGCCGTCGAAAAAGTGCTCAGCGTCGTAGACGACCTCGCGTCCCATCTCGCGCAGGTAGGCGATCGTTTCGCGGATCATCGCGAGGTTTTCTTCGAGCGACACACGGAGCACCTCGGTGACATGGAAGTCGGATGTCTTGCCGACGATCGTAATGACCGGCGCCTGCGACTCGATGAGCGCCTTCATGCCGGGATCGTCCGCCGCTTGCACACCACGTCGACGAGTCATACCGAACGCGCACACCCGCGCGTTTTTCAGCGGCTCCTCGACAATCCGCTGAAAAAATTCCGCGTCTTTCGGATTCGAAAGGGGGTAACCACCTTCAATAAAGTCGAAACCACACTCATCAAGCCGCCGCGCGATTAGCAATTTATCTTGCAGCGAAAAGTTCACGCCTTCGCCTTGGGCGCCGTCTCGGAGCGTGGTGTCGTAGATTTGTATATGGGACATAGAACCTCGATCTCAAACACACTTCAGCAGTTTACTTTAACTGTTTCGCAATGACTCGCCGGCTGAATTGTGCTTCGGAATACTTCGGTGCAATAAAAAAACCCCAAGGCTTTTGGCCTCGGGGTGGATGTGTTTCGAATGGAATCGAACCGACCCTAAGGCCCCCCCTGCGAGCTAATAATAATCACGACGCTGCCGACAATGTCGGTTGTGGCAACAGCAGTCTTAGCGAATGCAATTAGCATGCAAAATTCACAACTCGGGCAGAAGGTTCGACTAAGAGAAAGGATAGCTGAGTTGGCGGGCATCGTCAAGTTAATGCGGTCTTCTCCAGCGTTTTAGCTAGAAATAGCTTCGCGTATTACTTACTCGTTTAGCAATTCAGACCCTCTCGTTGAGATCTCAGTCGCAACGCAAATCCACACCTGTCGATCGCAAACAAGATCAAAGCAAACACGGATTTAACAAAACTTTGCGCCTTTAACACAAACTTTGCGCGAAAGCCCCAAAAATCGCAGCTATGAAAGATTTTGTACAATTCTCGATTGACCCCAGCGTGTGCTTCAGCTTAAGGTGCGTCTAGTTAATCCCACCTTACGTCCGCCGCTACCCCACCCCACCTTGGCGGACAGCTACCTTTGAAATCGAAAGGAGCTTGCCATGCGCACTCGCATTGCACGCACGGGCTTCACGCTCGTCGAGTTATTGGTCGTGATCGCGATCATCGGAATCCTGGTCGCCTTGCTGTTACCCGCCATTCAGGCCGCCCGCGAAGCGTCGCGTCGCTCGCATTGCCAGAATAACCTGAAACAGATTGGTCTCGCGGTGCAGAATCATCACGACGCCAAACGCGCCTTCCCAATGGGGCGCAACGGCTTCCAGCAAAAAGCCGTTTCCTGGGCATTCTTCCTGCTGCCCTACCTGGAAGAAACCGCTGTCTTCAATAGCTGGGCGCCCAGCTATCGCGTTGACGATCCACAAAACTCCAGCGCAATGCGTACTCCGATCGAAACGTATGCATGCCCAAGCCGGCGTCGGGCGGCGGCCGACCGTAATTTCGATAACGACAACCAGCCGCCGCTGGTGCTCGGCGCCGGTACACTGGCCGACTATTCCGCCAACGCCGGCATCAAGCTCTTGACTGGGATGACGGATGCCGAAGGATCGGGAGGGGTTTTTGGATCCTACAAGCGCACCGTCGCTGGACCGATCTTCAGCGGATCGCGGATTGGCGCGCGGCAGGTCGAAGACGGCTTGTCGAAAACGTTGGCCATCGTCGAGCGTCATTTGCCGCCGGTACCGGCTAATACGTCGGAAGAAATGAAGGATTACGAAATCGGCGACACCGCGGCCATTCCCGGCGACACGCCTCACACCACGTTCCGCTGCACCGAAGGCGGCCTCGCCACGAGCCTCGACGATCCGAGCCACGAAAAGTTCGGCAGTTCACACGCCAGCGGAGTCGTCCAGTGCGTGTATCTCGACGGCCACGTCGGTGGCTTGAGCCCGAGCATGTCGATCGATGTGCTCAAAGCGCTAAGCACCATCGGCGGCGGCGAAACCGCCATCGAGGAAAATTAAATTCGTTGAAATTCCATCCGTAGTCATGCCATCCGCATGGGCTGGTCGCTTAAGCGACCAGCCCGCCCTACAATAGGCTCATGTCTACGCTGAACGAACGCGCCCACGAACTCTGCGACTCCATGGCTGCTGACGCCCAGCAGCTTGGCATCGCTATAAGTACGCTGGCGAATGGAACACGGATCATCGACTGTGGCGTCCACGCTCCTGGCAGCGTGGACGCCGGCCGACGAATGGCCCAGATTTGCCTCGCCGGACTGGGCGACGTTTTCGTTTCGTCGGGCAAATCGGAATCCCAAGTACCGTCCGATGTCACGGTCGCCACAAAGCACCCCATCGCGGCCTGCATGGCTTCGCAATACGCTGGCTGGGAAATCAAAGCCGAGAAGTTCTTCGCCATGGGCTCAGGACCGATGCGGGCCGCGGCCTGCCGAGAAGAGCTTTTTAAGGACATCGGCAACTGCGAGCGCCCGCCGGTGGCCGTTGGAGTGCTCGAATCGAGAAAGCTGCCGACGGAAGAGGTTGCTTCCAGTCTTTCTGAGAAGTGCCAAATCACTCCCGATAAACTGACGCTTCTCGTCGCGCCGACGGCAAGCATTGCCGGCACGGTTCAAATCGTCGCGCGTAGCGTGGAAACCGCTCTACACAAACTCCACGTGCTCGGCTTTGACCTGTCGCGTATTGTCAGCGGACTAGGAAAAGCCCCGCTACCGCCGGTCGCGAGCGACGACCTTGTGGCGATCGGCTGGACGAACGACGCGATTCTCTACGGTGGGCACGTAACGCTCAGCGTTCGCGGCGCTGATGAATCGATCAGCGAAATCGGCCCACGCGTGTCGAGCAACTCATCGCCCGATTATGGCAGCCCCTTTGGCGAGATCTTCAAGCGTTACAACCACGACTTCTACAAAATCGACCCGCTGCTTTTCAGCCCAGGCTGCGTGGTGTTTGTAAATGTCGACACAGGCAAACGGCAAGAATTCGGCCGCTTGGCTCCAGAAGTGTTGGGCCGTTCCTTCACAAAAATATAGCCCGGCCATCTCGGCCGGGCTTTGTGCAATCCAACGTTTTTCGTTCCGACCCAAAATGGGTCGGCTATTTAGAACTTGCCGAGCTTGGCAATAAGGTCGGCCGTTCGCACGCTGTAACCCCACTCGTTGTCGTACCAGCTCACGACCTTGAGCAGGTTGCCATCCATCACTTGCGTGAAGTCGGCTGCGAAGATCGAACTATGCGGATCGCCGATGATGTCAGTCGAAACAATCGGGTCTTCCGTGTAGCACAGAATACCCTTAAGCGGCCCTTCCGCGGCCTTCTTCATTGCGGCGTTGACTTCTTCCTTTGTCACTTTCTTCGACATGAGCGACGTCAGATCGACCACGCTGCCGGTCGTTACCGGCACACGGAGGGCAATACCCGTCAGCTTGCCCTTGAGGGCCGGAATCACCTCGCCGACGGCCTTCGCGGCACCCGTCGACGTCGGAATGATGTTCACTGCCGCAGCGCGAGCACGGTACGGGTCGGAGTGCGGGAAGTCCTGCACGACCTGATCGTTCGTGTAAGCATGCACCGTCGTCATCAGGCCTTTTTCGATGCCGAACGACTCGTGCAGCACCTTTGCCACGGGGGCAAGGCAGTTCGTCGTGCAA
This sequence comes from uncultured Planctomycetaceae bacterium, assembly GCA_964549545.1. Taxonomy (GTDB): domain Bacteria; phylum Planctomycetota; class Planctomycetia; order Pirellulales; family Lacipirellulaceae; genus JABDGM01. The sequence goes on along the minus strand of CAZJWY010000067.1, from coordinate 11,911 downwards.
CTCGCGTTGCTGACATACTTCATCTCGGGCTTGAGCTGGTCGTCGTTCACGCCCAGCACACAGGTCAGATCCGGGGCGTCCTTAGCCGGGGCACTCAACACGACGCGCTTCGCGCCTGCCTCGACGTGCGAGTCGTAGCCCGCTTTGCCGTCCTTCGCGCGACCGGTGAAAATGCCGGTGCTTTCCACAACTACGTCGACCTTCAGGTCCTTCCAAGGCAACTCGGCCGGGTTGCGAACCGCGAGGGCCTTGATCTTCTTGCCGCCGACGATCAGATGCTCGCTGTCATAGCTCACCGTGTCTGGAAAGCGGCGGTGCGTGCTGTCGTATTTCAACAGCGTGGCCAGCATCTTGTTGTCCGTCAGATCGTTGATCGCAACGACTTCGAACTCGTTTTTACGCTCGTACAAATTCCGAAACGTCAGCCGACCGATCCGACCAAATCCGTTGATGGCAACGCGAATAGCCACTTTTCACTCCTCCGAAAAAACACGAATACTCTGTAAATTCCGACCAAATTATACCGGTGAAACACCGCGTTCACAACGGGCCGAAATCAGCGGCCAACGATCCGCTCACCGCGAATCTCGCCTGCCGTAACAGAGAAAAACTGGCCTTCCACGCCGCTACCCGCGGGGAGGGCCACTGTAGCGTAACGGCACGATGTGCCGAGCCACCGCCCCTCTTCCTGCGTTTCTGCCAAAACGCGGAGAGACATCCCCGCAAGGCTGCGATAGTACTCGTCGCGCAGCTCCGTCTCGATCGCCGCCAACTCACGAGAACGCTCCTGCTGAATGTGCTTGGGCACCTGATTGGGCATTGTTGCCGCCGGTGTACCGCGACGAGCACTGAACGGAAAGATGTGAATCTTCGAGAACCCCGCGGCCCGCGAAGTCGCAATCGTCTCGGCGAATTCCGCGTCGGTTTCACCCGGAAAGCCGACAATGATATCCGTCGTAATCGCCGGTCGATCGAGCCGTTCTTTTACCAGCCCACAGCGATCAATAAACCGCTGGCTCCCCCACCGCCGCCGCATCCGCCGCAGCACGCTATCGCTTCCACTTTGCATCGAAATATGCAGATGCGGTGCGACTTTTTCCGGATGATCGGCCATCACGGAAATCAATTCGCGAGTCACTTCCGTCGCCTCGATGCTGGAAAGCCGGATGCGAAAATCGCCCGGCAACTCCGCGAGCTTGCGAACAAGGTTCGACAGTCGAACGAATTGGTCCTTACCCGGCAGCGAATCGGAAGGAGCACGATTCAGCAATTGCTCGCGATTCCAATCAACTCCGTAGTGCCCCAAGTGAATTCCGGTCAGCACCACTTCTCGGTACCCACGCTCTACAAGCCGGCGTACTTCGTCGACGATATGCACCATCGGCCGGCTCGTCAGGTTCGGCCGCACGTACGGAATGATGCAGAAGCTGCATCGCAGTGTGCAGCCGTCCTGCACCTTTACATAGGCCCGATGTCGTCGCCCAAAACCGCTGATGCCCGTCGGTACATCGGTCACACCGAACCGCCCCAACAAATCTGGCAACTCCCGCTTGTCGGTCACCACCTGCGACACGCCGGGCAAGTCGGCGACTTCTTCCGGCGCCCTCGTGGCATAGCACCCCATCACAACGATCTTCGCGCCGGGATTCTTCCGCGCGAGCCGACGTATCACCTGCCGGCTTTTCGAGTCGCCTTCGTTCGTCACGGTGCAAGTGTTGACGATACAAAGCTCGGCCTGGTCTTCCTCAGCCGCATCTTCGTAGCCAACGCTCAGCAGCCCCTCGCGTACGAATTCGGTTTCGTACTGATTGACTTTGCATCCAAGGGTGACGGTACGAAGTTTCATTGCGAGTGGGGAGTTGGGAATGAGGAATTCGGAATGCGGAGTGGGAGAAAAGCGACGGGTGTGCAATGTGGCATTCTAACAAAATTGTCGGGAGGTGTCGTTGCGCCTAGCGTACTTGCATCATCGCAAAACCACGCGGGGGATTTTGCGCTGGTGTTTCGCGCGGCCGTGCGCGAAACCTTGTAAACCTCGCGATCTGGAGGGTTTTGCAACAGCGTTTTTTGGGGGCGTGCGCGTAAGTCGTTGGCGTGTAAGGGTTCAAGTTTTACTGCGCGGAAAGGGGTCCCACACCACCGGTGCAAAAGGGTTTCATTTTGCACCGGTCGTGACGCGAGAACAGCAGGTTTCACCGCCTGGTTCCGCGCGGGGGCCGCGCGAAACTGACGGGGTTTTGCAAAAACTGCGTTGATTCCGAGTGCGATTTGAGGCTGATCGAATTGTCAAAGAACGTCGGCATCCGGCAGTCGCTGGATGGGCCGCGGCGCGGGCCGTATAGTGAACGGGTGAACATACCATATCCGGTGGCCAATTTCAACGATTATTTTTGGCCGGGCTCGAAATCTGCTGAAACACCCTATAGGGGGCACTTCACGCCGCTTTAGTTGCAAGTTTCGTGCGGAGGCGCTGAGGCCACGGAGAAACCTCTCGCGTGCGTGAATGGAGTAGCCACGAAAAACACAAAGAGTCACAAAAACCTTTCGCGCATTTTTTCGTGGCGAGCTGGGTCCGCCATTGCTCGGTCTCGTCCCTGGATATCGCTAAAACAAGAATGTCACATATACTTGACATTGTGTAAAGTTTATATTACATTGAGAATTGATGGGATTTTCATTCGTACCGACGAATCAATCGAGGTTAAACATGTCGCCGCAACAAAAGTACGCTGCATTCAATCTGGCAGTCGCCGTCTTCGCGATGGCGGCCTACTTTGCGCTCATGCCTTTCATTGGCCCCTGGCGTGCGACTGGCGCGTTCGGTGTACTCGGGCTTTGTGGCATTAGCGCTTGGGTGCTTTACCGGGCCAATCGTGCTGGGGGTGTTGTCAGCGACGAGCGGGAACAGCATATTTGGCAACGGGCGACGCTGGTTGCGAAGTCTGTTGTCGGGGCCGGACTAATTGCCGCTTTTCTCGTTGCGTTGCAGATGCTCGGCGACAGCGGGCAGGTGTCGATGCAGCTAATCGGGCTGGGAATCTGGTGGGCATTCGGAGTCTTCCTGCTCATCCAGTCGGCGGTCTACCTCTTCCTCGTTGCTCGATAACAGTTGCGCCAATGGCCAAGCCGCCACTAACAACTCGAATCCGTGAGCTGCGATTCAAACACGGTCAGATGACGCAACAGGAACTGGCCGACCGGGTCTCGGTTACTCGTCAAACCATCATCGCGCTTGAAGCAGGTCGCTACGCGCCGTCGCTACTGCTGGCGTTCCGCATTGCGGAACTATTTGAGGTCACGGTCGAAGATGTGTTTCAGATCAATGGGCAACGCCGGAAATCGTGACACGATTATTGCACTGATTCTGCATGCTGAGCACTGTGGCACATCATCGCGTGGACATGTTCTCCGCAGTGCCATGACTCGGTCTGTAGTCGTGCATTCGCCCTGCCGCTGCGTTGGCGAGGTCGAGCTAAACCGCAAGCGGCTGGCGAAGGTTGGGATGGTTGTTTCCTTAAAGGTGGCTCTCTGGTTCGAGAACCGGTGATGACCTTAGTCGGCCTGGCGGCCGCCGCTAACCCGCCGCCTCGATCGTTGAGTGCATCGACCCCGTGCAATTCTTAATCAGGTCATCCTTGCCGTACGCAACAATCTGATCACGCTTCAGCTCCGCGTGCTCCTTCGTCGTCGTCAGCACCACCACCTTCCCTTGCGTGTCGACAGTCTCCGCCATCTTGTGGCATTCTTCCTTGGTGTGACCAAATAATTCGCGGATCATCCGCTCCACGTATTCGTACGTATGAGCATCGCTATCCCAAAGGATCACGTGATACCGCGGCACTTCTCGCTTTTTATGCTCATCCTTCTTCTTCGGTTCGGCCACCATCGTGGGTGCCTCGTTTTCCTCGGCGACGACAGTTTCTTCAGCATCCATAGTTGCACCTTAGCGGTAGGTTGGCTCGCCGGGCCAAGGCGACCTGCGGTGGCCGATCGGCGGCGAACGCATTATATTGTACGCCCATCACAACCGCATGAAAGCACCCGCCCATGGACAGCGTAAAGTCGTACATCCAGTCACACCGGCAGCAATTCGAAGCCAATCTGGCAGACCTCTTGCGGATCGCCAGCGTCAGCGCCGATTCGCGGCAACGCGGCGAAACTCAGCGAGCCGCCGAGTGGGTTGCCACCAACTTCCGCGAGATAGGCCTGTCGACCGAATTGATCCCAACCAAAGGGCATCCGCTCGTCTACGCGGAATCGCCGCCAGTTCCTGGCAAGCCGACCGTTCTCATCTACGGCCACTACGACGTGCAGCCTCCCGAGCCGCTCGACGAATGGGTCAGCCCGCCGTTCGAGCCCGCCGTTCGCGATGGCAACATCTACGCCCGCGGCGCGACCGACGACAAAGGCCAGATGCTCACGCATGTCAAAGCGGTCGAAGCCTGGATGAGGTCGGTCGGCAAGTTGCCGCTCCAAGTGAAATTCCTCATCGAAGGCGAAGAGGAAGTCGGCAGCGAACACCTCACGCCGTTCGTCAAAGCCAATCGCGATAAGCTGGCCTGCGACACGGTCGTCATCAGCGACTCGAGCCAATTCGCCCCCGGCCTGCCGGCCATCACCTACGGCCTGCGCGGCATCGCTTACTTCCAGCTCTACCTTCGCGGACCGAAGCAAGACCTTCACTCCGGCACGTTCGGCGGCGGCGTCACCAATCCCGCCAACGCACTCTGCACGTTGCTCGCTGCGCTTAAAGATGAAAACGGCCGGATCCAAGTCCCCGACTTCTATGACGATGTTGTCCCGCTGACTGATCGCGAGCGGGCAGAATTCCGCGCCCTGCCGCTCACCGACGAAGCTTTCATGAAATCGCTCGGCGTGAAGGGCCTCTTCGGCGAGGAAGGCTACACATCGCTCGAACGCCGCTGGGCTCGCCCCACCTGCGATATCAACGGCCTCACCAGCGGTTATCAAGGCGAAGGGGCCAAAACTGTGCTGCCAGCCAAGGCGAGCGCCAAATTCAGCTTCCGCTTGGTGCCCAACCAGGACCCGCAGAAGATTGCCGCTTCATTGCGGAAGTTCTTCGAACAGCAACTGCCGCCCGGAATCGAGATGGAGCTCGTCGATCACCACGGTGCGCCTGGTATCGTGGTGCCGCTCGACAGTCCTTATATTCACGCCGCAGCGGCCGCCATCGAAGTCGGCTTCGGACGCCCGCCGGTTTATGTCCGCGAAGGAGGCTCGATTCCCATCGTAAACACCTTCACCCGCGAACTCGAAGCCGACGCCCTACTCCTCGGTTGGGGCCAAAACGACGACAATACCCACAGCCCCAACGAAAAATTCAACCTCGACGATTACCACCGCGGCACACTCTCGAGCGCTCAACTGCTAGAAGAAATCGCCAAACTGACGCCAACTAAGGAATTCAAATAAGAATAACCACGGAGACACGGAGAGCACGGAGAAGGCGAGACAAGGAGGCACTAATCTTCACCAATCCGCGCTAATAAGATCAGACGAGGATAGCCGTCTCTTTTATTAGTGAGGACAAGCAAAGATTAGCATTCTTTACGCCCTTTTGCATTTCTTCTCTGTGTCTCTGTGGTAAATCATTCCCAATCGAATCACGGACAAACCTCGCATGCTCGACAAACGCTTCATCCTTGAAAACCCGCAAGTAGTCCAAGCAAACTGCGATCGCCGCGGCGTAAAGGTCGACGTCGCGCGTTTCTGCGAGCTCGAGACAGAGCGCCGCAAGCTGCAGACCGAAGTCGAAGACATCGCTCGGCAGGCGAATCAGGTAAGCAAATCAATCGGCCAAGCCAAAGACGACGCCGAGCGGGAAGCCCGCAAAGACGAAGGTCGACGACTCCGTGAGCAAAAGGAGAAAATCGAAGAGAATATCGAGCGTCTCGGGGCAGAAACCTCGCTGATTCACAATGCGATGCCAAATCTCACGCATCCCGACTCGCCAACCGGCGGCGAGGACGCCAGCAAGGAACTGAAACGCGGCAAGGTCGATGTGAAGCCATTTAGCTTTCCCGTGCAGGATCACGTCGCACTGGCAGAGCAACACGACCTGATCGATTTCGAAGGCGGAGCCCGCGTCGCCGGGCATGGCTTCTACTTCCTCAAGAAAGAGGCCGCCCTTCTCGAACTCGCCCTTCAGCAATTCACGATGGACTTTCTCGTCCGCGAAGGCTTTGTGCCGATGGTTACGCCCGACCTCGCCCGCGGCGACGTCCTCAAAGGCGTGGGCTTCATCCCTCGCGGCCCCGAAACCCAGATCTACAGCGTTGAAAACTTTGACCTCAACCTCGTTGCCACGGCCGAAATCACGCTCGGCGGTCTCTATGCCGGTCAGGTCATCGACGCCGAAAAACTCCCGATCAAGCTCTGCGGCATCAGCCACTGCTTCCGCACCGAAGCCGGCGCCGCCGGCCGCGCGTCACGTGGCCTCTATCGCGTTCACCAGTTCACCAAGGTCGAAATGTTCGCCTTCACGCTTCCCGACCAAAGCGAAGACATGCATAACTACTTCCGCGATCTCGAGTGCGAAATCTTCGACGCACTCGGCATTCCCTATCGCGTGCTCGATATCGCCAGCGGCGATCTCGGCGGGCCAGCCTATCGCAAGTTCGACCTCGAAGCCTGGATGCCGGGCCGCGGCACCGCTGGCGAATACGGTGAAGTCACCAGCACGTCCAACTGCACCGACTACCAATCACGCCGCCTCGATATTCGCTACAAAGTCAAAGGCGAAAAAGGCACGCAGCTCGTGCATACGCTCAACGGCACTGCGGTCGCCATCAGCCGCGCGATCATCGCGATTCTGGAGAATTACCAGCAAGCTGACGGCTCGATCGCGGTCCCGGAAGTCCTCCGCAAATGGATCGGCAAGGACCGCATCGGCGGGCAGGGAGCATAGTTTTAGCGTCGGCGGCAACGCCGAATTTAGACGAGTTGGTGTGAATTCGGCGTTGCCGCCGACGCTAACAGTTTCATGACTGCTTCTACAACCGGCAATTCGTAATCGTCGTCTCCAGAATCGCCGAGGCCCCTAGCGCTTCGAGCTTCTCCATAATCTCGATCACTTCGTTTCGCTTCACCATCGCGCGAATCGCGTACCACCCGGCCTCTTCCAGCTTACTGATCGTCGGCGACTCGAAGCCGGGCGTAATCTTCTCCGCCTCGCGGAGCTTCGCTTCGGGCACATTGTATTCCAACAGCGAATAGCTGCGGGCGATGACAATGCCTTCGAGCATCCGCACTACGCGATCGGCCAACTGCGTCTTCTTCGTCGCCGGGTTCTGCACAAGCACGCATTCATACCGGCCGATCTCATCAAACAACACGAGCCGGTTCGCCGCCAGCGTGCTGCCCGTTTCCACCAGGTCGACGATTGCATCGGCCACTCCGAGCGAAATCATCACCTCGACTGAGCCGGTCAACTCGACGACGTGAGCCGTAATCTTGTGCTTGTCCAAATAGGACTGCGTAACACGTGGAAAGCTGGTCGCGATCCTCTTGCCAGCTAAATCGGTCGGTTTCTTAAAACCGCTGTCCTCCGGCACGCAAATCGCCAGCTTCCAATTCCCCATTCCCAGCGACAGCCGATTGGTCAAATCGACGCCCGACTCGGCAATCAAGTCGCCGCCGGTGATTCCCATGTCGATCGCGCCCTCGGCACACAACACGGGAATATCATCGGTCCGCAGAAACGTCACCTCAATCGGCAGATCGCGCACCCGCGCGAACAGGCTCCGCTCCTGCCTACGATACTTGAGCCCGGCCGCGTTGAGCATCTCAGTCGCCATCTCAGCCAACCGGCCTTTACTCGGAATACCAATGCGAAGATTGTCGGACATGGGGGCTATCGGCTCTTGGCTGTCGGCTATCGGCCAAACAACGAAATGTGCGTGAAACTTTTCTTCTCTTGCCGACAGCCGATAGCTGACAGCCGATAGCCTATTCCTGCTTCTTTCTCGACGCTTTCTCATCCAGTCCAGAGACCCCGAATCGCCGGTGAAGTTCGGCGTCCAGGTCGGCCAGCGAACATTCTTGAAGTTGCATGAGGACCATGAGGTGGTAAACAAGGTCGCCCACTTCGCGGACAAAATGCTCTCGACCTGCCGCCCCAGACTCGCCCGCCGCCTCGACAACCTCCATCGATTCTTCGACGATTTTGGCCCCGATCGCCTCCACGCCCCCGACGAGCAGCTTGCTCGTGTACGACTTCTCGCTCGGGTTTGCGGCCCGATCGGCGATCGTCCGCTCCAGTTCGTCAATGGGTCGCGATTCAGTCCCCACGTTCTGCCTTGCCTTCCCAGCCAGTGCATCGGACACAACAATATCCTTGGAAACATCTTAATTTTGCCGCCCCACAGCCGCAAGCGAACCTGCCTATAAAGCCGCGACCGCTGGTCGCACCCTATCGCGTTCCCGCCCTATTCCACTATGAATCCCACCTTCCAAGACTGCTGGTTTCTCACCGGAGCCACCGCCACGGGCAAAACCGACGTCGGAATCGCGCTGGCCAAACGGATCGATGCCGAGATCGTTTCGCTCGATTCGATGACGATCTATCGAGGCATGGACATCGGCACGGCCAAGCCGTCGCCCGAGCAGCAGACTGCCGTCCCTCACCACCTGATCGATATCGTCGATCCGAGCGCCGAATTTAGCGTCGCTCAGTATGTCGACGCGGCCACGAAAACGGTCAGTGATATTCTCTCACGAGGAAAAGTTCCGCTCTTCGTAGGTGGCACACCACTCTATCTCAAAAGCCTTCTTCGCGGTCTATTCGACGGCCCACCCGCCGACTGGCAAACACGCCAGCAGATCGAACAAGAGCTGGCCGAGGTTGGTCAGCCCGCCCTCTACAATCGACTACAACAAGTCGATCCGCTCGCCGCATCTCACATCCACCCCAACGACACGCGCCGACTCATTCGCGCCCTCGAGGTCTATCGCGCAACCGGGCAACCGATCAGCCATCAGCAACTTCAATTCGAAGACGAGACTCCCGCGGAAGAATGCCGAGTGTTTGTCTTGCGGCGTGAGCGTGCCGAGCTGCATGCCCGCATCGAAGGTCGAGTCGAAGCAATGGCAGAATGTGGGCTCGTCGAGGAAGTGCGCTCGCTCATTGTCAATGGCCGTGAACTCGGCCGCACCGCTCGTCAGGCTGTCGGCTATCGCGAGGCATTGGCCCATCTCGCTGGCGAATATGATCGTGACGAAATGATTGCCCGCATCACCTACCGCACTCGCCGCTTCGCCAAACGGCAAGGCACTTGGTTTCGGAGCCTTAGTGAGTGCCGATTTGTTGATGTTACAGGCGAATTAGACGCCACCGCAACCGCAGAAAAAATTGTTGCCGATTCAGTTATTTAGCCCCCGGTCACTGACCGGGGGGCTAAATGGAACTTAACCTTCGCGTTTCCAATGCCCACTCCGCCCACCCAATTTCTCTTCCAGTTGAATCGCCCCAATCGTCATGCCGCGATCGACCGCCTTACACATGTCGTAAACCGTCAGCGCCGCCACGGACACCGCCGTTAGAGCCTCCATCTCAACGCCCGTCTTCGACTCGACCTGTACGATGGCCTCGATGCGCAGCGTCCGGTCGTCGACGAACGCGAATTCGACCTTCACCGATTCGATTGGCAGCGGGTGGCAAAGCGGGATCAAATCAGCAGTACGTTTCGTGGCCATAATGCCAGCCAACCGCGCCACTTCCAGTACATCGCCCTTAGCCGCCAGCTTGTCGCGAACCAGGGCCGCGGTTTCTGCCGCCATTTTCACGCAGCCGCTGGCACGAGCCAACCGCCTGGTCACTTGCTTACCGCCGACATCCACCATCCGGCTCGCGCCCGAGTCGTCGAAATGGCTCAATTGATCCATGGTGGAGCACGTCTTTTTGGATTTCGGTTCCGAGTATATTTGCCAACAAGCATTCTACTCACCTATTCGGCCATCTGCGAGCAGAGTAAGGACGCGGGTTTTGACAGGCCATCAAGCAACTAATCACGAACCAATTCTGGCAAATCCTTAAATGTCTTAACGCCCTTGAGCGGCAGTTCGATGAGTTTACCTCCGTCGCTACACCCGGAATACGTAACTCCCCATTCGGCAGAAAGGTTTTTCAGCAGCCATTCCTTGCTCTTGCCATGCTCGCGACGAAAGAAACCAATACCGGTCATAGAATAGTCATAGTACTGTGGTTCAACCCGTACCTTGAATCGATAACGGCCACTGTCAGGCAGCGGCTCAACCACGCGGAAGTCTGACCGGACAAGCTTTTTCTCGGAGTCGTACACAAGACATTCAAATGCCACGAGACAATTGGCCTCGATGGGCCCCTGCCCCTTTGGATTGGTAAAAGAAACCTCGAACTCGTCGTTCGCGTTCGGCTTGGTCACCCTGGCGTCACACCGGTGGTCCCGCGTGGGAAAATGCCGCAACTGTTCCGCACTTAGTTCGCGAAACCGAAGCTCGACGCGATCGATCCGAGGCAAAACTTCATCCGGCACTCGAAAGCTAGGCACGCTCAAGCGACTCCGATAGCCGTTCACGCTAGGCGATGAAATAGGGGAACTTGTTAAGCAGGTAGAACCGATACCTGTCATTCCATCGTGGATATCGACCTGGATTCTGGCAAATGGCCCCAATTGCCATCTCAAACTCAATTGCAAATCGCTCCGCAGCGACAAGACTTTGATCTGCGTACCATTGAAACGCATTCGCGTATTCGTAGCGAGCGAGAGGCAGTAACTCAAGATCAGTCATTCGACTTTAGCTCATTCAGCTTCTGCCGTATTTCGTCGCGAACCTGCTCCCACGGAATCGACTTCACCTGGCCAGATTCGTATTCTGCCCAACGGCGTTTGATTTCCGCCAAATCAGCATCGCTAGGGCGAAACGTTCCACTGATGCGCACGTCTTCCCAGAGCCGGGAGATTAGTTCGAGTTTCTGATTCGGCGCAAGCGACTGAGCAGCGATAAACGCTTCGTCAACACTAGATGTGGCATGCGACATGGTCCGGACCTCCTCGATACCTGTGATTCTACATCCACTGAGAGAGGCGTCAAACTGTGCGCCGTGGTTCGAGAATGGCTACTGGAAGGGGCGTAACCATTGGACGTTATTGGTGGTGATTCGGCCTGGCGGCCGACGCTAAATCGCTTGGGTTCTTGGGCATCCGCGGAAGCAGGAAATTTGGTGCCGCTAAAAACAACAAGGCCCGGCTGCTTTCGCAACCGGGCCTTGCGTTGTTCGGGTGAGGGGCGACGGAGAGCGGGAGCACTCCGTAGCCACGCGGCCGATTCGTTCGGCCGACCCTTTATGTAAGGCCGTCGGCTGTCGGCCATTGGCTGTCGGCAAGATGTCTCGCCGAGAGCCGATAGCTGACAGCCGACAGCTTTGTCTTAGACCAATTCCTTCTTCGCGCCGATCAGCGTTCGCAAGCGTTCGGCCAAGAGGGCGGCGTCGAATGGCTTTTTGAACGTTTCGTTGATGCTCGAGCGATCGAAATTCGCGGTCGAGCTGTCATCTGGCAGCAAGGCGATCAAGATCGTCTCGCCGAACTCGCTGTTGCGACGCAGATTTTGGCAGATCTGCAACGCTTCGAGCTGGCCGATCGAGAAATCGACAATGATACAGTCTGGGTGGAAGCTTTCGGCCTGAATGCCTGCTTCGAAGCCACTCGCGGCGGTCGTGGTGCGGAAGGCCCGTTCCACTGGCAACTCGCGCTTGAGGTTCTCGATCAGAACCTGGTCCTGGGCGACGATGAGGACTTTCGCCATCGCTTCGTCTTCCAGATCTCCAAGGGGCATTCCATGCTCCTTGAGGAACTTGATCAAGTATTCACGCGGGATGCGGCGGTCCTGGGAACCGGGGATCCGGTAGCCC
>CAZJWY010000066.1:0-24436 GCA_964549545.1 uncultured Planctomycetaceae bacterium | reverse complement strand
ACATGCCGTCCGCCACCAGTTTGGGCCGCACGATCTCCACGATCCGCAAGGCCCGTTCTTCCACCTCGGCCTGGGCCTTGCGGCCGCCTGCATGGATATTGCTGCGTATATCGTCTCCCGACCGCAGCCGCCGGAAGGCCGCATATTTGCCCTTATACTTCAGGGGCGCTCCATTCATTACAAACAGACGCATATCCCCTTCGGCCGCGTCCGGCAGGTATTCCTGGGCGATCACGTAGCCGTCGCGGCTGACGGCCTCGATCATTTGGTTGAGGTTGCCCAGGTCGTTTTTGCGAACTAGAAACACGCCCTGGCCGCCCGAGCCCTGAAGCGGCTTAATGACCAGATCACCGCCATGCTCTTTGGCGAAGTGGCGAATTTCGCTACGGTCACGGGTAATCAGAGTGGCCGGCCGTACTTCTTCCGGGAAGAGCTGGAAGTACATCTTGTTGGCTGCCAGGGCGAGCGACGTCGGATCGTTCAGCACGATCACACCGCGCCGCAATGCCGCGCGACCGAACAGGATGCCCGCCATCTGAGCCCATTGTCGCCGGCCGATGTCCTCGGCCGGATCGTTGCGGAGCATGAGGACATCCAGGTCATCGACCGTGATCCGCTCCGAGCGCCCCTCCGGCCCGCGCAGCTCATCCAGATACGAATCCGATGATTTGTATTTCGCCTTCGGCGCCGCCCGCGCTCGGGCTCGTACATAGTCGTCTGGATCGAGCGCCAAGTCTCCGGTGCCGATGAGCCACGCCTCGTGCCCCCGGTTCACCGCCGCCATAGCGAGCCGCGTCGTGGTGTACGACGGCTGCTCGGTCTCTATCTGATTTACGACAAATCCAACCTTCATGGTGTTAATCCTAAGTTGCTTTCTCAACCAAACTGCCACACCCAACCGATAAGCCCGGCAGAAGCGTCCCGCTTTTTCCACTTCAACCGTTTACCAACTCCAGCACCTTCAGCCCCCCTCGGAGCCGCTCTAGTTTCTTCTGTGCGCCGGCCGATTCCAAGTACCGTGGCCGAAGTGCCGGTGGTTTGATGATTTCTCGCATGGCTAGCTCCGAAATCATCGGCAAATGAGACGAGGCGACCTTCCCGATAAATAACGGTTCCAACGCTCCGCCTTCACGCAAGTACCGTAGGATCTGCAATAAACCTCGCAAATAGACGGCGTCTTTCGTCAGGCCACCGCCTCGGTAGAGCCGCATCGCGATTGTATAGGCGGTCCGCTGCGAAAAATCGTAGTTAAGATTCAGCGAGCGAAATGTGTCGATAAACGTGGCTCCGTGGAGCATGTGATGTGCGCCAACCACGCGGGCAGCCAGCACCCGAGCCCGTGACCGGCTCAGGCCGCCGACCAGAAACTCGGCTAGTACCGCCAGCCCCTCTTGGAAGCCGTCGTAACCAGCCAGCCCCACTTCGAATTGCTGAAACGGCTGGTGGTGTCCGTTGTAGCGCGTCAGTAGGTGGGTGCCGATCTCGTGCTGTAGCAATGCCTCGACACGCTTCCGTGGTATCTTCGTACGCCCACCGATGAGCAGGCGATCGCCAGATACCATCAGCCCGGCGTACATATCGTCCCGCACCGAGACCGTGGCCGAAAAGTCCGCGCACTTCTGCTGGTAGTACCCCAACTCTTCCTGTGCTCTCCGGGCGAACGCGAGTGCATCGAATTGCTCGGCCTTTGTTCGCCCGCCGCTGCGCGTGGGCACTTGGTCGAGCAATTCCGTGCCTTGTTCCAGCAGCCAGTCGGAAACTCCTCCGTACACTTGCAGGCTTTCTTGCAAGAACCGTGGTGAATCGACATCCGACAGCAGCGTGATCTGACGATCCAGCTCGTCCTGCTTTTGTCGAAACAAATAAGACAGTGTCGGGTCCTCCACGCGCTCGACGGGGATCAGATACAACTGTCGCTTCAGCAGCACGGAATCGACAGAGAGCGGCCGGTAATAAAACACTGGCGGTTTTTCGAACCCCGAGCGGCGAAACTCGCGCCAAGCGCTCTCTGCGTTCACCGGAGTTGCTTGCAGGAGTAAGTCGAACGACCGATCGATCTCGGCCAGTTGTCGATCGATATCGAGCACCGCTTTGACGACCGAGGTCCGCCCCGGTGCATGAAAATGAGCCGGTCGCAGTGTCTTCCGTTGTCGCGCAAATGCGAAGTTCGCCTGCTCTAGCGCGATATGCAGTTCCCGGCGGATAGAATGTACGGCCGGAGAATGGATTTCCTGCGTCGCTGGACTGCGGGGATTCAACTGAACGACGATGCTGAGCGCGAAGCAGTTCCATTTCTGGCACTCGCGCATTAGTGCAAGAGGCTTCAGCCCAGCGGGGGCGAGCTTCTCATAAGGACCGAGCACCACCTGCGCGCCGCCAAACGGAAGCACTTCCCGCCCGAGCGACTTACACAGAGCCTCCACCGTCGTCCTCGGAATTCGTTGCGCCGGCACGATGATTTCGAATCGCCCTGCAGACGCCTTTCCATTGGCAGGAGCCAGCGTGTCGGCTTGCGGCGTCGACCAAATTTCCACGAGCAGAAAACTGCCAAACTCTTTCGAGAGATATTCAACGATCGTGCGTAGTAGTTTGAGAGCCCGACGCGACCAGTGTTCGCCCGGTGGGACGATCATGTAGGCTGGTTCGCCCTGCAGAAGCTGCTCGGTATCGGCATCATCCGCCGCGGAGCGATAAACGCAAAGTACCGGAACCTTTCGCTCGATGCGAAGATGCCCGCCGCCCGGCAGCTCTTCGGAAATTGGCTTGCCGGCTGCCAGCGCCCCCAGGACTTTGCTCGCCAATGTCGATCGTTCGCGTTTTGGCGTTTGGCTCACGCTAAGTCTTCTCCAAAGCCTTGCCAACCGCCGCGGCTGCCGTGGCGAGTGCCCGACCGACCGCGTCGTGTCGAGCCGGATCGAGTTCGCCCGTCCATTCGTTCATAAAGAACTTCTTCACTTCAATCGCCAGGGTGCAAACAGAATCAGGAAAGTTCTCGTGAATCCACCGCGGCACCTGGCCGCCGAAGAACTTCACATTTTCACGCACATCCAATCGACGCCCCAAATAGTCGAACGATGTCATCGCTTCGAGCCATCGATCGACCACCGGCGCCCACGCGTCCCGGTTCATCGTGCCCGTGCCTAGGTTTACTTCGGGGTTCGCTGCGGGGTCCGCCGGAGTGCCCGCCGCATCTTCTCGAATATGATTGTAGCTATGCAGATCGAAGACGACGACCTTCCGATGCTTGGCAACTAGCCTGTCGAGCACAAATCGCAAGTGAGCATAAAAGTCGTCGTAGGTCTGAAGCGACTCGGCGACCATATCGGCGGGCGGCGTACAACGCCAAACATCGAGCCCCCAGGCATCGGCTGGCGTGATATAAACGGCCTTGTCGCGTGGCCGGTTGAAGTCGACCTCGAACCGTGAGCGGCGGGCGACAATCCGCGTCGGAGCGATCCGCGTCCAGTCGCCAGTATACGGGTCTTCCTCATAGCGGCGCTTGGCGGAGTCCAGGCGTATGCAATCGCCCACGTTGGCCCGTACAGCGTTGCCAGCGTGGACCGCGCAAGCAACGAGCGCCCCTTCGCCAAATTCTGTGTGCCAGATCGGCATCGACAGTTGCGATGTCATGCAACTCCTCGAACGATGGATATTTTGGCCGCCCCCAGGCAGATAGTAGCTATCGTCGTACCGAACGGCAACGAGGGTAGGGCAGGTCAATCAATTCCTTGGCTTGCCAACAAACTCCGGCTAGCCTTCCAACAAAAAAAGAAGCCCTCCGGTGGGGCTTCTATCAGGGTACCGAGTGAATTTCGAGTCGGCGACATCGCCTGGCCACTAGCAACGCACGCTGCTGACACCATCTGAGCTGACCACGTCGATCATATTCCGCACACTCTGCACACCGGGCACATGGCGAACCGCTTCCTGCACCAACTGCTTCAAGTAGAACGTAGGCAGTTTGCCGGTCAGTTGCAGCGTACGGCCATTGTGCTCGATAAACACATCGTTCACACGACCGCGGAAGTGTGGATGGTGTTCCAAGTATTGACGTGCCAACATGCTCAAATCATAACGTTCGCACGATTGGGTAGATGGTTGATCCAAAAGGGCCGACTGCATAAATCCTCCTCCTGCAAGCATACTCCGCCGGTACCGCAGCGCCGTGGATGATAATTTGGGTGATTGGCGTCGTCTGGTAGAGGAGCGAGAATCGCAGCGCGAACTCGTATCCCTCTGTGGCAAACTGCCATGCTTTTGATCCGCAATCCCCGTGCCAAGGGAAAGCATGGTAGTCTCAGAAAAGTCAACCGTCACCAGACGGGTGGTACCACTGATAAATTTGAGCGCCAGACCTTCTTTATCGACCATTACTGCTTCTTCCTCCAAAGACAAATCGCCGCAAAACTTACTACACAACCGGCTTATTGAGCTTCACCTTGGATGTTCAGGTGCCAGCACCCCTTAACTTAGCGGGCCGATTACCAGAGCCCCCATCACGCGCTTATGGATGACAAAGCTCCTATTCCAGACGTCGAGCAACTGCTGGCTGCTTTGGATGCAAATAATACAGCCGCCATCTCAGACTATCTTTCTAGGACCGAAACACGCGACCTATTGCACGCTATTACCCACCTGAGCGAGGACGACCAGTCGCGGTTGTTGCTGGCACTGCCGGATGAGGCCGGCGCAAAGCTGGTCGACCGGATGCACGACATCCAGGCCGCTCAAATGCTCGAGCGGCTCTCGGCCGACAAGGCGGCCGCCATCGTCAAAGAGCTGCCCAGCGACGAGCGGGCCGACGTTATTTCGCGGCTCAGCGTCGAAGATGCCTCGGCCATTCTCGCCGCGATGCCCGCCGAGGAGGCTCGAGGGGCACGCCAGTTGATGTCGTACCCGCCCGATTCGGCCGGCGGCTTGATGATCACCGAGTACCTGGCGTACGAACAGAACCTTACCGTCGGCGATGTCCTCGACGACCTGCGCGCCCATTCCCACCGCTACCGATCGTTCGATGTCCAATACGCCTACGTTACCGCCAACGGCGGCAAGCTCGTCGGCGTGTTGCGCCTACGCGACTTGTTGCTCTCCGCTCACACCGAGCGGCTGGCCGATGTGATGATCGAAAAGCCGTATAAAGTTTGCGATACCGACGGCCTGGAGAAGTTAGAACGCTTCTTCGATCGTCAATCGTTGTTCGGCGTGCCGGCGGTCGATGCCGATGGCAGGTTGGTGGGCGTGGTTCGCAGCGCCGACGTCGAGAAGGCCGCCGAAGAGCGGTCCGCTCGCAGCTTGCTCAAGTTCATGGGTATCGTCGGCGGTGAAGAAATACGCTCGATGCCGCTCAGCCTCCGCAGTGCGCGGCGGTTGAGCTGGCTGATCGTGAACATCGTGTTGAACATCATTGCCGCAACGGTCATTGCCGTCTACGAGGACACGCTTTCGGCCGTGATCTCGCTGGCGGTGGTTCTTCCCATCATTTCTGATATGAGCGGTTGTTCGGGCAGCCAAGCTGTCGCCGTGAGTCTGCGCGAATTGACGCTGGGACTTATCAGACCGCACGAGGTGTGGCGGGTCTTTCGCAAGGAAGCCGCCGTCGGAATCCTCAATGGAATCGTGCTGGGAATTATCTTGGGCATCGTCGCCTGGGTCTGGCAAGGCAACGTCGTGCTAGGCGGGGTCGTCGCACTCTCGCTCGCGTCGAGCACGCTTATCGCGGTTTGTTGTGGCGGTCTTATTCCACTCGCTCTCAGTTGGCTCGGTCAAGATCCTGCCTTAGCATCCGGCCCGATTCTCACGACGATCACCGACATGTCCGGCTTCTTCATCGTGCTCAAGCTGGCAAGCATGGTGCTGCCATGGCTGACGGTTTAACGACCAGCGAGCCGGGGCGTCCCCGCCCCCGCCCAACCGTTCATTATCAATGAATGCATCAATAAGAGAGCTCTCGCAAAGCCGCGAAGGAAAAGTTCAAGATAGAATTTGGAACGCTGACTTGCGCTAATCTCCACTGATAAAGAAGAGCCAATCGCCCGCTTTATTTGATTAGCGTAGGGATTAGCGTCAAATAGTGGTTCTGCCTTGTTGTATTCGCGACTCAGCGCCTTCGCGTAAGATCGTCATCAGAGCAGCAGTGTTGCCCGTTCACGCCGCAAACGAGTTCGAATCACGTCCGCCCCCCGTCAGCTTCTTCGCGTTCTTGACATACGCCGTTTTCGACGGGAACGCAAAGTCGATCCCCAGCCGCTCGAACTCGCCCATGATGCGGAAGTTCACGCGCTGCGAATGTTCCATAAAGCCCCACCAATCGGCCGGCGAGTACCAGTACACAATCTCGATATTCAGGCTCTCCGTCGCGAATTCGCTGAAAAACACCTTCGGTGGATGTTCCTCGAAGCCGATAATTGGGTGAATTCGTTCGCGAATGTCTTTCTCCTCGAGAATATTGCGGATTGCTTCCACCGCGCTTTTCATCGTGCTGTGCGAGACGTTGTAGGTTACGGGAATCGTCAGCTTGCGATGGATCGTCCGCCGGCGATCGATGTTTTCGATCGACTCGTTGACCAGCGTCGAGTTAGGGATCGTGAGCAAGTGGTCGGAGTTGGTCCGCAACTTCGTGCAGCGGAAACCGACATCCTCGACGATGCCGTCCGCGCCGCGGAATTTAATCCGCTCGCCCAGTCGCACCGGCCGTTCGGCCAGCATGATCAGACCGCCGATGAAGTTGTTGATCAGCGCCTGGCTGCCAAAGCCGACGCCGATCGCCAGCGCACCGCCGAGAATGGTGAACGCCGTCAGGTCAATTTCTACGGCCCTCATGGCCTGCATAACGACCGCCACCAGCATACAATAGAACACCAGCGAACGGATCGCCGACGTCGCATCTTTACTAAGCTTGAAACGCTTGAGGATTCGATACGCGACAAACACAGACATAAAGCGTGCCAGCATCCATCCCAGTACCAATATCACTAAGGCGGTGATGGTCATGCCCACTGTCAGCGGCTTATTATCTCGGCTGAGAAGGGTGTATTTCCAGACCTGCATAAATTGATACCAAGCGCCGAGAGCAACTGCCTTGGGAGTCAGCGCCTTCAGGTTTTCATTTAGCTCGTCCAGCAGCTTTTCATGCACTCGCCGAGACGATTCGATGTTCACCAGCCGCTGGTCATTGATCCGTAACGTCTCTTCGAGCTGTGCTTGTTGTTCTTGAATGTAGCCGAGCACCTCGGGCGATCCCTTCGCCGCGTCGCTCGCCTTTTTCGTCAGGCTGGCAAGATCGTCGCGCAGGTTTTTCATCGTGAGAATCTGGATTCGCAAACCGGATGCAAGCTCGTCGAGAATCTGGCGGGTCTGCTTCTGTTGCGACTTAAGTTGCTGATACACCTCCTGGTCGTTCGGGTCACGCTTGACCGCCGCCAGTTCGTACCGGCGATTCCAAGCCGTTTCCAACTGGCTGAGTTGCTGCATTTGCCGCCCCAACGCGTCGACTTCTTCACTGGCTCGCTGCTTGGTTCGCCATTGCGACGCGAGCTTTTCGGTGAGCAGGTCTTTGGCGTCGCCGGTGGCCGCTTCCAGTTGCTTCTTGAGATCGGCCATGACGACTTCCGTCGCGCGCATTTCGGCCTCGGCCGCAGCCTGCGCTTCTTTCGTCGCTGCTTGTGTTTTCTTGATCTCTTCGATTTGCTGTTCGTAATCGGCCTTGGTGAACGTGACCAGCGGCGTCGTTCGGACAACTCGTTCTTGCCGCAGCTTGACGTTCAATTGCTGCACGTCGCGAGCCAGTTGCTCTCGATTCAGCTCGGTTTTACGGAGCGCCAATGTTTCGGACGCCAACTCCGCCTCCTGACGCGCCTCCTCGGCCGCTGCCGCCAGTTCAGCCGCTTTTGGGCCAGTCTTGCCGCTTTCGTAGGCGGCTTGGGCATGCTGGTTTTTTACCAGGCACTCATCGACTGCCGACTGCGCGCGATCTTTGCTGGCCACGGCCATGTCGTAGCGATCGGCCAGCAAAGCCGCTTTGGCCTCAGCAGTCGACAAATCATCCTTCATCCGATCGAGGTCGGAGAACGTCGGAGGCTTATCGGGCGCTTCCGGCGACTTCAACTGCATTTCGATCCGCGCTTTTCGCGAGTTGAGATCTTTGATCTGCTGCTCGACGGCCACTCGTTGCGCCAGGATCGCATCCCGCGCCTGGAGGTAGGCCACCTCGCGCGCGGCCGTTTTATCCGATGTACCACTGGCCTCCAGCTTCCGCTGCGCCAGTCGGAGATGCTCCGAGTTCTGCGCACGCTCGTCCGTCAACTCTTGCTGCGCAGGAGCCTGTGCCGAAGCCGTCGCCTTGGTTTCTTTCGGCGACTCGGCCGGACCTAGGAGCAGCGGCTGGCCTAGGGCCATTGGAGAAACACCAACTACCAGCAACGCGAAAACAGAAACAACAGCGCGGCAACATGCGAGCATGACGCCCTCTCTTCCTTGATTGGGTCGCTCAAAAGGCGGGAAAACAACTGCCTACACTTCAGCAAACGTCCGGCAGTCGGTGGGCAAGTAGTATGGCGTTTTCCCAGCAACCATCCAATACGAAACACCCTTTAGCGGCCGCGGCCACGCGGCTGCGACCCCCACCCAGTTCAAGCAGTACAGAAAACCCGTCACAGCAACTCCCCCCTCACAACGCTAGCACGCCCGACCTAACGCACCCGCTCATCTTGCCTCGGTGGCGATTCCTCCCCAAATGCCCTTAGCCACCCGCGCCGCTTGAACCACCACAACATGCCAATTGTCACCGCGAGCATCAATGACAACGAGAACAGGTACCCATACCGCCAGTTCAACTCCGGCATATTCCACTTCGATACGGCCGTGTTGAAGTTCATCCCATACACGCCCGCGATAAAGCTCAGTGGCAGGAAGATCGTCGCGATCACCGTGAGTGTCTTCATGATCTCGTTCATGCGATTACTGATCGTCGACAGATAGTAGTCGCGCGTATCGCCCGCAATGTCACGATACGATTCCAAAAGATCGATCAATTGCACGGTGTGGTCGTAGCAATCGCGCAAATAGATCCGCGTATCATCGGTAATAAACGGCATGAGATCGGAGCGCAGCAAGCTAATGGCGTCTCGCAATGGCCACGCCGCTCGTCGCAGCATAAGCAACTCGCGCCGCACGATGTGCAACTGTGAAAACGCTTCGTTCGAATTGATGATTGCCTGTGGGTCGTCGAGCTCATCCAAATGATTGCCGATGCTTTCCATCAGGGGGAAATACGCGTCCACCGCGGCATCGATTAACCGATAGGCCAGATAATCGGGATGAACTCCCTGTCGCGCGGCGCTCTCTTTGAGCCGCAGGCCCGAGCGGACCAGGTCGAAGCAGTCGCCCGCTCGCTCTTGGAACGTCACCAGAAAGTTCTTCCCCAGGAACAAGCTGAACTGCTCGCACAGACTTTCTTGCGAGTCGTCGGGAATGCGCATCACGATGTAGAGCGCGTTGTCGTACGTGTCGACCTTGGCCCGCTGATGGGCATGGACGATGTCCTCCAGCGCCAGCGGGTGCATGCGAAACACCTCGGCGATTTTCCGCAGCTTGTCCTCATTGCCCAACCCCACCACATCCACCCACACCACCGGCCACTTGCCCACGAGATCTTTCAATTCGCGCGGGTCGTCGATCACTTGTTCGACGACGCGGTCCTTGTCGTAGGCCATTACCCGGATCGTCGTCGCCTGCGCTCCCGGTTCGATAGAGAGGGTCCCTGGTTTCGTTCCCGGCCGACCCCGTCGCACCCGTGGTCGAAGCCGTTGCCATGTTCTTGATCGCTTTGCCATGGCGGCCGATTGTAACACAAGCCCCGCTGATCGAAATTGCCAAGCTCCGAATATTGAACAGGAAGTAGCAGAGTATTCTCCGCTTCCTCTGTTACCTCCTGTCCATAGAAAATCCGTGGTTCTGAATTGGGAACTCAAGTGGATCGTTATTTTGTATCTTTACTCCTTAGCGCCTTGGCATGAGCTTCTTACAGAAAGCCCACGAGCGCGAACGGCTGGAATAGCCACGAAAAACGCAAAAAGTCACCAAAACTTTTCGTGCATTTTCCTGTTTTTCGTGCCTAACACCGAACCTGGGAAAAACAACCGTCTCTGGAAATGCGACTCGTTCAACAGACTACGACAGCTCAACCTAATCTATCTGCGAAAATCCGCGCCATCTGCGGACTCCTTTCGATTCCCAGACATACCCAGCTATTTTTGCACCCTCCCGAATCGCCCCGATTACCTTACCTTGTCGATCCTGGTCCGAGAGCTCGAAGTCTTGTAGAATACTCGCAAGGCCGTTGACGAGTTTTTCACAACCTGATTTACTTGAGGCCTCCCACGCAGCCCTAGCTCAATTGGATAGAGCATCGGACTACGAATCCGAAGGTTAGAGGTTCGACTCCTCTGGGCTGTACTGACTTACGTCGATTGAAAACGGTCTGTCACAGTTGTTGTCACAGTTGCAACGCTTCCCAGGCCAATCATAAAGCCCCCAGGCAGTGTCACCTGCCTGGAGGCCCGCGAACCTTTCAGCTCGCCTTGGTGTTCGTTTTGCCAATGCTGAAGGGTTCTCAACATGTCGACCAAGTTTCCGAAGCCGTGGTTTCGGCCTAACCGCAACGCCTGGTACGTCACTCTCGACGGCCGGCAGATCAATCTTGGCTCCGGTAGCACGTCGACCGATGCCAACAGTTCTTGGATTCCATCCCCAAAGGCTTGCAAGTCGAAGAACTCATCGGCCTCGATGATCACTGGGCAGGGGCCTCTTGAACTGAAAACGGGACGACAACAAAGCAACCAACGGTCACAATTCGAGCAACGTCAAGAAGCTGCCCGCGTGATAGGCCGCAAATTGCGTTCAACAGGTGATAGGCAGAAACTTCCTTTAACCAAGTTACGCGGGTGAAGGCGGGTACGCGCTTGATCAATCCCAAGATCGATCTCAGTACACCGCTGTCTTTGCGGTCATCGTTCCGCTTTCCACTTCAATCCGATGTGGCTCGCAAAGAAGTTTTGATCGGCGCAGTGTGGCTACTTGTACCCGTGGTCGGTTGGGTGCTGAATATGGGGCACCGTATTGTCATGGTTCACCAGATGATGCGCGGCGAACCGGCATGGCCTGCTTGGCGCAACGTCGCCCAACTAGCCCGACACGGTACGATTACGCTAATGGGGATGATTTACTATTACACACCTGCGGCGGTGGTGGGTATTGTGGCCTACGTCTTATCATCATTACTTTTAGCGTTTGTTGCCGGTTTGTTACTTTTATTTGCCACGCTCGCTATCCCCGGTTTCATGTCGCATTACTGCAGAAGCTTTGATCCTCGTGAGATTTTTAATCCATTGATTGCACTTCGGCGTTGCTGGCAGGGCGGACGAGGGTACTGGCATGCTTGGGGCATTGCGATGCTGGCTCTAGCCATATCTTTTCTCGGCTTGATTGCATTTGGAGTCGGATTTTTAGTAACGAGCGTTTGGTTCTGGCAGGTTGCAGGCTTTAGCTTTGCCAGTGTCTTTGCAAGTCGGTTTTCGTTACGCGAGCCTACCTAACAAATCGCTACAATTAACCCGTCGGCAACGCGGGCTGTTCGAAGTTATTCTTTCGTACGGTTTAAACTGCGCGCAATCCTGTCTATTTGTTCGGCGGGCAACCGAACTATTTCGTTAGACATAGCCCCTATCACTAACCGCAAAATTCTTAGAGAAAGAAAGTCTTGGTAAAGTACCTGGTTTCACACGGGCGGCACCGCGCCAGTGGGTTTTTTGCGAGCTCCCCACGATCGAGATTCAGGTTTTCCTGATGCATTGGCCACACTGCAATGCTAATCATCCGCGCGATCCGAGACGATCTTGCCGTTCTTGGCCTCGATTTTTAGCTCTCGCTTTGCCCGATCCTTATAGGCCTCCACTTCCCATTGCCCGCGCTTGAACTCGGCGCTCACAATCGGCCGGTATCCTAGCGCGCTTACGTCTTTCAGCAGCTTTGTCAGTCTAATTGCCTGGCCGATGGACGCGGGCCTGTTGTCGTCTCGATGTTTGGAGATTGTCTTTCCCGTCAGCGGGTCGATATGCAGCTCGTACGATTCATCCCCTTTTTGCACATCAACTTCCCACCGGCCGTCGTCCATTTCCGCTTCAACGATGACATAGCCCGATTTCTCCAACGATTCCGCAATTTCCTCCAGCGGTTTGAATTCGCCGGCCGGACGATCTCCCGCCAAGGCGGCGGCGCCAATGCAAGCGGTTAGCAACAACGTCCATGCAAACAAGCCAGTCGCGAGCAGGTTCATGGTAATTCTCCTTTGTGGTTAATAGCCGTTGAACAATCAGGTTTTCAACTTGCCCGGGTAGGATCTGGCTGGAGCAGTGATGCTCAAGCCTGCTGATACAAGTCTACGGAGCATGCATAAACTGCCCGTGAAGCCAAGTTAAAATCCGCTTTATCTTTCCGCCTGATGGCCTTCTGCGCCGCTATAATTTGATCGTGAGCATCAAGGCCTTACTCATCGAAGATGAACGCGATCTGGCCGATTTTGTCACGCGCGGATTGCGCGAGGAGGGGTATGTAGTCGAAACCGCGCGCGACGGCGTAGGGGGTTGGCACGCATTGAAGAGTGGTGAGTGGGATGTAGTTATTTTGGACTGGGGGCTTCCCGGAACCGATGGATTAACCCTACTCAATCAATTCCGCACCAAAGACCAATCAACCCCTGTCTTGTTTCTAACGGCTCGCGATACCGTGCCCGATCGCGTCAAAGGGTTGGACAGCGGAGCCGACGACTACTTATGCAAGCCATTTGCATTCGATGAGCTTCTGGCCAGGCTTCGCGCGCTTGTTCGCCGCCCGAGCCAATCGACCAGCACAACGATCGAAAAATTCGGCGTCAAAATCGACTTGGATACCCACCGCGCAGAACGAGAAGGCGCCAAACTTTCTCTAACCGCCAAGGAGCAGGCGCTCCTCCTGTTCTTCATGCGTCACCCTCATCAGGTGCTGACCCGCACGCGAATCTACGAGCAAGTTTGGGACGAGCGATACGACGGCTTCTCAAATACGCTCGAAGTCCACGTCAAAGAGCTGCGGCGGAAATTAGAGGCGCACGGCCCAAGGTTGATTTACACGCTCAGAGGAAGAGGCTATCGATTCGATTCCGTGCCTCCAGACGCAGCCGAACGATGAGTCTTACCAACCGCCTGCTCGCTTACTTGCTCTCCTTATTGGCGGCCGTGCTGCTCGGCTTTTCCGTCAGCGTGTTTCTGCTGGTTCATCATTACTTGCAGGTCGAACGCGACGAACGGCTGGCGTCTGCATTGAATACGCTTGTCGGTTCACTCGATATTGAAGTAGATACCGTGGAGTGGGAACCCACCGATCGGGCAATTTTGCTCCCGCACGGACCGCTTGGAGAGGAAATCTACTGGTTCATAACCGATATCAACGGTCACTTGATCGATGCGGCCAAAACCCCCAACAGCAACGTATTCCAGCAGCAAATCGCAGCGAGTCTCGAACAGCTTCCGATCAATTCGAACGCTACCACAAGCGCTGCAGGCTGGCATTACTTGCGACGACATATCAAAGCGTCGCAAATCTCAAACGACGATCTGCAACGCGAGCGTACGGAGGAAGAGATCGAAAAGAGAGAGTACCCGTCGTTGATTATCGTCGTTGGCATTTCGCAGCTTCCGATGCGAACTGCGGCCCAACGACTCATTATTGTTTTGATGGCCGTGGGACTGCTGCTCTGGGGGCTCTGCTTTGCGCTGGGACGCGTGATTTGCCGTCGGGCTTTGATGCCAGTCTCTCGCATGGCGAATGCCGCCCAGGCCATGACTTCACGCGATTTGAGCCATCGTCTTCCGCCGGTGCCCTCTGGCGATGAGCTGGCGACCATGAATGAGGCGTTCAACCAGTTGTTGGATCGGCTCGAAGTGGCTTTCGAGAGGCAGCGGCGATTTACCAGCGATGCATCGCATCAACTGCGCACTCCGCTCACAATCATTCAAGGTCAAGCCGAGGTGGCGCTTCGCCGCGTCCGATCGGCCGACGAATACCAAGAGGTTCTGCAAACAGTTCGACAGCAGGTCGGGCGGTTGAATCGATTGGTGGAAAGCCTCCTGTTTCTGGCCAGGGCCGATTCCGAATCGGCCTTGCCCAAGCTTCAGCCGACTGACCTGGCGGCTTGGCTTTCCGAATTCGAACGCAATTGGAAATCGCCAGAGGCGAGCGCAACCGTTCATTTCGAAAGTTCAGCGCACGCTTCGCTACTCGTCGTTGCCCATGCAGAAATGCTCAGCGAAATCGCCAGAAATCTCCTCGAAAACGCGATCAAGTATAGCCCCCCGGGAACGCCGGTCGTTATCGGTCTAGTCCATGACCAGAAACGGGCCGGAGTTCGCGTTCAAGACAAGGGAAGTGGTATGAGCAAGGAAGAAATGAGCCGGGTTTTCCAACCATTCTTCCGCGCCGAGGCCGCCCAGCGATCCGGCGCCGAAGGCAGCGGGCTGGGGCTTTCCATCGCTAGCCGACTTTGCGATGCGATGAACGGCACGATTGAGGTCGAAAGCCAACCCAACCACGGCAGCACATTCTCAATCTGGCTGAATCGCTGCTAAACGACTCCGAATAGTTTGACAGCACGTAGCCTGGGTGCCATGCCCACGGCTTGGCGTGGGCATGCCGAAAATGTTGCCAAAACATGGCCACTCCGAGAGCAGCAGCCATGGCACCCACAGGCCCAATGGTCGCGCAGTTATCAAGAACGTGTTTTGAAATCCCTTCCCTGGTACACGACTATGCAAGTGCTATCGGCCGCGAAGCGGCCCAGGAATGTAGCCGGGGACGCAAGTCCCTGGATTGCAGGCAGGCTCAGAAAATAAAGGCCGCTCGAGCGGCGACAGAAATACCCGCCCAGCGGATTCCAGGATTATGTAAGTGATAGCTGGTCAGGAGAGGCATTGTCCCGTGGCACGGACTTCAGTCCGTGCAGAAAAAACGGACCCGTCCGTGCCACAGAAATCCAATGATCACGGACTGAAGTCCGTGCTACGAGGGAATGCTAGTGCTTCTGCCGCCCGCGTTGTAGTCGTTCGAATTCTTCCTGCAACGATTGCTTTGCTTCCGGCAGCGTGACGACAAGTTGTCGGTCATGTTCCAATTTATAGTGGTACTTGATCAGCCGCGCGTTTTCACCAGCAGCTTGGGCCGGCGCTTCGATTTCCCACCGCAACAGGCCCATCGGTCGCTCCTCGCGTTGATATAATTTGTCAGTGCTGATCGGATCGCTGGTCTCGCCAAGCGTGACGCGGATGTCCGCGTTGTTCTCCGCGTGGGGCAGGCGATCAAGCACGCGTACGAGCGTTTTCTCCTTGGCAAAGTTTTCGACTACCAGCCGATACTCGAATTTCGTTTCGCGATTGCCTCCCTGAACGCCATCTTGTTTGTCGACCAGCTCGCGCCGGGCTCGCAACTGCGGATCGGCTCCGAAGCCTACGACAAACGTTTGCCCGCGCGCGACGGTCGGAATTTCGTCGCGACCGACGAATCGCCCGTCGAGGTATACGGTGATCGGCCCTCCCAACAAATCCTGATCACTCGAATTCACTAGCTCCGCCTCGCGGTAGACAAACGACGTCAGCACAGGCACCGCTACATGGTAGAACTTGCTCGCCACGTTCGCCTGCATGATCCGCACCATTTGCTGATCCGTCCGGCTCGCCAGGCTGACATTTCCAGCCAACTGGTAGCTCAGGCTCGGCCCATTCGATTCCTCGGCCTTCTCGCTGCGCAGTACGCTGAGCGTCGTCGCATCGCCGTTGATTTCCATCTGTTGCAAGCCGTAGGCGGCAGTGTTGAGATTCCAGTTCGACTTGTTCTGTTCGTCGAAGGCGATCGAGTTATTCGCGGCTTGCACCGATTGGCTCTTTTGGGCGTTGAGCCCTTGCAACTGCTCAATCACTTGGCCCTTGGAGAGCCCTCGACCATAGACATTACCAAAGGGCGACGCGTTGGAAGCCTTGGCGGGACTATTCGCCATCGCGTTCGCTGCCACTTCCGCCGCCAACGTAACATGAAACGGCGCCAACCCAGGCCCCGAAGCGCCGAGCGCCGGCGAGGCGGTCGATAGCGTCAGATGCACGTCGCTCCAATCTTCGCCGCTCAGTTGATGGATGAGCGCGTTATACTCAACGCGAACTTGCCCGTGATCCTCGCCCGAGCGCATCGTGTACGTGGGCGACCATCCACAGTTGTTGACCAAATAGTTGAGCCGCACTTCCGCTGGGCCCGCCGCCTGCTTTTGCAGAAACAACACGGCTTCGCGCTCCGTCCGCGCTGCTCCCGCAGTCACCTCATTCCGCTTCCGCTGCAAGAGCTCCAGTTGCGCATTCAAGTCTTGCAGTTTCTTGGCCAGCTCGACTTCCTGCGTCACCACTTTTTCCCGCTCGGCAAACGAGAACTGAGTAACCTTCTCCAGCGCTTCGGCATTGAGCACTCCATGCGCCAGATCGGCGTGCGATGTCGGCACCACGAACCCTTCCATCTTGCCCAGGTACTCGGTTCGCTTCGCGAGTAACGCCTGTTGCCGCGTGACCAGATCGATTTGCAACTGCGTCTCTCGTATCTCATGATCCAGCTTACGCACTTCCTCGCGAGGTTCTTCGCCTACCGCTCGCGTGCGAAACCGCACTGCGCGAACCTCAACCGCATCGCCTCCTTCGGCAAACAAGCTGTTCGGCACGACCTGCTCGGGCAACTGCCCGACGACAATCTCGACACCTCCAGCGTTACCCTCGACCGGAATGGTTCGAGTCACTTGTGCCTGGCCTCGATACAACGTCACCTGCGTGACCCGCCCGGCTACCGCCTCAGCAGCCGCTGCTCGCATGCAGTAGCTAAACGCTGATGCTAGCGCCGCACATGTTGCTAGAATTCTTATGGCATACGACCAAAGCATTTCACGGCTCCTTCTGCTTGAGAAACGACGTAGTCAAACCCTATGTCGTTATACGGGGCCGCCCTGCGCGCACGGTGTAACAGTTTTGTAACAAGCGTTCGTGGGGCAGGCATTCTTGTCTGTCGCATTAAGCAAACCAGTGGCTGAATTTGCAAGAATTCGGCCACAGCGGAAAGACACCTTGAGACCGCGTCTACTCAGTTTCCGCAACCTGTTCCGCTTCCGCGAAAACCTCGTCGACTTCCTTGCGGTTCGATAGGTAGAAGGCCAGTCCGATCAGGGCCACGGCAATATCGGTCATGCGGCGGCCCAGGCCCACGAGTGTTCCGTCGCCTGGCATGCTCTTTACGCCGGGCATTCTTTTATAGAACTCTTCAATTGCCAGCTCCGTGGTTCCCAGGCCGCTGGGAGTGAGGGGAATTGTGCCGACGATGCCCGCGATCGGTACGATCACCATGTGCTGTTGAAACGACGGCGCTTCGATCGGCAAGCCTTCCGCCACCAGCCAGTACGATCCTACGAAACAGAGTGCCATCGTCAGACTTGCGGCCATTGCTGCCACGAGCATCCGCTTGCGGCGGCGATAGACTTGCACCGTGGCCAGCATCCGCGCAATCGCCTTGCCGCCAACGGGAATTTTTTCAACAAACTGTGTTACTCCTGGTCCCGTCAGCCTACCGAAGAGGATTAGCAAAATGCAAACCAGCCAGATCACTGCCGACACCACTAAAATTGTCTTATAGAGAATCTTGAGACTAGGGGACGTGGTATGGAGCAAGCCCGCGAGCAAAATGCCGGCCGACGCCAGAAACAACATCGTGAGCAACCCCAACACGCGATCGGCCACTACGGTGGCAATCGCCTCGGGCCGACGCCCTGGATGGCCATGCGCCAGAAAGATTGCCTTGAAGAAATCGCCGCCGATCGATCCGGGCGCGACGAAATTCAAGGCGAACCCTAATGCTCCCAGTCGCAATGTATCGATGAGTCTCGCATCGATTCCGACCGCGCGGATCAAGATGTGCCATCGTAAGTAGCTGAAGCCTGCCATCAGCAGCGTGACGAACAGCGCGGCCGCCATCATCCGCCAATCAATCGACTTGGCGGACAGTTGCGCGAACGCGTCGCGGCCTTTGAATCCCAGGTACAGCAAGATGCCCCCGGCGAGGAGCACCTTTACCGCCATTGTGATTGTCCGTCGAATCGGCGAGTGCATTTGGTGCGACCTGGGGGCGTGGCGTCGATCCAGCGAGTCCAGTTCGCCGGAACTTTGTTCCATCATTGATCTAATTGAAATTTCAGTTCCGCCAAGACTAATCGAAATTGGCTACCGTTGACAGCGGGCACGCAGACTGATAATTTTCAAGAACAATCGGGGGATTAGCTCAGCTGGGAGAGCGCTTGCATGGCATGCAAGAGGTCAGCGGTTCGAGCCCGCTATCCTCCACTTCTGGCCCGATTATGCTTGGAATTAAAGCCCCGAATCGATGGGGCTTTTTTTATGCGCGGCCGTTTGGCTCGCTCCATCTTCCACCTCCGGCGGGTAAACTGCGATAATCGGCACGACCCGACCTCTGTTAGACCTCTGTTAGTCGACAGCCGGTTCGCAATTCGTCCGGACGGAGGTTGGACCTTTTTACGGTTCCGCTTCGAGTATGCAATTCTCGGCCCTGATCCTGGCTGCTTTGTTCGCGGTCGTTGCTCCCCAATCGACGCGCCAGCAAGTCCACGATTACGCCGGGTTGCTCTCGCCCGCCGAGCGGCAATCGCTTGAGCAGCTGGCCCAAGAGGTCGAGCGGAAGACGACTGCTCAAATGGCGATCGTCACGGTCAAGTTGCTTGATGGGCAAACCGTGGAGTCGTATGCGCACGAGTTGTTCGGCAAGTGGGGCATTGGGCAGCGTGAGGTCAACAACGGCGTGTTGCTGCTGGTCGCTCCGAACGAACGTCGGATGCGGATCGAGGTCGGCTATGGAATCGAGCCGCTGTTGACCGATGCGCGGTGTGGTGAGATTCGTGATCAGCATGTGATTCCTTATTTCAAACGCAACGACTACGCAGGTGGCATCAAAAGCGGTGCCCGTGCGATTGCCGATGCGATTCTCGCCGACCCCGCGGCCGCACGGGGCGATCCGAACTCGGGACCCATACTGGCCAAGCAGGCTCGCGCACGGGCGGTGTTTGCCAACTACGCGGTGATTGCTGCAGCTTGTGTGTTGTTCCTCGTCGGTCTGGTCGTCGTGGCCAAGCGTATCTACTCGACGGTCGGCTTTGCCTCGCTGACCGCGATTGCCGCTGGCCTCATCGCCGTTGCGGCGTATCTGCTCTCGCGCATTCCTCGTCCCGGCGAGTTGTGGCCGTGGTTTATCGGCGCGTCGGCCGCCACGGTTGCCGCTTGGGGCTACAATTTCGCTAAGTATCGTCGTTTCGGTCCTCATAGTTGCTCCAAGTGTGGTACTCGCCTCGAACTGCTTAGTGAGCAGGACGAAGATCCGAAGCTCTCGTCGGTTCAATTGCTCGAGGAGAAAATCGGTTCGGTCGACTACGACGTGTGGATTTGTCCGGCCTGCCTGAACAACGACACCAAGCGTTACATCAATTCCTTCTCCAGTTTTCGGGAATGTCCAAACTGCAACGCGCGAACCTATCGAGAGGACCCGCAGCGTACGATCATTCCCGCGACGACGCTCAGTTGCGGCACGGCCGAGATCGAAGGTTGCTGTGTTTCGTGCAATTACAAATCGCGGCGCGAGATTACGTTGCCTCGGATTGTTTTGGTGACGACGAACACCGGTTCGTCTGGTAGTGGCTCCTACGGCGGCACGTTTGGTGGTGGTGGAGGGGGCGGCGGCAGTTTTGGTGGCTTCGGCGGTGGCTCTAGCGGGGGCGGTGGCGCCTCGGGAGGTTGGTAAGTTGTACTTCACGTATGCGGCTGCGATTCTGTGCGGCATCATCATCCTTTGGTATCTGCTGACCTACAACGGGCTGGTGGCCGCTCGCAATGCGGTCGATCAGGCTTGGTCGCACATCGAAGTCGAATTGAAGCGGCGGCTCGATCTCATCGGCAACTTGGTAGAGATCGCCAAGGGCTACGCCAAGCACGAGCGCGATACGTTCACGCAGGTCGCCGCGATCCGGACTCAGCAAAACCCTTTCAACAGCGCCGCCGCCGCCAACAGCACCGAGTCCGATCTCAAGCGGGCGATCGGTAATATCATGGTGCTGGCCGAGAACTATCCGCAGTTGCGGGCCGACCAGAGCTTTCTCAATTTGCAGAAAGAGCTGACCGAGACCGAGAACCGCATTGCCGAGCGGCGACATGCCTACAACCAAACCACGAACGTTTATCTGAATCAGCTTCGCACGATCCCATCGAACGTGGTCGCTTACATTCAGGAAATGCCCGAGCGCTCGTTCTTCGATGCCCCGGATGCCGAGATCGAGCGGGCCCCGGAAATCAAGTTGTCATGAGAAAACTCATTCTTCCGATTGCGCTTCTGACCATGGCCGCGATGTTGGCTAGCGCGGTGGCGGTCGATTGCGTGCGGCTGGCGGCCGACGGCCATCGCCGCGCGCAATTGGCCACCGACGAAATATCCAAGCAGGAGTCGCTGCTCGTCGGCGTGCTGGAAAACTCGCCGAAGAAAACGTCCGAGGTGGAATCGGCGATTGCGACGTGGAAATCGGCCCAGGGCCGGTTGTCGCGCGAGCATGCGTACGAAGGGGTGGTCGCGGCGTTTCAGAAGACGATGTCTTCAAAAATTGATGCTTCCGACCCGCTCGATCGCAAGTTCGCGGACGAGGCGGCCGGCGCGATCAACCGGCGGGACGTTGCCTATAAGCAGTATGCCGCGGAGTCGGCCACGTACGATGGGTATCTGAACAGTTGGCGAGGTCATGTTGCGCAGGTGTTCTCGGCCCAAGCCCGCCACGACGGGCCGCAGCAGGCGGAGCTTCCGGAAGCGCCTTAGTTTTTGGGGGAAGGCGTTTACCACGGAGGCACGGAGGGCACGGAGAAGACAAGGCACGAGAAGCGGTTGTCGAGGCGTCTCCTTTCCGTTTGTGCATTTCTGCGGGGAACATGCAGGGTGCGCATAATTCGCCCCCTGGGATTTTGCGCACCTAAGCTAGGCCCCGCGCATTTCGCTCGGCGCGCAGTGGTAGCCCCTTCGGGCCGACAGCCGATAGCCGATAGCGACTGCATCAAGTTTTCAAAGAGCGGGCGAATCGCTCGATTGCAAATAGGGCAGAGCGAAGCGCATTTGTAGTTTCGCGTCAACAGGTTAGCAGGTAGTGGACGCATGTTCAATTACTGACTTTTGGCCATTAGGCAATTTTTGTTGTGGAGGCGGGGTGGGATCACGCAGAGGCGCGGAGGTCGCGGAGATAGATGGAAAATACAGCACATAAACACCGACCTATGCGGGCGTTATTTGCTTTCATGTTGCTTGCACCTGACAAAAACTGTCGGATGTAGTTTGCGTAGATTCTCAAGTAATTGGTCGAGTGAAGATCAGTCTGGCCGCTTGGTGTCTGGCATGCTGGCATTATTGCGATAACCGCTTACCGAAATGAGTGGAATGTGTTTGCCAGCCGGTGGCGAAGGTGTTAGGGTCGGGCGCTGAGGGAACGAGGTGAACCATGAAGCTGTCGTTAATGTTCGTTGGAATAGCGATGTGCCTTTCGATAGGGTCGCCTACGTTGGCTGATGAGAAAGCAGAGCAAGCGGAGACCACGATCATACCTCTTAAAGAAATTTGGGCGTATGGAATGCCGGGTACGCGAGACGCTCGTAGTTTAGAGCCAGATGAATTTGAACCGAGCAGTGGAGCGCCAAGCAGCAGAGAGCAAATAAAAATCACAGGCAAATCAAAGCAAGGCCAATCGGCGCCTCAAGCGTTCGCCGTTGCGGGAACTGGAAGGGATGCATTGCGTGAGGCGAAAGCGGTCTTATCAGGAAAGAAAAAACCACAAACGTCATTTCCTGCGGACAGCAACGTGTCGGTTGTCTTTTTTTCGCATTCGTCCCCCTACTACGTTCACCTAGATAAAGTCGAGCAACAACCGGGGCTGGTCGTCATTTCGTACCGTTTTATACCGCATGAAACGGCGGATTTGACAAGGCACTTTGCTCTAATTCCATTGAGGAAGTTGCCGTTGGGGAACGTGCGAGTTGATATGAAGCGATTGCCGCTGGAAAAGAAGTTCTTAGATGCGGGTTTTACGGAACCTAGCCGTTTAGAGGAATCTCAAATTGTTGCTCAATCGTTTAGCTTCACGGTGAAAGAAAAAGTTGATTGATCGTGGTCGCAATTCTATTTAAGGAAGGCGCGAAATGCGACAGTACTTTTGGATAAGTCTTTGCGAAATAGTTTTGCTCGCCAGCACTTCGTTAGCACTGGGTGACTCGACCACGAATGGCCCGAATGGAATTAGCCATCCAGGAGGGGCTTTCACGGGCGATGGCATTGGGATTGGACAGGTCGAGCAAGATCGACCGGGCTTAGCCGGTACGGACCCCGCTGGAAGCGTCCACAGTTCGGTTGTTCCTGCCGCAGTATTCAGACAGGATGGCCCGCCGAACACTATGGATGTTGCTGCGCACGGGGAGCAAGTGGCGGGCATTATGATTTCATCAGACTCGACATTGGCTGGCGTCGCGCCGGATGCCTCGTTATACGCCTCTGCTTACGTGACGTTAGGACCCAATCCTGGCTACCAAGATGCGTTAATCTCTATTCAACACGTATCGCAACAACCAAACGTGTGGGCGGTCAACAATAGTTGGCTTAAACCAAATACGGAGGCAACTCTTGATGGCAATTCACTTTTGACATTGGGAATAGATTGGATTGCAAGCCACTACAATAATCTTGAAGTGATGGCTGGAGTTGAAACGGGACATACTACCAGACCTATTCCCACAGATAATTACAACGGCATGACAATCGCATATTCGGAGCCAGTCGGGGGCGTTTGGAGGCAAGTTGGTTCGGCTAACATATTCAACGTGCAGCCCAATCGCGGGACATCATTGATTTCTTTGATTGTGCCCGGTGACGGATATCGTATGACTAATCCAGGAAACATGACTACTCCGCTCCCCCCCCAATAACCCGTACGGAACAAGTTTTGCCGCCCCCCAAGTCACGGGTGTAGCAGCCTTATTACAGCAGCTTGCCGAGACTAATATCAATAACAACGTACCACGATGGTTTCCTGAAGCTAGAAACCATCAAGTTATTAAGGCCGTGCTGATGAATAGCGCGGACAAACTGATTGATGATGGGACTGTCATGGTCAACGGGAACGCCGTACCGCAAGGCGGGCTTCTCGGCATGACTCGAACAGTTATTGACCAACAAGGAAATGATTGGTTGTCATCCGAAGCATACGGCGACGGTGTGCAAGACGGTGGCGGAGCGATTCCACTTGATGATCAGATGGGCGCAGGGCACTTGAACGCGACACGCGCAGTTCAGCAATTCTCGTCAGGTGAATACGACGCCGACTCTGGCAACGTACCGCTAATCGGATGGGACTTCGGACACACCACCGGGGTAAACTCTACAAACGTCTATCCGATTACAGGTTCATTGACTGCTGATTATTTTATCTCAGTCACGCTAGCCTGGGATCGTCACGTTGTATTCTCCAACGACGCAAATAGTAACAACCGCTATGACAGCGGTGATACCTTTCAGGCATCGGCGTCAACTGATCCTCAATTTGACAGCGATGACTTAATCAATAACCTTGCACTTTATTTATTGCCAAAAGGATCGGCCGTGATTCAAGATGCCGTTGCGGCTTCATTCGCTGGCGGCGGTACGGTTCAACACCTGTTCTTTCAGATACCAACAACGGGAGAATACGAAATTTGGGTTCGGCAGACAGAGAATGATGTACTAGGCGGTGAGGATTATGGCCTCGCATGGTGGTACGGAACCGCGCCACCGCTGATCGTGCAAGGCGACTACAACGGCGACCAGGTTGTTGACGCGGAAGATTACACGACGTGGCGTGGCGCTTACGGCGACAGCGTTACGCCAGGAACCGGGGCCGATGGGAATGGCAACGGCATAATCGACGCGGCCGACTACACGATCTGGCGGAAGAACCTCAGCGGCGCGGGGGCGGGGAGTGGGTTGGCTGCCGTGCCGGAGCCGACGGCGATGGGGTTGGTGATGGTTGGGTTGTTGATTGCTACTGTGAAACGACGCGTCATATAAATTCCCCACGCGGTTGCGCCGCAGCAACTTTGGGCCGGGCGTGTCGAAGTCGGGGGCAAGCGCTCCTGCGGCCGAAAGTCGGTGGTAGCCTGGTCTGGAGTGGTAGTGGTTTGGTGTCAAGCTAAAGGCTGACGTATGGCTGAGCCACAGCTTACGGGTGCGGAAGCACCCACGCTACTTGCTATTCTGCGCGTCGGGGCACCGACCC
>CAZJWY010000065.1:19897-24516 GCA_964549545.1 uncultured Planctomycetaceae bacterium | reverse complement strand
GCGCGAGGTGGTGCCGTTCGTGGAAATCGATGTGGCGCTTGCGGCGGCTGAGCGGGCGGGGCGGGGGAATGTTCTGCTCGGCGGTGAGCGGAAGGGGCTGCGGATCGACGGCTTTGATTTGGGGAATTCGCCGACGGAGTACTCGGAAGAACGGATTCAGGGACGGCCTGTTTATATCACCACGACCAATGGTACGCGGGCGCTGCAACATGCGCGGCTGGCGAAAAGTGTGATCGCGGCGTCGTTCTTGAACCTTTCAGCAGTGGTTGCGTCTTTCAAAGATGAGCTACGGGTGGACGTGCTGTGCGCGGGTACTGACGGAACTGAGACGAGCGAGGATATTTTGCTGGCGGGGGCGATTGTGCATCGGCTCGTCGGCGATGGGGCGGGCGGTTGGATTTTGAATGAAAAAGCGGAATTGGCGCGGCGGGAGTGGAAGCAGTTGGTTGAAGCGGCTGAGAAAAGTGGGGCGTCGTTGCACCAGATTGTGGCCGATAGCTTGAACGCCAGCCTTGGCGGGCAGAACTGCATTGAGGTTGGGAACGGTGGCGATATTCCTTACTGCTCGCAAGTGGATTTGTTGCGTGTGTTGCCGCGATTGAACTTGCGCGAGTGGAAAATCACGGCTTCGTAGGGAGAAGGCCGCGGTAGACGCTTGTTGACGAGCGGCGTTAAAATGGTTGGTTTGAAATAAAGGTAAAAGAATACAAGGCATTTACCACGGAGACACGGAGGGCACGGAGAAGAAAAAGCATTTATCCGCAGATAGACGCAGATGAGAAAAACTATCTAACTCTTATCTGCGTCCATCTGTGTTCATCTGCGGATCCTTTCATGTTTTCTCTGTGCCCTCCGTGTCTCCGTGGTGAATCTTTCTGATTGATAGAAGCGAGTGATTGACCATGGAAATGGATAAGCTAGTTGCCCTGTGCCGGCGGCGGGGATTTTTGTTTCAGTCGAGCGAGATCTACGGTGGGCTGAATGGCTTTTGGGATTACGGGCCGCTGGGCGTTGAGCTGAAGCGGAATATTAAGAACGCCTGGTGGCAGGACATGGTCTCGGGGCACAACGAGCTGGTGAAAGTGGCGGGCGCGCCGTCGACGTACGAGATGGTGGGGCTCGATGCCACGATCATCATGCATCCGCAGGTTTGGAAGTGCTCGGGGCACTACGATTTGTTTCATGATTGGATGCAGACCTGCCGCCAATGCAAGCGGTTGGTGCGTGCTGATCATGTATGGGAGATGTTGCGGGACGCCGACTGGGTGAAGTCGTTTGCCGAAACGATGGAATTGACCGATTGGGATGATCTATTGAAGTTCAACAGTCTTCGCACGATGCAGTGGGCGAAGCAAAAGGGCAAGAAGCTCGCTCCGAATCTGGCGGTGGTGCGTAATCCGGAAATTACGGTGTCGTGGCTCGTCGAAGATCTCAAGAACAATCCGGAAATGAGGCTCGGTGTTGCCACATTGCTTCAATACATGGCGACGGAGCAGAAGGCGGCGACCGGGCTGCAAACGCCATGTCCGTTCTGTGGGGGAGATCTGACTGAGCCTCGCGAGTTCAACTTGATGTTTGAAACACACACAGGAGCGGTTCAAACGGAGGAGAGTAAAACATTTCTGCGGCCGGAGACAGCCCAAGGCATCTTTGTGAATTTCAAGAATGTGTGTGATAGCACGCGAGTGGGGATTCCGTTTGGTATTGCGCAGCAGGGGAAGAGTTTTCGCAACGAAATTACGCCGCGGAATTTCACGTTCCGATCGCGTGAGTTCGAGCAGATGGAGATTGAGTTCTTCTGCCATCCGAATACGTCGCGGAAATGGTATGAGTATTGGCGTGATCGACGGATGAAGTGGTATACCGATCTTGGGTTGGCGGGCGAGCGGCTGCGGCTGCGGGAGCATGAGCAGGATGAGTTGAGTCACTACTCGGTCGGAACAGCCGATATTGAGTATGCGTTTCCGTTCCTGGCGGCTGGCGAGTATGGCGAGCTGGAGGGGATTGCGCATCGTGGAGACTTCGATCTGCGGAGCCACATGGAAGGGAAGCTGGTGAAGAACGCGGAGGGCTGTCTCGAATTGGAGATGGTGGAGACTGCGGACGGAAAGAAGGTGCCGAAGCACAAAGGCAGTGGCCGCGATCTGACTTATCGTGACGATGTGACGAACGAGCGGTTCACGCCTCATGTGATCGAGCCGTCGGCCGGGGCCGATCGTGGCACGCTCGCGTTTTTGTGCGAGGCGTATCATGAAGACCAAGCGCCGGACGACAAGGGCGACATGCAGACGCGCACGGTGATGAAGTTCCATCCGCGGATTGCGCCGGTGAAGGCGGCGGTGTTCCCGCTGGTGAAAAAGGACGGGATGCCGGAAGCGGCGAGGGAGATCTATTCGGCGCTGAAGAAGCGGTTCGTCACGTTCTACGATGAGAAGGGGGCGGTGGGTCGCCGGTATCGCCGGCAGGACGAAGCCGGGACGCCGTTCTGCATCACGGTGGATGGCCAGACGTTGCAGGACCAGACCGTTACGATTCGCGATCGTGATTCACTCGAGCAATGGCGCGTGAAGAGCGCGGATGTTGTCGAGGAGATTGCGAAGCGCGTTGAGGGTTGATCGTTACACGTTCTTGAAGTCTTGTAGATTAAGTCCTAACTGCCGGACTGCTGCTCGAATTGTTCCTAACTTGAGATCGCGGCTGCCCCAATCTGGTATTACCGTTGACTTATTTGTAGCCGAATTGTGCCACTTGCGATGGGAACCACCGCCTCTTCAGGATAATTCCTGACAATCGAGAGCGGCCAGTTTGCGTGCCACCTCCCGGTATTTCATGGTGTGTTTACCACTGTTTCAAATGAAAGTGGTATGCTCAAGTCCAAGACTTGCGACGACGCAGGGAGCGAGCGGCCAAGGTCTTCGTAGATTTCGACAACTGCGGCAAGCGCATCTTTTACGTTGTCGAGAGCTTCTTCCGCCGTCTCACCTTCTGTTAAGAGTTCGGGCAACAGCGGTGAAGTGACGGTGTAGCCTCCCTCGGGTTGCGGCGAGAGAATGAGCGGGATTTTATATTGCATCGCATTGTGCCTCCTCCATCAGGATAACTGCGAGGGGAGTCGAGCGACAAGATGCGTGCGGGTTAGCTCCGATTTTGCCTTACCAGGCCGTGCTGACGCGTGTGGCCAGTTGGTCGACTTGGCCTTTGAGGTTGGCGAGCATCACGTGGGGGCTTGCGCCGCGGACGAGGTCGGCGTAGAAGGCTGGGGCGCTGCCACCACGTGTGGCTGCGAGCGTTTCGGATGATTGCTGGAGTTGGCCAAGTCGCGTATGGACTTCTTGGAGCTTGGTGGCGGAGTAGCGGCTGCTGCCCCAGAGGCGCGAGATCACGAGCACGAGACCGAAGATCAGCGTGCCCTGTCCGGCCATAGCGAGGCCGATCGCATAGTTCCAGTAGAGCATCTCGTTGGCGGACAGGGCCCAACCGATGAGGCCGACGCCGGCGGCGAGGATTATCGCGCCGAGGATTACGACAAGCCAGGCGACGACCTGGCCACTGGCGTTGTGTTTCTGCGCGAGGTCGCTGGTGAACGATTCGGGCGCGAGTGTGGCGAGGGTGGGCGCCGTGGCGTTTTCGATTTGAGCGAATAAGTCTTGCGGTGGCTCGAATCGTTGACGATCTGCAGGAATGCGATTCGGCGAGACGCCGGTAGTTGGATTGGGGCGGCGCAGCTCGCGGACGGCGGTACGCACACGTTGGCGCGCGGCCCAGTCGTCGGTGCGGAATGGCGCGGAATCGGAGCGTTGCGGATTCGTTGGTGTGGCGATTGGCTCATCGAGCGCGAGGCCGTCGTCGCAGATTCGGGTGGCGTAGGTTGCCTGTTGCTTCTGCATGGGCTGCTGGCAGCGCGAACAGACAGTTCGTCCGCTGGTTGGGTTGGACACGCTGGGAGTGTCTTGCTGGCAGGAGTTGCACCACATGGTTGATTCTTCTGGTTGACTAGGTTGGTTCGTGCTTCGTGGATATGGGCGTGTTGGTTGGAGATTCGGCCTGGCGGCCGACGCTAAACACGTGACGCTATCCACGAGTGGAGTTGACGTTCCGTACTAGCAGCTAGCAGGGTCGTATTGGAGTTGGCAATAACGCCTTTGACATCGGCGCGCGGGCGTGAAGAACTGTAGCGATTTGAGAAGATTTAGCGATGCTAGCAGAGGGTGAGATGCCATCGGGGTCCCGCTCGGCTCGCGGGACCTACTGCGGTTCGTACCATTCGCCGCGGAGCCAGGAGACTAGGATCGAGAGCTCTTGGGGGCTGAGGCGGTTGGCGGCGGGGTCGTTGGGATGAGCGGCGAAGGCGGGCTTGCGGTCGTTCTTGTCGCCGTAGAAGCGTTTGTCGGCCGGGTTGCTGAGGAAGGCGGTGAGCCATTCGCGC
The DNA here is from genome assembly GCA_964549545.1 of uncultured Planctomycetaceae bacterium. GTDB lineage: Bacteria > Planctomycetota > Planctomycetia > Pirellulales > Lacipirellulaceae > JABDGM01. The sequence goes on along the minus strand of CAZJWY010000065.1, from coordinate 20,090 downwards.
GAGGCGTAGCCGGTGAGGTCCGGGGCGTTGCCGACGTCGCCTTGGTCGCGGAACTTGTGGCAGTCGATGCAGGCGAGGTCTTTGACGATGACTTCGCGACCGGCGGCGATGCGTTTGTCGAGGTCGGGCACGGCGCCGAGCGGCAGGCCGCTTTCGGCGGCTAGTGCGAGGACCGCATCGTCGATCTGGCCTT
>CAZJWY010000065.1:0-19887 GCA_964549545.1 uncultured Planctomycetaceae bacterium | reverse complement strand
CTTTGAGCTTCTCTAGGTCGGCGCCTTTGAGTTCGTTGAGCTGGGTTTCGATGTTGTCTTTCACCCAGTTGACCATGTCGCCATCTTTGAGGGCGGTGCTGCCGAAGTAGTGGGGGCTGGCGATTTGTTTGGCGTCGAGGATGCCGCGCACCCAATCGCGCGTGCCGAAGCCCCAGAGGTTCGACGCGCTCTGCTTCTCGGCCAGGATTGCGCGTGGATCGTCGGCGGCTGCATCTGGCGGCGCGTGGCTATGGCAACTTGCGCAGTGCTGCCGGAAAAGCTTTGGGCCTTGGGTTTTGGGGTCGCTTTGCAGCAGAGCGAGGGCACCGGTTGGGGGAATTCCGGAAGGCGAGCTTGCGAGTTCGACCGCGCGTTCGGCTTCGATCTTGGCATTGGCGACGGCGGCCAGGTACTTCTGCGATTCGGGCTTGCCGCTGTGATGGTCATCGTACCAGGCGAGACCGGTGAGGATGCCGGCTCCGATGAGCAGTGCAAAGGTCCAGACGATGTTGAATCGGTGTCCCAACTGCCAGCGGCCGACGAACGGCATCACGAACAGCGAGAGCATCACGAGGCCGGGGACGATCAGCGCGCCGACGATCGGTGGGAAGTGCTCGAGATACTTCAGCGTTTGAAACAGGAACAGGAAGTAGGTCTCGGGCCGCGCGGCGCCGTAGCTCTCGGCGGGATTGGCCGGTGCGCCGAGTTCCGCGCCCAATTGGCTGGCGGCTGGAACACCGGCTTCGAGATGCGGATAGTTCCAGAGTACGAGAACGAGGACGACGATCGCCACGGCGAGGCAGGCGACGGCGTCGCGCAGCACTTGCTCGGGCCAGAAATAAGAGTCGGGGCCGTGATTCGGGTCGCGCACCGTGAGGCCGTGGCGGCGGAACATGAGGACATGCAATGTCAGGAAAATCGTCAGCAGAGCCGGCAGTACGCCGGCATGGAGCGCGAAGAAGCGGGTGAGCGTGTGATGCCCGTACTCGGCGCCGCCCACGATGATGCGTTGCAAAGGATCGCCGAAAATGGGGACGAGGCCCATCATCTTCGTAGCGACGCGCGTAGCCCAGTAGCCTTTCTGGTCCCACGGCAGCAGGTAACCCGTGAGAGCGAGGCCAAGGACAATTTGCATCAGGATCAAGCCGAGCCAGAAGTTGATTTCGCGCGGCGCCCGGTACGCACCATCGACGACGACCTGCACGAAGTGGATGGCCATCAACAGGACCATCATCTGCGCGGTGAAGTGATGAACGCCGCGAAGGAGCCAACCGCCGGCCATCTGGTTCTGAATGAAATAGACGCTTTCCCAGGCTGTTTGCGCGCTGGGGCTGTACGCCGTCCATAGTATGAGCCCGGTGACGACTTGGACGAAGAAGCAGAAGCTGAGCGTGCTGCCCCAGACGTAGCGCCAGCGCGGGCCGCCCGGGATGTGTTCGTAGAGGGCAGCGTTCAGGAGTTCGCGGTAGCCGGTGCGGTGGTCGAACCAGTTGAGGAAGCGATTCACTCGATCACCTCCCTGGCCGCGATGCCGCCTTTGAATCGTTCATACTTTACAAGAATCTCCTTGTTGCCCGCTTTGTCTTCGATCTTCACGGGTAGCGGGTCGAGGCCGCGAAGGCTGGGGCCGAAGAGCTTCTTACCGTCGAGAGCGAAACCGCTTTCGTGGCAAGGGCACTCGAACTCCTTCTTGGTTGGGTCGAAATCGACGGCACAGCCCAGGTGCGGACAAGTGGCTGTAAAGCAGGTGACTTCGTTCGGAGTCTTGGCCGAGCGAATCAGAAAGATCGCACCGATGCGCTGGGCAGAGGCGTGGGTCCAGGCGTCGGTGGCGTCGGCGACGACGGCAAACTCGCGGGGGATGTCGTCGGCCGGCAGGGCGTCGAGTGGAGTGATCCGTGTAAAGGTGTTCGTGTCGGCGTCGTCGTTGGCAGAAGTGCCCCGCGACCGCCGGAGTGGGTTTAAGATGACGCCGAGTCCGACGACAAACGGGAACAGTCCGACGATGCCGCCGATGATCGCGGCCGCCAGGCGAACAATGAACGAGCGACGGGCCTTGGAGTCGGCGGGCTTGGTCGGTGGGACGTTCTTTTTCATATCAACCATGGTAAGAGGTTGAGAGTTGAGCGTCGAGAGTTGAGTGTGGTGCCGTCGCAAGCGCGGCGAAGAATCTTTAGGTGGATGACAAATTTTTTTAGCGCGGATTCAAGGCTGGTGCAAAGAACCGGACGCTAGCGCGTTCCGGCTGATTTAGTTAGGGTTCTAGTCGCAGGGTTCTTTTTCTTGCAGAAGTTTGCTCGGCTTTTGCATTGCAGCGCTAACCGCGGCGATGACTGGGGGCTCGGCTTCGCTGAGTGGGCCTTTGTAGCGAACGCCGGATGCCGCTTTGTGGCCGCCGCCGCCGAATTGGTTGGCGATTTGGTTGACGTCGATTGTTGATCGGCTGCGGAGGCTGACCTTCGTTTCTTGCGGACCTAGTTCGAGGAAGAGCAGCGCGACCTCGACGCCGCGGACGCTGAGGAGGCGGTTGATCACGTCTTCGGTGTCGGTTGCTTCAGCGCCGACGCTGTTCAGGTCGGCCTGGGTGATTGCGGTCGTGAGGAGCCGACCACCGACATGCGACTTGACCTTACTTAAGATAAGGCCTTGCAGCAGAATCCGTGGCAGGCTGTTTTGCTCGTAGAGGGCGGCGAACACTTCGTGTGGCTTCACTCCGGCCGCGACGAGTCGTGTGGTGGCGGCGAGCGTTGCTTCGCCGACTGAGGGAAACCTGAACCAACCCGTATCGGTCGCAATGGCCGCGAAGAGCGGGCTGGCGATTTGCGGCGTGACGACGGCGCCGAGTGCGTCGATCGCTTGCAATATCAGTCGGCCGGTTGATTCTGATGAAGTGTCTTTGAAGACCTCGGCGCTCATGTCATCTTGACTGACATGGTGGTCGATAACGATTCGACGCGCCGAGGTGGCCCGCACAACATCTGCCATCGGTCCCAATTGGCTCCACGCGCTGGTGTCGAGCACGGCCAGCACGTCGCACTTTATATCGGTCGCGGTTATATTCGTGCCAAGAACGTTCACGTCGCGGTTCGGATCGATGAACCCGATGTGGGGCGGTACCGAGTCGGCGTTGATGATCTGAACTTTTTTGCCGAGCGAGCGCAGGGCGAGCGCCAAGCCGATTTCGCTACCGATGGCGTCGCAATCGGGGCGCATGTGGCTGGTGAGCACGAACGATTGTGCTTCGCCGACAAGTTTCGTGAAGGGTCGCCAGTCGATGGGCATAGGTTGTTTGTTGAGGCCGTCTCGGATTTAGGGAGTCTCACGCAGAGGCGCAGGGGGCGCGGAGAAAAACATGTTATGGAACATTAATCTACACTAATCTTCGCTGATAAAAGAGTGGATGAGTGATGATTAGCGGAGATTCGTGTTCTCTTCCGTTGCGTGAGTGTTGTTGAGGAGTGGCAGTTCTGAGAGCGAATTTGATAGCCACGAAAAGCACAAAAATCCACGATAAGTTTTTCGTGACTTTTTGTGCTTTTCGTGGCTACTCTGATTTATGTTGCGAGTTGTTTCGCTTGGTCGATGTCGCGATTCAACTGCTCGACGAGTGCGGCAGGTGATTCAAACGGCCGAATGTCTCGGAGGCGAGCCAGGAAATCGACTTCCAGCGGCTGGTTGTAGAGTGTTTCCGTAAAGCCGATGAGGTGGACTTCGACGCGAATCATGGCGTCGCCGAACGTGGGGCTCGGGCCGAGGTTGATTGCGGCTGGATAAAACGCGTTACCGACGATCGCTCGACCGGCGTATACGCCGAGCGCTGGGAGCAATGTATCTACGGCGCTGAGATTAGCGGTCGGGAAGCCGATCTTTGCGCCTCGGCCGGCGCCGTGGGTCACCATTCCGCGGATGCGGTAGGGGGCTGAGAGAAGTTTGCCGGCTTGTTCGACTTGGCCGGTGCGAATTAACTCACGCACCCGAGAACTCGACACGATCGCGCCATCGACTTCCACGGGTGGAACAACGTCGAGCGTCATGCCAGTCGATTTGCAAAGTTCGGCGAGTCGATCGACGTTTCCTTCGCGATTGTGTCCGAAATAGAAGTTCGGCCCTTCGACCAATGCCTTGGCTGCTAGTGAATCGCGAACGATCTTCTGGAAGAAGCCGGCTGCCGACAATTGTAGTAACGCTTCATCCGTTGGATACGCGACGATCCAATCGACACCTAGTGTGGCCAATAATTCCGCTTTACGTTCGGTCCACGTCAGGGGCGGAGGACATTGATCGGGACGGAGCAGGCGAACCGGGTGGGGATCAAACGTGAACACGATCGCCGGACCGCCTACCGCTTCCGCTCGTTCGAGCAATCGCTCGACGATAGCCATGTGGCCGCGATGGACGCCGTCGAAGTTTCCAATTGCAACAGCACCGCCAAGTGCGTCTTTGGGAAGCGAATCGAGTTGGCGAATGATGTGCATAGCAGCGGGGAGCAGGGGGCGGGGAGCAAGGAGATCGAGGCTGGTTATGAGTAGAGCATTTTCTCCGCTGGCGGTTTAGCCGACGACGGCTCGAAACGCTTTCGGTAAGAAGTGTATCAAGTCGCTGGCGATCATTGATACCTGCCCAAGTTCATCGGCCGCGAGGTCGCCGGCGAGGCCGTGGACGTGAACGCCGAGCCGCGCGGCATCGAACGGCAGGAGGCCTTGGCAGAGGAGAGCGGTGATGATGCCGGTTAGCACATCGCCGGAGCCGCCGGTGGCCATGCCGGGGTTGCCGGTGTTGTTGATGCTGTATCGGGTGCCATCGGTGACGACGGTTTGATGGCCTTTGAGGACGACGATGGTTTGTTTCGTTTCATCCCGCCTCGCGAATTCCGCGGCTGCATTGATTCGTTCCGATGGCTCAGGAACAGAACCGGCAAGTCGCGCGAATTCGCCTGGATGTGGTGTAAGGATCCTTGTTCCTCCTCCGTCTCCTAGTGTCGCTCGTGCTGCTTCTTCAACTGGGGTCATGGCAAGCGCGAAGAGGGCATCTGCGTCAACGACCATCGGTAGTTCAATCTTTTTGTGCAATCGATGAACTAGGTTTGTTAGCCCCTCTCCGCGTCCTAAGCCAGGACCCAACGCGATCGCGTCGGCGCTAGCAGCCAAATCAAGGATTGCTCTTACGTTGGCAACGCCAATCTGGCCGTCATATTTTTGTAAGCCGTGTGTCATGAAACACGGGTTGAAGCTCGCGACGATGCTTTGGATTGATGTTGGGACCGCGAGCGTGACCAGGCCTGCGCCGGATCGGAGGGTGGCCTGACCAGTTAATGAGATGGCGCCACTCATCCCGCGCGAGCCGCCAATTAGCAGGGCTCGGCCGAAGTCGCCTTTGTGGTTGTCGGCGTCGCGGGGATGCAACGTCGGCAAGGGGGTGGTGGTGAGGTCGGTGAGGTTCATGTAAGGCGACGTGGGAGCGTGGTAGATTCGGCGTGGCCGTCGACGCTAAAGGTTACATGCTTTCATGTTTGGGAACGATTGGCTATTAGTCCGGCGAGGAAGCCGGCTTTGAAACCGGCGTCGATGTTGACTACCGCGACGTTGTTCGCGCAACTGTTGAGCATCGAGAGAAGCGCCGAGGCGCCGCCAAAATTAGCGCCGTAACCGATACTTGTCGGCACGCCGATCACGGGGCAGGAGACGTAGCCGCCGACGACGCTGGGGAGCGCCCCTTCCATGCCGGCCGCTACCACGATTGCCACGGCGTGTTCGAATTCGGCGAGCCGGGCAGGCAGGCGATGGGGACCGGCGACGCCGACGTCGTGAATCATCGTTACGCGAACTCCCATCCAGTCGAGCGTTTCGCGCGCTTCTTCGGCGACAGGTAGGTCACCAGTGCCTGCCGAGATTACGGCGACAAAAGTTGTGGATTTTTTAGTTGAGGGAGCGTGTGGGTTAGGCGAGGCATCGTGGCCTAGTCGAAATGTTCTCGCGACTTTGTTGTATTTGCCGTTGGGAAACGCCGCGAGCATGCCCGCGGCTTGGGCTTCGTCGATTCGCGTGGCCAGCACTGGCTCGCCATGTTCGAGCAGTTTGGCGGCGATCTGGCATAGTTGTTCGATCGTTTTGCCGGGGCCGAAGATGACCTCTGGATAACCGCAGCGGCGACGCCGATCGAGATCGACCGTCGCGGCTAGTTCCGGAGCGAGCGCGGCGCGGCCGGCCGCCGCGATCTGCTCGTTGAAATCAGCAGGCGAAAGCTCGCCTGCGACGAGGCGCCGAGCTAGCGAGATTAACTCTGACGGTTCCATCGCTTCAGTCTAGTCGGGCGTCGACCCGCGAGACAGATGCTCATCGCCGCGAGCATCCAGTTGGCAGGCTCCGGCACAGCGCTCGCCAGCGCCGCACCGAATCCGGCGGCGGTTCGGCCGAAATTCGATCGCCAGATGTCGTAGTCGGCGATCGTGATATTTCCATCGCGGTTTCCATCGCCGTTGGTGTAGGTGGCCCCGCCGGTGAGGCCGGAGTTTCTTCGCCAGACAACATAATCCGCTGCATCGACGACACCGTTGCCGTTGTAATCGCCGGGGAGAACGACGAGAAAGTTCACAGGGATGTTGATCGTTCCGTTTTGGACTCCCTGGCTTGTGCTGAGTACGGAAACGGCGCCCGATTGGGCGCCAATGGTTGAAGTGTTGAGCGCGAGCTGATGGATGTTCCCGCTGCCGAGCGCCGCGTCGACCTGGTTGAGAAAGCTGCCCGAGACGCTGCCGGACGAGGTGACGGAATAGTCGAGTTCATCTGCTCCGACGGCGGCGACCACGTTGGCGATATTGCTGACCGTGACGCTGATGTTGGCTGTGGAGCCGAGATCGATCGACGATGGGAGCGCAGAAGCAATCGCTTGCATGACGGCCGGCACCTGATAGTCGGCGACGACAGGGAGGTGATCGGTCGCGCCCCAAAGTGCGTTGAGGATTTGGTTTTTCGTGTACGACGTGACGCCTGGGAATGTGACGGTGTTGTTGGCCGAGTTGATGTTGTTGTTGAACGTCGAACCGTTGTTGCCGAAGGCGTGGTAGGAGTGCGTGGCGGCGGTGTGGTTCGTCGTCGTGGGACCGATGTAGCTGAGGCCTTCGCCATCCATTAACTCATCGGTCACCCATTGGAAGTCGAAACGATCGTCCATTCCGCCGCTAACGAGTGAGCAGTTAGTGGCACAGGGGCTTTGCGTATGGACATCGGCATAGGCGGCGTTCTCGTGCCAGTTGCCGACGCGGTTGAGTGGGTCGACTGCCTGACCGTTGCCGGCCGACATGAGCTTGGCAACAGCAGGTTCTCGAGAGTCGGAGAAATAGAAATTATGATCGCCGGCATAGATCACATTGGTCCCTTGGCCAAGCGAGTCTGAGTTAGCACGAACAGCCGTTGCTTCGTCCAAGCGTCGATTGGCATTCGTTCCGGGTGCGGGCGAGTCCAGGCTTGCCTTGTAATGGCTGTTGTAAATGTAGATATTGGCTGCCGGTGTCGTGTAGCCAACAGGTCGAAGTTGGTAACGCAAGGTCTGGCGCGGTTGGCTCGCCGAGCCGAAGGCTGTATCGGCTATTAGTTGGACCGTTTGGTTTCGATAGATCAGCGTCTGTGTAGTATCGTCGCTAAAGGATGAGCTGCCCGTGCGATTGCTCATCGAGTAAGTGATTCCGGCATTGTTGTAGATGCTATTCAAAAGCGTGACGAAAGCTTGGGTATTCGTCGACGGTGCGTTGGCTCCGGGGGAGGACGGCTTGTTCTGTTCTTGCAGGATTAGCACATCGATCGGCTTGGCGATTCCATTTCGCGACTCTTCACCGATCGACTTCAGGATGATATCCATTCCGGTGCGGGGAGCGCCGGTGGTGTTGTATGTGACGATCCGTAGTTGGGCTTGGGCCGGAAGGGCAGCGAGTGCGCTGAGAAGGGCCGCTAGAACGAATGCATGTGGCTTTGGACCAGCGTAGTGTGGGCCGATGGGGCCAAATGCGCGAGTCAGCGATGGTAGGAGCGGGATACTGAGCATTGGTTCAAGTTCAGGGGCGATTGCAGTGCGGCACTTCATAGTATCAAGAATGTGAAGAAAGTGATGGATGGGCGTTGTGCGTCGATGGGGTGTTGTCGGTCTGCGGTGTCTTAGCGGTTTGCACAGGTTTGAAACCTTACTGCGACAGGTTTGCGTACAACTAGGCTTTCTTGAGCAGGCATCCCCTCTGAAGAACGACTTTCGCTTCGCTTGTGCATGAAATTGTTGTGATTTTTTTAATAATTCATTGCACAGCCCTACCACCGCGATAGAATGGGAGCTTGCGTAAAAAGCAGGAGTTCAGGCGATAATAAGAACGATTGAAGGACTTCGGGATGAGACACTTTGCGTGGTTAGCGGTAGTTGGATTGTTCGCAGTTAGCTTGTTGCCCGTCGCGCATGCTGCGGATTTGTATTGGGATATCAACGGTGCGGGGGTTCCTGCGCTGGGTGACTATAATAATGACGGCAAGGTTGATGCGGCGGATTACGTCGTTTGGCGCAAGACCGATGGCACGAACGCTTCTTTGCCAAATGATAATGGTTTAAGCCCGCCTGTTGGCCCCGCGCTATACACTCTGTGGCGTTCTAGTTATGGCAATTCCGCTGGCGGCGCTGGGGGGGCAACGCCTGATGGCAGTTGGGATTCTGCGACCGCGAATTGGTCTACTAATTCCGCTGGAACGACTGCAACGCAGGTTTGGAATCCGGGTGATGTAGCGGTCTTCTCCGCTGGTTCCGATGCGACTGGCGCCTATACGGTGACCATCGATTCGCAGACCGCAGGTGGTATTCGTCACGAAGACGGCGATGTGACGATCACTGGCGGCGCACTCCAGTTGACTAATGGAAGCAGCATCAATGTTTTGTCGGGGCACAAGACTACGATGGAGGCCAATTTGATAAACAACACAGACGAGACAATATCCAAGGACGGCGGCGGCACGTTGGTGCTTTCTAACGCCAACAGCCTGTTTGGCACGTTTACTTTGAATTCGGGTACGATCGGCATTGGGAACTTAGGCGCATTTGGTGCAACGGCGGGTAGCTCGACGCTCAATATCAATGGTGGAAATCTGACGAATGCCACCACCGGAATTTTGAATGTATCTCCCAATCTGAAGGTCAACATCAACGGTGATTTTTCAGCAGATGACTCACTTGGAGGCAACCTCATTTCCTTTGGTACCAGTGGGGCCGCTGTAGTGAATGGTGGCGGCGTGCAAGTACTTACGGGCAATCGAACGATTACGGTAAATGGTCCCCCGGCTACGGGTTCTTTTGGGGCGGGACTTAGAGGGTTGTCGTTCCAGTATCTGGCCGAGAGCGGTGGTAGCTACGGTATTGTCAAACGAGGCACCGGTACACTTCGGTTCGAGGTTTTGTCGACGAACGCGGCCGCCGCAGACGCATTTACCGGTGATGTGACCGTTGAACAGGGTGTTCTTGAAGTTTCCGCCACTGGATGGATTGGCAAAGACGGCGCGAACACGATTCGGATGGCCGGCGGCAGTTTCAATGCGACCGCTTCGCGCAATGCGAGTAATCCCATCAATAATCCGTTTGTGATTACCGCAGACACAAAGTTTACCAGCGTCATTGACAATTCGTTTACTGGAACCACGAGCGTAGGTTTCTTCGGCGGGTTCAGCTCACCAAACAACTCGAAGATCACGTTTGAAAACACAAATCCCAATGCTCCCCAGGCCGGGGATAACACGAGCTGTCCTCAGGGAAACCTTAATTGTACTGTTTTCAATCCCCGGTTCGCTGGTGCAACTTCGGTCAATTACGCCGGAGAGATCGAGATCAAGAACCACGCGACAATTACGAATCAACTGACCCGATTGAGTATGTTCAACACGACCGGATCGACGACTACTTTTTCCGGCGTTATTTCAGGGAATGGGCAGTTTACGCGATCGGCAACCGTCGGTGGCACTGGCGGCATTACGATTTTGACAGGTGCCAATACCATATCTGGCGCATTCGTGATTTCGGACGGTACGCTCTACATCAACAACACATCCGGTTCTGGTACCGGTACGGCTACTGTTGGAGTTGGCGCTGCTGATCCGACTAGCTTTTACAATGGTGGCACCGGCGTTCTTGCTGGTAACGGAAGCATGACGAGCCCGATTACGGTTTGGAGGTCTGGAGTCATCAGTCCGGGGACGATTGCATCGCCAATCACCGCATTGTCGGGAGGCTCCCTGACATTTGCCAATGAGAATAGTGCGGGAGCACCGCCAGCAAACTACGCATTCGATTTCAATAGCAGTTTAGCCGTAGCTTCAGGCGCAGACCTAATGAATGTAAATGGTAACTTGTCTTTTGGCGCGGGTGGCGGCCTTGAGGGAACGGCATATGCTGAGCTGAGCGCGACTGATTTGGCGAGTACACCAGCTTCGCTGGCGCTGGGCACGAAGTTCACTCTCTTCAGCTACTCGGGAACCTGGGACGGCGGTGAGTTCAACGGGCTTGCAGACGATGTGGGAACCATCACTGTGGGCAGCAACACCTTCAGGATCAATTACAATGACACCACACCAGGAGCAAATTTGGGAGGTGGCTTGTATAGTAAGTATGTCACGCTTACCAGGGTTGCTTCGGGTAGCGGCAGCAGCGACTTGATTAACGGGGCAATTCCCGAGCCAGCGTCTGCGATATTGATGTTGTTGGGATTCGTTCCCTTCCTGTGGCGACGCAATCGCTAACATTTGGTAGACTGATCTTAAAATAAAGCCCAAGGCTTCCTGGTGAGGCCTTGGGCTTTCGTTTTTTGAGATCCAGGCTCAATTCGTGTAAAAATACAGGAAGGTTATGAAGTTGACCTCTAGATGCTTTTATTTTTGTGGTGCAGATCAGTGTGCATTGGCGTTGTTGCCACGGTCAAGATAAAATAGCTGAAGCTCGGAAGGCTCTCTCCAAACGCATGGGATTTGTGTCAAGCAGTCGGCCAGTTTCGTCGGTCTGAATGTTAGCGCATCGATTGGTTGGATCGGTTGGCGGCGAGGGTTGTGGACGAAGAATTGAAAGTCAGGCAATTTGAGGCGAATGAAGAAATATACAGGAGATTCAGCAAGATGATTCATCAACGAAACACCAGCTTGGCTACCCAATTAGCAAAGATGCTCATGGTTGCCCTCTTTGGGAGTATCTGTTTGTCTTCGAGCGCTTTTGCGGATCTTTTTTTGGTTCAAGTTGGGCTCGACGGTTCGTCGACGGCTTTGTCAAACGCGGCAACTGCTGCTGTTGTAAAGCGATTCAACGATGACACCTCATCACTTTTGTCAACGATCAACTTGCCGACGACGGCTTCGGGTGCCAACAAGCAACTGACGCTGTCTGGTACCGCTACGACCGAAGGTTTTTTGGCCGTATCGACTAATGGTCAGTATTTGACGTTGGGTGGCTATGGCGCAGACGTGGGAACAAGCGCTGTTCCAACACAAATGTCTTCTGTTGTTAATCGCGTGCTAGGGCGAATCGAAATAAGCTCCGGGCAGGTTGATACGAGTACGGCGCTGACCGATGCTTATGATACGGTAGGTGGTAGTGGGAATAACGGTACTATTCGAAGCGTAGTAACTACAGATGGCACACAGTTTTGGGCAGCAGGTTCCAACAGTGGAGTGGCTACCAATGGGAGTGCCGGTGTACGGTATGCGGCGCTCGGAGACACGACTTCCACACAACTTAGTTCCTCGCCAACGAATACGCGAGCAGTAAAAATAGTTGACAGTCAGCTCTATGTGACTACCGCCTCTGGATCGTTCATTGGAGTAAACACAGTTGGACCGCCTGGACCGCCCACGACCGATGGCCAGACGACAACACTGCTCCCAGGCTTTCCTGGCAGCGAGGTCACAACGCCAGATCCCTATGACTTCTGGTTTAAAGACGCGAACACTCTGTACATCGCGGATCAGCGGTCGCAGGCAAATGGAGGTGGTCTTAAGAAGTGGGTGCTAAGTGAAGGAACGTGGGCTTTGGATTCCACTTTTCAAAGTGGCCTTACGACAGGTTTGCGGAACCTGACTGGCACCGTCGATGGTAATGGAGACGCGGTCTTGTATGCTGTCACAAATAACTCGCCTACCAGGCTTGTAAAGCTTACCGATACCGGCGCTTCGTCAGCGTTTACCACGCTTCTTACTGCGGCAACGAATACAAGCTATCGTGGTCTTGCTTATTTTGCATCGTCGTCGGTTGGGCTGCCCGGTGATTTTAACAACAATGGTTTTGTGGACGCCGGTGACTATGTGACATGGCGCAAGAATGAGGTTGCCAATGTATCGCTTCCGAACGACAACGGCTTGACCGATCAGGCGGCTCGGTACTCCTTGTGGCGAGCCAACTTTGGCAACCCGCCGGGAGCTGGCAGTGGCGATGGCTTGGATGGGGCCAATGTGCCGGAGCCAGCCAGCGCTGTGCTACTCGTGATTGGCCTTGCGGCCTTGTGCTCGCGTCGCAGCCGTGGCTAATAAGGTTTTAGCCGACCAACAATTCTTGGAATACAAAAGCCCAAGGCTTTGAAAGAGCCTTGGGTTTTTCGTTGGCTCGGCGAATTTACTTGAATGCAAGGGCCATCGGCCCCTCGACTTCAGTCGATCGAGATCGTGACGAGCTCTTCGCATACCGCTTCGATCTCTTGCGCTGTCAGCCGTGGTCGGGAATCTGCATAGCCGACCAGGAGGGCCAGATCGCCGAGGCGATTGATCTGCCGTGCCGTGCCGTGGCCGAGGTAATGCAGGGCTTCGATGGCGTCGGGGGCGAAGATATCGCGCGTGGCGCCGGCCACACGGAGCCGATGGCGGACGTAGTCGCCGGTTTCTTCTATCGTGAAGGAACGAACGAGCGATTTCACGGCGATTCGTTCATCCAGGCTGGTCAGACGACTCACGGCCGATACCAGGCTCATCTGGCCGACGAGCACGAGCGTAACCCCCGGCCGGCCGGCGGTTTCGAAGTTCAACAGCAGCCGCAGCGTTTCCAAAGCGCCGCAATCTTCCAAGAGATGCGCCTCGTCGACGACAACCACTGCATGACGATTTGGGGGCGAGTTTTTCGTGAGAAGTAGCTCGAGCCGTCGGACGCTTTCTTCCACCGTGTAGCGAGGCGACTCGGGCGACGGCGTGCCCAATTGCTCGGCCAGGTAGGCCAGGAGGTCGCGGCTCGACATCTGTGGAAATACGAGGTGGACTTTAGGGCCATAGCTGGCATCCAGTTCCTCGCAGAAGCGGCGCACGAGCATGGTTTTACCGACGCCCGCAGGACCAGCCAGCAATACCGCCCCGCGGCGGTTCTCGACCGCATAGCGCAGCTTCAGTAGCGCGGCTTCATGCGATTCGCATGGGAAAAACATTCCGTCGGCCGAGGTCGGCTCAAACGGTTTCGACATGAGTTGCCAGTAACTTAAATACATGTGTGAATTGCTAACGGCATAAAGATCTCACGCAAAGGCGCGAAGGCGCAAAGCGAACTATCTTTATTTTGACAAAACCTGATGAAGAAGTTTTCGAACAGGAGGTAACAGAGGAAACGGAGAATAATCGACACTCTGTTGCCTCTGTTAACTCCTGTTAAATCATTTACGTTTACGTGTGACAGAATTCAATTCTTTGTATTTCTTCGCGCCTTAGCGCCTTTGCGTGCGACTTTCGTTGGTTTAAGTCGAGGGATGTTTCGCCACTCGGTTTTCGATCGTGCCCATTAGCTCACAGCCGAGCGGCTCGATGTATTCGTTGACGGTGGCCAGGTCGCGTGGATCGGCTGGTTGAGGCCCGGCAATCGTGACCAAAGTATCGATGCCCATGTTGCGTACCAATTCCAGCACGATGGGCTGTGAGATTGGATCGAAAAACGTGCCGAGATCGACGAGAGCCACATCGTAGGCATGGCGCAACACGCCCGCGCAGACGGCCGCTTGCAGGCCGCCGACGAGTGCTAGCGGATCTTTGGGCGACTTGCCGCCGAGAGCCAAGATGTCGAGATTATCATCGGTTGCTCGAATCACGGCATCGGCCAGGGGAGCCGCGTGCCGGAGCACCTCTTCCCAACCGACCGTGGGCACGGCATCCAAGCACGTTGCCAAGCGAGGATGGCAGAAATTGCCATCGACCAGGATGACGCGGCGCACCTTTCGAGCTACCCGGGCGGCCAGGCACAATGCGGCGGTTGTCGCTCCGATTCGGGGAAACAATCCCATGATTCCCACAAGCGAGTGACCAGCGCCGGCTTGTGCTCGGAGCAAGTCGGCTACCCGATCAAGCTGCGAGCCGGAGGCTTGGCTCAGCGTACGGCAGATTTTGGGCCATTGGAACGATGCAACAATCGTACCGGGCTCTAGAAGGTTGGCGTCGTCGCTTTCAATCTCCTCGAGTTGAATCGCTGGAGATGGCGGTTGAGGCCGCCCCATGAACGAGCTTAATGGCTGTTTGGGGCCAGGTCGGTGCGTATCTAGCTTGGGACGTGTTGTTCCGCTGCCGATAACCGTAGCCGTGGCGGCTGCATTCGTTGCAACCGCTTCACGTGGGAGCGCGTTGTTCGGATGAAGCATCGCGGGCGCGGGCTTAGTGGCGGGCGCCTGGTCTGCCGCGTCATGTCGGTACGCTTTGATAAATGCACGATTCGTAGTAGACATAGCGCGCCTAACGAGTGGGAATGTCCATCATGAAGCCAGGAAACCGAGCCATCGAGGGCGACTCATTGGTAGCTGGAGGCATGTTCGTGTTCGGCGTGGCGGTGGAAGCTTCGCGACCGATCGCCTCGCACGAATATGTGTCCGAGACACGCACTCTAGGTAGCTGGTTTCCGGAAGAGATCAAATAATGTGGTGGCGAAACAGCAGGACCTCCGGTTGGAACAGGTCCCGCGGACGAATTCTTGTTCAACGCGAAGTCATCGCCCTCGACTCGACCCACGCGAGCGCCTGATTTGGGCTGCGTCTCAATCGGGCCCGTAGCGGTAGGGGCCGGCGCCGGGTGGTTGTCCGCGTTTTTCTGGGGAGCAATGTTTGGTCGGGTTTCTGTTGTATGCAGTTCGGCGGGCTGTTTGGCCGGGGCATGGTGCCCCAGCATTTGCACCCAGACTCCGATCGCGGTGAATAACGCGGCCATCGTAAGGAATCGCACGGCCGGCGCTAGGGAATCGAGAAGCTGCGGTCGCGGATTGGAGAACGGATTGGAGTGCGGAAGCACCGACGATTGACGCCGCGGAATACCACGCTGCCCCATGCGCCGGTGGCTTTCGAGCATATGAGGCTGAGAGGCTGCGGCTCGGGTTGCTCCGGCCGCTTGAGTTTCGTTCGGCTGAGCTTGTGGCGGATCGAATCGATACTCGGTGCTGCCGAGGACGGTCGGCTTGGCGAATCGCTCTGGAAGCGAGCTGGCTGAAGCATCGGGCAGTTGTGCCAATACGGGCCAGCGCGCCGGGTCCGCGACCCGTCGCGCGTCTTCCGCTGCCCAGCCACGTGGTACATTGCTCATCGAGTCGCCATCCCTTGCTTGAGCGCCGCAGTGGGCCTTTCCATAGCCCACTCAGTGCGCAGCAGCGAATACGAAGCTACCACGCCACTGTCTTTTATCGGGAACCGATTTTGAAGACCTTAAGGATTGGCGCAATTAGCGAGAGAATTCACAGCAGGCAGTGCTAGTGAATGCGTGGCGGGTGGCTGGGGGCTCGCTGGCGCTCGACCCCAGCCACCCAATCGCGCAGTGACGACGCAATTTAGAACAGCAACCCAAAAGAGCGCGCTAGTTGCCGGCAACCTTTGCATCCGGTTGATGCCAGTCGCGAGCCAGCCAAATGATGGCAGTGCCATCGCTGCTCGAAGTGAGTACATTTCGTCCCTCGGGCGAGAAGCTCACCGAGGTAACTCCTTGAGTATGGCCGGGCAGGGAGAGTATCTCCTTGCCGGTTTTTGCATCCCACAGCTTGGCGGTGTTGTCTTGGCTGCCGGTGAGGGCCCGAGTGCCATCCGGCGAGAAGGCGACCGAGGCAATGGCCCCGGTATGGCCTTCGAGCTTCAAAAGCTCCTGGCCCGTGCTGGCATCCCAGATACGGGCCGTGGCGTCCTCGCTGCCGGTGATGATTCGTTGGCTGTCGGTTGAGAACTGGCCACACAATACGGCTCGACTATGGCCTTTTAACGGCTTGAACGCCTGGGCAGTGGCGCGGTCCCAGATTTGCCCGGTTGTGTCATCGCTCACTGTCAGCACATATTTGCCATTCGGCGAATAGGTCGCTCCTAGCAGCTTGGCGGCATGACCTCGGAAAGCAACGCCGGTCGGCTTGCCGGAGGCTACATTCCAGATCAGCGCGGAGCCGTCGTCGCTGGCTGTTAGCAGCTCGCTGCCATCGGCCGAGAATTCGACGGAATTGATGTTTCTGGTGTGGCCCCCTTCGAGCTTGCGAATGGCACGACCAGTTTTGGCGTCCCATATTTTGGCCGAATGGTCCCAACTTCCGGTCGCGATCCATTTGCCGTCGGCCGATACGGCCGCCGAAGCGACGACGCCATGCGGACTGAAGTGAACCATGGCCTTTCGAGATTCGAGATCCCATAGCTGGGCATCATTGCCGCCGATCGTGAGCACATGTCGACCATCGGGAGCAAACATCGCGGCCCAAACTTCGCCGCCCAGCTCGTTGAAATCGAGCAGTAGTCGCGGGGCGGTCGCCAATTCATTTTGCGGATTGTCGAGTGCTCTTTGAGTCGATAGGTCCCACAGCGACACGCGTTTGTCTTCCGGTGCGGTTAGAAGAGCAGCGCTGCCGTCTGGCGAGAAACTAACAAAATTGTAAGGTCGGCCAGGCGATTTAACCGCGGCAAGTTGCTTCGCGTCGGCAAGCCGCCACAGGCGAGCGCTTCCATCATCGCACGAGGTCAGGGCGAGCGTTCCGTCTGGCGAAAGATCGAGCGACGACACATATTCCGGATGCTTAAGAACCAACTGCCGGTCTTCCAGGCCTGTTGCCAGGTCCCATTGCGCGCAAGTATGGTCGGCACTGGCTGAAACGAGCCGTTTCCCATCGGGGGTGAATTTGATTGCCGAGATCGATCCGCTATGGCCGACAAGCTCGCGGTCAAATTCCCAATCGCTTGCCTCGGTTGCTTTTCGCCACAGCCGTATGTGTCCACGAGTATCGCCGCTGGCCAATCCGTCTCCCGCGGGCGAGAACGCAAGGGCGGTGACTTCCGACTCGTGTCCGCTCAGCGTGGCACGAACTTCGCCCGTGGTTGGATTCCACAGCTTGATGTCGTTGCCGGGACTGCCCGTAGCAATCCAGTGGCCGTCTTGCGAGGCGGCCAAGACTCCAATGCGCCCTGTCGGGGTCAGTACAGCTTGTTGCGTGCCAGCGGTTAGATCCCAGATTCGAACCGAGTTGTCGCCAGCGCCCGTGGCCAGATGTTTCTTGTCCGGGAGAAACACCGCGCCCGAGACCAAGAACTCGTGCCCCTCTTCAAATCGCTTAAGCGGCTTGCCGCTCGTGGCGTCCCACAGGCTAGCCGAGCGATCGCGGCTGGCGGTTACGATCTGTTGGCCATCGCTCGAGTATCGCGCTGACAGCACGGCGTCTTCGTGGCCCGAGAATACCGTGGCATAGAGCACGCGCGTCTCCTGGTAGCCTTGCACATTCCATACTCGTATTCGCTCATCGTCACCGCCGGAGAGAACCCATTGGCCGTCTGGAGAAAACGTGGCGGCGCGGACCGCGCGGCCGTGGCCGCGGAGCGTGGTGATCGTTTTACGGGAGGAGGGGTCCCAAACACGAATCGTATTGTCCTCGCTGCTGCTAAGAACGAGTTGCCCCTTAGGCGAAAAGCTGACCGAGCGGACCGGGCCGTCATGACCGGCAAGCCGGAGAGCGTTGGGCGGTGCTTCGGGTTTGCGGTCCAACCGCAGGCCGATGTCGATGGGCTTTACGTCATCTGGATTCCAGAGCATGACCAGCTTGTCGTAGCCGCCTGTCGCCACGAGTTTTCCATCGGGAGAGAATCGAGCGCTATAGACGGCGCCATTGTGGCCAGCGAAGGTCGTGTATTGACTATAGATGGGGCTGTCGGGCGTCGGCTTTACCATCGCCTCGATGACGGCTGGCGCCATTCCCGAGGCGGCGAGTCGATCTCGCATCGCTGTCCACTTTTCCCAAACGATTGCCTTGCCGTCTTGGCCAGCGGTGACGATTCGGTTGGTGTCGGGCGAGAACTCGGCTGCCCAAACCAGCCAGCTATGGCCTTGAAACCGTTGAAGGGTGGCGCCGGTGGCGACATCCCACAGCCGCGCCGTGTAGTCATGCGAGCCGCTGAGTAGCTGGCGACCATCGGGCGAAAAGCGAACGGAGACGACGCCCTCATTGTGACCTTTCAGCGGCTGCCCGATCGGTTGCCCTGTTGTCGCGTCGAAAATTCGGATCGTGTTGTCGCCAGCGCCCGTGGCGATTTGTTGGCCGTTCGGTGAGTAGTCGATCGATAGAACGTGTGCGCCATGGGGTATTTGGAAACGGATCTCGCCCGACTTTGCATCGCGGACGGTTACCTCTCCATCTTGCCCGCCCGTGGCGAATGACTCGCCATCGGGCGCGTAGGCCACCGCTGCCACGGGCGCTGCGGCCTTGTAGTTGTCGGCGCCTAGCCGGCAAAGATGTTCGAGGCGGCCCCATTCCCAATTCCGCAGCTCAGGCTTGCTCTCATTGAGAAGCTGCAAAGCGTAGTCGTAAGCGTTGTCGTTGATCTTGGCGTTCGCAAGGCCGATTTGAGCGACATAGGCTTCGTATTCTTCGCGCTCTTTGGCTTGTTCGGCCGCGATGCGCTGCTTTGCCTCGCCTTCGCGGGCGATCGATTCGCTTTCCTTGGCTTTTTCAGCAGCTATTCGCCTTTCCTCGGCCTCCGCGTGAGCTTTCTCTTCCTTCTTGCGAGCGTCTTCCTCTTTTTCTTTGGCAAGCTTGGCGGCGTCGCGATCCTTCTCGGCTTGGATGCGAGCCTCTTCTTCGCCTTTCTGTGCGGTGACCGCGAAGTTTTTCTGCGTTACGGCTTCCTTTTCCGCAACGACGGCCCGATTGCGCTGGCCGCGGACGACCACGTAGCCCAAGGTGCTGATAAGAATGATGCCGGCCGCAAGCGCCGCGACGGCCAGCTTGGCTGCCTTCAACCGGCGTTGTCGCGCATCGCGTTCCTTGCGCGCCTTCTCGATTCGCGTTCGCAGCGGCTGATGCTCATTGGGGTTAGGTTCCAAAAGCGAAGTGGCCAGGTCCAGGTCCCCTTTTTCAAGGGCGTAGGTGGCGTAGTCGCGCTGCGTTTCTGTCAGCAGGGTACGGGCGCGGTGGTTGTGTTCCCACAGCGCAAGGGCTTCCTGGAAACCATAGAGAGCTCGCGCGTAGAGCTGATAGTCTTTCGCGGAGCGAGCTTTTTGCACGTTCTGGTTGGCGTGCGCCGTCAGCACTAGGCTTTCCGAGTGGGACTGGTAGACGCGGATCGCTTCCTGCATCTCTTTGACGGTCTGGTAGCGATCTTCCTGCTGCGTGGCCATCGCCTTGAGGGCGATATCCTTCAGCTCACCGTCGTATCGAATCGGATCGATTCGATTTTGCGAGGCCGCCAACAGGCACTGCATGACATCGCGGCCGGAGTGGGGCGGCTGGCCGCCGATGATTTCGTACAGAATCGCACCGAGCAGATAGACGTCGCTCGTCTTGTTGATCGCCTCGACGGGGCCCTTGGCCATTTCGGGCGACATATAGGCCGGAGTGCCTCCCAGGCTATCGGACTGGTAAACGGCGTCGACATGGGCGAACTCGGGCGTGATGCGCGCGAGGCCCCAGTCCATCACGAGCACTTCGCCGTAG
>CAZJWY010000064.1:0-24633 GCA_964549545.1 uncultured Planctomycetaceae bacterium | reverse complement strand
AGGCCCCAGTTTCCAAGAAAGTTGGGGCTGGGGAATGGGGGCTAGGGGCTGGGGGCTGGGGGAGTGCGCTAAGCCGCGAGCGGTGGGGAGGGTGAGTAGGATGTTGGGACGCGGGGTGGGGGATTCGGTCTGGCGACCGACGCTAAATGAGGGCGGGTGGGAGGGAGAAGGGGGCGGTTTGTTGGGGCGAGAGGTGTGGCCAGGGCTTGGTTAGGGGGTCGTTAAAACAAAACAGCTTCTACTCGAGGCCATAGGCGCCGGCTGGGGCGATTGCGATGCCGGTCTTTCTCGTCGTTTGCAGGGTGGGCAAGAAGCGCGGCTCGATGAGGAAATGGACGCTTGTCGTTCCCTTCGAGGCATCGACACTGGCGCCCAGCGTTGCGAGGAGCGACTCGCCGATGCGCGTCGCGGAGATGCTTTGCCCGATATTGCCCGCAGGGCCGAAATCAACGCTCGAGCTGACCGAACCGATCCACTTCTCGCTCATCAGGTAGTTGACCGTGGCGTTGAGTACGTCTGCTTCGAAGACACCTTCGGCCGTACGGAAGCCGAGATAGAAGTTGCCTGTCGCCGGTCGACTCAGGAGCAAGCCGATGGAAGCTGTTCGCAAACCGTCGCCAAAGGTATCGGCGTAGCCGTCCGAGAGGATCGACGTGCGATCGCCGATATTCCAGCGGAAATCGTAGTCGATCAGGCCGACGGCGGCGCCGGCGTTGTCGCGATCGGCGTTGGGAAACCAGGTGGCGTTGGCGTCGAACGTCACCCAATCCACGATTCGTTCCTCGCCCGGCGCGCCGTGCTTGGTTTGCAAGCGATGGTGCATTCCTCCGCGAACCGCGGCCATATCGTCGGCAATTTCGCCTGAGGGCGACGTGACCCAATCTTGCAAACCGTATCGCAATGCGTAGAACCGCGGGTCGAACTTGGAATCGATGGACGACGGCGCACCTGGAATGTAATACTGCCCGGCCAGCTTCGTGCCGAAGTCCGGACCACCAAACGGCGAGAAGAACAACCGGCGACGGAAGTCTTCGATCGAATCATCATCTAGCTCGTCGTACAGCGGCATTCGATCGAGCGGTTGATTCGAGCCGGTGACCGACGCCTGCGCGTCGAAGATCACTTTGTGCGCGAGGCCGTTGAGGTTGAAAATCGCATTGCGAATCGTGGGATCGGCGTACCAGAAGGGGATGCTGGCCCGAACGCCGGCCTGCCCCATGGCGCGTTGGAAGCGTTCGCCGTTGATGTCTTCACCCCAAGCGCCTAATTCGCCGAGGCCGTACGGCACGATCTTGAACGGCGCCGCGTCGATCGGCCAATCGATTTCGTGCCGCGTCAATAGCCGCTCGCCAGCGCCCGAGATTCGATTGCCGGCCGAGTCCGTTTCCCAAGGGAGCAAGTTGAACTGCGACGCAAGCTGCGGATTGGTCGGCGTGCTGGCCACGCCGATGTTGGCATACGCCAGCGACGAGTGCGAGGACCAGGTCAGGTTATCGCCCAACAGCGGCTCGCCGATCCAATAGTGATCCAGCCGCGGCAGCCATTGCGTTTGCGTAAAGAAGTCGTTGACCCGGCCGTTGGCCTCGACCGATAGCGATTGATTGTCGTACGTCCGCTTGAGGCGTACGCCAGTCAGTTGGTCTTTGTTGTTGTCCCATTCGTTTTCGTAATACTGTTCGAGGAACGTGCGATCGCTGAGCCAGCCGACTTCGCCCTGCACCGTCCAGTCGTCCATTAACCCGCCAACTAAGTGCTGACGGTGATTCCAGAAGACGCGGTTACGGTAACTTTCTTCAGGAACGATGTTGCGCCGATCGCGGCCCAGGTTGTCGTGGCCGCTGTCGCTGATGGCCCAGGCATCGAGACGGCCGCTGGTCGGGCCGTCTAGCGAGAAGAAGTGGTCGGTGCCGTACTCCACGCCCGTGCCGTAACCAAAGCCGCGCTTACTCAAATAGTCGAGGCTCAGGTCCCATTTCACGCCGTCCGGCCGATCCATTCCAAAAATTTGGAACGCATCGAGGCCCACGAGCGTTTGGAAACCGAAGATCGAGTCATTGCGAATGCTCAGATTGTTTATATAGTAGGTCGGCTTCTCCAAATCGGTCGAGAGCGTCGGCCAATAGAAGACGGGAACACCACCGACGTACAAGTAATTGTTCGAGCTGCGCGCGAGGCGCCGATGGCTGGCCATGGGCGCGCCGGTAATCGGATCGACAACCGTCTGGGACAGGTCTTCGAACGTAATGTCCTCGGCCTCCAGCGCGTAGCTCGGCTCTTCGAGACGGCTCGTCGTGAACATGCCCTGTTGAGCCTGAAAGTGTGTCTGATCTAGCTGGCGAAGCGCCGCCGCGCGCAGCCGCACGAGGCCCGGGTATTGGTAATTGCCCGTTTGTGGCAACGGTGTGAGCAGTTCCGCATTCAGACCTGTACCGATATGCCTGCGAACATCGTAGAACATCCGGTCGGCGAAGGACGTACGATCGCCCTGACGGAAGACGATGTTGCCTTCCATGTAGATTTCAAGCGGCGCGTCGGCTTGCTGCGCCCCGCCGTTCGCGCTGGAGTTGAGATCGCCCCAGATGACGATGCGATCGGCTTCGACGTCGATATCGCCAAGCGGCCCGAGCGCTTCTGGCATGCCCTCGCTGCTTAGGCCTTGAACGATGATGTTGACGCCGCCGCTGACAATCGTCACGGGCTCGCCCGTCGGCGATTGCGTGTTCTCCAAATTGTAGCCAATGCCTTCCTGGCGCCGCTGAATAATGATTTTGCGGAAGCTCGTGCGAGGCGGCCCTGGCGGAGGCGAAGGAACGGTTTGCGGCAACACGGGCGTCGGCATGAGCTGCGCCGTTTGCAACGGCGGCTGCTCCAGCGGTGACGTAGCGTCGACCGCCGGCAAACGCGCGTAAACAGACGGCAATGCAACTGGCGGTGCAATCGATTCTGGTGGCGGCGTCAGCAGGTCTTGCGCGCTGACTTGAGTAGCAACCACCGAGCCAACGAACAGAATAGCAGCAAGAAGCACTGGCATAGCCAGTGGCACCCGAAGCGCGAACGATGAACCGATCACGCGCGCAGCACGAGCGCAACGATTGGGTGGAGGCGCGAGAACACGCCTGTTGCTCAAGTTCGATTTCGTTGACGAGATCAGGTTGGCATCCTTGCCAAGAAAAGTGCGCGCAACTGCGCGGGCGCATCCATCGCGAGTCATGCCGGACTCGTTTCCCACAAGGCAAAACGTGGCCAGCAATTACGAAAAGCGATCCGCGAAAAATGCGGCGGATTATAAGAGCGAATTTGACAAGGGGTCAATCGCGGTTGTGCTTGATAGCAGGTTGCGCAAGGCGTTGAAGCAAAAAGGGTTGGCAATATGCTTGCAACCAGCTTTTGGCGTATAATATGTAATCTAGCGATTCCATACCCTGGCCCCCCAGGCCATTGTCCGGGCGGAGAGCACAAACATGAACCGGCAGCCGCGATACAGCAAGGAGGAACACGCTCGTCGAGGTAATGAAATTTATGAACACCGGCTGCGCGTTCAACTGGAACCCGACAACTACGGTAAGATCGTCGCTATCGATATCGACACCGGTGAGCATGAAGTCGCTGACGACGTGATTTCTGCCAGCCAGCTACTGCTGGCACGATTGCCTGATGCCCAGATTTGGTGTGTTCGCATCGGGCACCTTGCCGTGCATCGATTTGGTCCTCGCACTTTGAATGCACAGGCATGATTTCTGGGAAAATAACAGAGTCGCTCGAGGCAACCGTCTCGTTCACCGTCGGCACCCGTGAAGGGTTGATGCAAGAGGTCGAAGCGATTATTGACACCGGCTTCACGGGCTATCTTACTCTGTCATCCTCTGCAATCGAGTCGTTAGAATTGCCCTGGCTTTGCCGCGAACAGGGAATGCTGGCCGACGGTCAATTGCACATCTTCGATGTCTACGCGGCGACGTTGACTTGGGACGGCCGGGAGCGAATCGTCGAAGTCGAAGCAGCCGACGTTGAGCCGCTTATTGGCATGTCGCTACTGGCCGGCAACAAGTTGACGCTCGAAGTCCGCAGCGGTGGCAGTGTTATGATTGAGCGATTGGTATAGGGACGCGGCATCGCTCGTTTCGATATAGATATCAACGTCGTGCGATCATAAGCCTTGGACCATCTGCGTTTCGCTAGACACAGCGCCAAACTGTGCGCAATGCGATGATCGTATCGGCGATCATCTCGTTAGAGACCGAGCTGCCATCATTGAACTGAAGGGGCAGCAGTATCTCGAATCTTCGGAACGACGTTGTCATACGCGGCCCGACCCTCGACGGTGTACGAGATACCTTCTAACGCTAACGACGACAGAGCCGATTCAGGAACTAGCGTATATCCTTCAGAAAATGTCTTAAATGCGAAGCGGCCGGCGAGATAGCCTAGCGATTTTCTTTCCGAATCGGAATTTGGAAACCGCAGTTTGATCATGCTACTAGTATAGGTCGCAGGTTTTTCGCAAACAAGCCAGGTGCCAATCGCGTATCGATCCCACGGAAAAACAATGACTACTGATTGAGCGAATACAACAACACATTGAGCCCAATCCGCGCTGCGTCTTGTTGCGTGCAGCCGCGGCAGCCGATGCCTTGGTGGCTTGCGAGGGTGCAGCACTCCAGGGCTGGTTATGATACACTCCGGGTCGACATTCGTGGGAACTATCGATGGCCTTGTCGGTGTATCTCGAAACAACGATTCCTAGCTATCTTACGGCTTGGCGCAGCCCGGAAATCGTGATGGCTGCGCGGCAAGAGATCACCCGCGACTGGTGGGACAACCGGCGGTCTGATTTCGAGCTCTTCGTTTCGCAGTTGGTCATTGATGAGGCAAGCTCTGGCGATCCGGATGCGGTTTCGCGGCGGCTGTCGATTCTCGACGGCATACCGCTCGTTGAACCGCAACAGGATTCCGACAATCTCGTCGAAACATTGGTCCACGAGCTATCACTGCCAAATCGAGCGGTCGCCGATGCCGTGCATATTGCCTTGTCGGTCGTAAACGGGATCGATTTCCTACTCACTTGGAATTGCACACATATTCGCCAATGCCGCAAATCGGCCTATAATTGAAGCGGTGTGCCAGTCACTAGGTTATGTAGCGCCTGTCATCTGCACTCCAGAAGAATTGCTCTAATGGTGCAACCATGAAAATCGATCCAGTGCTTGCCGAGATTCGCAAGACACGCGAAGCATACGCCGAACGGTTTGCCGGCAACGTACGGGCGATGCTGGCCGACATTTTGCAGCGTCAGCGAGAGGGCGGGAGGAAAGTTGTCGTACGCGCACCCAAGCGGATTGATCCGACTTCGCATCCGACGACAACAACTCACTAACTCCCTGATTCAACGAATACAACAACATATTCAACCCGATCCGTGCGGCGTCTTGTTGCGAGTAATCGCGCAACTCATTTTTAGTGGTCTTCTGGCTTACAATTGCCATCGAAAAGCGAAAAAGACGGCGGTTCAGAGACCGGTATGGTACAATGGACTAACAAGTCGGAGGAATTATTGATGACCGCCATTCGCATTGAAACGACTATTCACTCGGACACACTCCATTTGCCACAACTTGCGCCGCTCGTGGGGAAGAGTGTGGAGATATTCGTCACGGAGAAAGCGGTTCCTGTCGTTACTGCAGGGACGAGCGATTGGACTGCCGTGGAAGCGGCCGTTCGCGGACTGGAGAATTACGACTTCGATGCTTATCGCGAGGCGCGACAAACGGAAGTTTGTCAGGCTGACAAAGGCCGAACATGATCTTGTTGGACGCTTCGATCATCATCGATGCGCTGCGCGCGAAAGACGTCGCGTTTCTGGCACAAATGAAATCCGCCGATGGCGCGGTTTGCGGCGTGACGCGTGCCGAAATACTTGGTGGTGCATGCAGTCCGCAAGACCGTCTTAGTTTGTTAACGATTCTCGATGGATTCAAACAGGTTGCGATTCCCCAAGCGATGTGGGACGACATTGGGAACATTCGGGCAGAACTGCGTGCAAACGGTATTACGGTTCCACTCGCGGACGTCGTGTTGAGCGCGGTTGCAATAAGTCTTGATATCGAGGTATGGGCTCGCGACGCCGACTTTCTCAATATGCAGAAAGTCCTCACTACTCTGAAACTTTATCGTGAGAACCCATAGCGCGGCCACTCACTGATTCAACGAATACAACAACACATTGAGCCCAATCCGCGCGGCGTCTTCTTGTGTATAGCCGCGGCAACCGATGCCCTGGTGGCTTTCTAGTGCGCAGCTAATGTCATAGGGCGAGAAGAGGACGGCCCAGCGGCCGTCGATTTGCAGGCCTTCGAGTTGTGGTTCGACCTGGCGAACTCGTGCCGCGACCGGTTGGCCTACGTCGGCTGTTTGCGGATCACGCATGGATACGTGACGAATGTCGTAGCCGCCGAAGGCCGGTGTGAAGATCTTGTCGCTCGTCGGAATCGCTTGGAGTTGCTGGCCGGGGATTGCTGCGGCCAGTTCACGGCGAAACGATTCGGTGAATGTCTTGCTCGCGCAAATCGAGTCGGCCAATAGCGTGCCGCCGCGCTCCAGGTACTCGCGCAGCCGCTGCCGCTCGATGTCGGTCAGGCGGAATTCCTGCCGACCGTGCATAAAAAGCAAGTGATACTTGAACAGGTTCGGATCGCTGATGTTGATCAGCTCGGGCTCGGCGCGAACCTGCAACTTCAACTCGCCCTGCGTCGCCGTGCGGAGCAGGTTGACTAGCGCGCCCGGCGCGTCGTTGCAGCCGCCGCCGTGGCGGAGCTTGGCGATATTGATGACCGCGCGGGTCGATCCGTCGTTCGATGCCAGCTCATCCATGGGCGTGTCGAACGCCTGCTCCTTTCCTTTTGGTTCGCGATTGGTCGCGTAGGTGAGCACGTTGACGCCGATCGCCAGCGCGTCGGCAATATGCTCGGTGATATCAGGCGGATGGCGGTTCCATTGGCCCGGCCTCGCCAGCTCCCAGTAGCAGGAAAGGTCTTCCGTGCAATAAACCACGCACGTGCGGCAGCCGTACTCGATCCCCTGCAACCGACCCACATACGGCGAATTGGGTCGAACGATATCCTGCATGCGCCAGATCGGATGTCCCGGCACGATCGGACCAAGCTTGTACTCCGGCTCAGGAAAAACGCTGGCCATCAGTTGTCGAAACGCGGTGTTGAATCGACCTGAGTCGCTGCAACATGCTTCGGCAAAGATAAAGCCGCCACGATCGACGTAATCGCGGAGCTTCTTTGCATGGGGCATCAAGTTCGGTGCCTGGCTGCCGCTGATGTAGAGGACCGGCGACTGCAACAGATCTTCGACGGAAGCTGTCTCCGGATCAATCGCTTGCCACGTGAGGCCCATGCCCCACGATTCCTCGGTGTACTCGGTCAGGTGAGCGGCGTCGCGGCGATGCTGATTCCATATCTCGCCTTCGCCGTACTTCACCTTGGCCATGATCACCGGGCGACGCCCCTTCGAGAGAAACAGGAGCGCCATCGCAGTGCTGATGCGCGGATCGCGCTCGGCGTACCAATTGCCTTTCCAGAAGTGGGATAACGAATCTTGCTCGCGAACTAAGAACTCGGCCCCTTCGCGATACCAATCATGCTTGCCGATAAAGCGATTGGCCGTGAGTCGACCGGCGCGCTCCAGGCCGTAGAGATAGTAGTAGAGGCACGACTGTCCACCGCCTTCTGGGCGCGGGTTATGCGTCACAGAAAAGCGGTTGCCGAGCCACTCGATCGCGCGATCCAAGCGGTTATCGGGCACATGCGGACGGCAGCACGTTACCTGGCCGTTGTCGACCGAAGCGTCGCCCGATGCGAGCGCGGCGGTCGAAACGTACAACCCGCCAATACCGGCGCAGGTCATGCTGCCCGTGCCGGCGTCGCCCGGCACGTAGCCCCAGGAGCCGTCGTCGTTTTGAGTGCTGGCCCAATACTGTTGCGCAAGCTCCCAAGTTTCGCGCTTCACCTCAACGCCGACGCGTTGCCCGTCGTACAGCGCCAGAACACCGAACTGGGCGTTGCTGTTGTCGCCGCCGGGGCCGGGATACGACCAGGCGCCTTTGCGCTGCCCCTCCTTGATTTGGTGCTCTTCGAGCCATCTCACGTTGCGCGTGATGCGAAGCATGTCTTGCTTCGGCGTGGCGGCACAAAGAGCCATTGTCTGGAGCGAAACCGTGTAGGTTTTGTCGGGCTCGAGGTTGCGGAGATAGTTGAGCGCCTGCTTGATGTTCGGATCGTCGGCGGGCTCGCCTGCATTGAGTAACGCCAACGTGCAGAGCGCGGTGACACCTCCTTCGAAGCCGGGAAACTCGGGCCAATTGCCGCGCGGAAGCTGCTCGCGTTTGAGATAAGCGACGCCATGCTTGATCGAGGCCAGTACCTGGGCCGCGTCGACGGGGCGATCCTTGGCGAACTGCGGTAACTGCGCGACTGCGGCGGCGGGCGCTACAATCGCTACGACCGCCAAGGTCGTAACGAGAACCAGCCGTCGATGAAAAGACATCTCACATCCCTCGCGAGTCGTGCAGCAAGGCACCTTTAAGTAGTTTACGATTCAGAGGTTGCATCGGCAACGCTGGCAAACGCCGAACGATTGTCGCTTGTGCGGTACACCTATAGAATTGCGCTTAGGGTTGTCGTGTGGCGGGCGGGTAGTTGATGGGTGCGCGGTGAGATCGGCTTGAGTGTAGTGGATTCGGCCTGGCGGCCGACGCTAAATAGTTTTTTCTCTTGGTGAAATTGTTATGTCGACGACTCCTGCGACACCCGCGACCAAGGCCCGCAATCTGGGCGACGTGCTGCAGGAATTTCGGCAGCATCGGCTCTTGATGCAGCGCGAATTGCAGAAGGTCATCATCGGGCAAGACGCCGTGATCGAGCAGATCTTCGCGGCAATCTTCACGCGCGGTCACTGCTTGCTCGTCGGCGTGCCCGGTCTGGCGAAGACGCTCATCGTGAGCACGCTGGCGCAGATTCTCGATTTGCAGTTCAAACGGATTCAATTCACGCCCGACCTGATGCCTTCGGATATTACGGGCACCAGCGTCCTTGAAGAAGATGAAAACGGGCGGCGATCGTTCCGATTTGTCGAAGGGCCGATCTTCACGAACATTCTGCTGGCCGACGAAATCAACCGCACGCCGCCGAAGACGCAGGCGGCCTTGCTCCAAGCGATGCAGGAGCGCGAGGTGACGGCCGGGCAGACGACCTATTCGCTGCCGAACCCGTTCTTCACGATCGCGACACAAAACCCGATCGAGCAAGAAGGAACCTACCCGCTGCCCGAGGCGCAGCTCGACCGGTTCATGTTCAACATCAAGGTGGATTACCCGACAGCGGAAGAAGAAGAGAGGATCCTGGCGTCGACCACGCGGCAGGAGAAGCCCGAGATCTCCAAGGTGCTTTCGGAGCGGGCGATTCTCAACTTGCAGAAGCTGGTCGGATCGGTAGCAGTGAGCGAGCACATCATTAAGTATGTGGCGTCGCTCGTGCGGGCCACGCGGCCGAAAGATCCCTCGGCGCCGAAGTGGGTGAAAGACCTGGTCGATTGGGGCGCGGGTCCACGCGCCGGGCAGTTCTTGATCCACGGTGGCAAAGCGGTCGCGGCGATGGACGGGCGGTTCAGCGTTGCGATCGAAGATGTGCAGCGCTGCGCTGTGCCGGTGCTGCGACATCGTATTAGCACTAACTTCCAGGCGCAGGCCGAGGGGATGACGACCGAGGACCTGGTCGCGCGACTCATCCGGGAAATTCCTCAGCCGACGATTCCGAAGTTCTCTGCGTGAGGAAGATTTACCACGGAGACACAGAGGGCACGGAGAAGAAGAATAAGAAAAGTATCCGCGGATGGACGCAGATGAACACAGATAGGTCAGATTTATTGTTTATTGGAGTGGGTTATTGTTTGTGGTTATGAGATAGTTGGTTGAAGATTCGGCGTTGCCGCCGACGCTAAATCGTTTTTGATCTTTAACAACTACATCTGCGTTGATCTGCGTCCATCTGCGGATAAATCTTGTCTTCTCCGTGCCCTCCGTGTCTCCGTGGTTCGTTTTTCCGAGTAATCGATGTCCGCCGTTGAACAATACTTGAAGCCCGAGGTGATTCGGCAGATTTCGCGGCTCGACTTGCGCGCGCAGTTTATCGTGAAGGGTTTCTTGCACGGCTTGCATGCCAGCCCGTTTCATGGGTTTTCGGTCGAGTTTAGCGAGCATCGGAAGTACTCGCCGGGCGACGATCCACACGACATCGATTGGCTGGTCTACGCGAAGACCGATAAGTACTACGTCAAGAAATTCGAAGCCGAGACGAATATTACCGGCTACCTGGCGATGGATCTGAGCGAATCGATGGCGTACACGTATCGCCAGGAGCTGACGAAGCTCGACTACGCGATTAGCCTGGCCGCGGCGCTCGCCTACTTGATGATTCACCAATGCGACCCGGTCGGCGTGGTCACGTTCGGTGAGCAGATTTCGAACCACCTGCCGCCGAAGAGTAAGCGGCAGCAGATCGGCAATATCTTGTCGCTGCTCGCGCGGTTGCGGCCGGCGGGAAAGACCGATGTGGCTCGCAGCCTGGCGCAACTCGCCGCGATGCTCAAGCACGCCAGCCTCGTGATGGTGTTCAGCGATCTACTGGCCGATCCCGAACCGATCATTCGCTCACTGCGCGAATTGCGGCATGGCGGACACGATGTGATTCTGTTCCACATTCTCGACGAGGCGGAAGTTGCGTTTCCGTTCTCCGGGCTGGTCGAACTAGAAGAACCGGAAACGAACGAGCGCCTTGAAGTCGACGCCGATAGCTTCCGCCGTGACTACTTGCAAGAAATTGCGACGTTTCGCGAGACGTATAAGCGGGAATGTTTTCAAAGCGGAATCGACTACGTGGCGCTGGATACGAGTATGCCGTTTGATCGAGCACTGACGGAATACTTGTCGATGAGGCAATCTCGGGCGTGATGAAGAGAGGGGGAGGTGGGGAGAGAGGGAGAGGGGGAGGCTCGAAGTAAGATGACCTCCCGCTCTCCCCTCCTCCCACTCTCCCCCTCTTGATTAAGAAAAAGGCTTCGGATGGGATTCGTAACACCAGCACTGTTGGCCGGGGCGGCGCTGATTGCTGTGCCGATTGTGCTGCATCTCATCATGCGGCGGGAGGCGAAGCGGATTACGTTTCCGGCGTTGCGGTTCGTGCAGCGGCGGCAGCAGCAGAATCAGCATCGATTGCAGTTGCGTCATTGGTTGCTGTTGGCGCTGCGGTGCGCGATCATCGGGCTGCTGGCTTTTGCGCTGGCGCGACCGACATTGCGTGGCTCCGGCGCGGCGGGCAAGGCTGGCGCGCCGATGGCGGCGGCGCTGGTGTTCGACAACTCGATCCGCATGCAATACGAGCA
Organism: uncultured Planctomycetaceae bacterium; assembly: GCA_964549545.1. Classification (GTDB taxonomy): domain Bacteria; phylum Planctomycetota; class Planctomycetia; order Pirellulales; family Lacipirellulaceae; genus JABDGM01. The sequence continues at coordinate 13,191 of CAZJWY010000064.1, read as the reverse complement.
AGACGACAAGACGCGGCTCGCCAAGGCGAAGGAGTTGGGCACGTGGCTGGTGAGCCAATTGCCGCCGGAGTGTCCGGTGACGGTGGTCGATCGCGCGGGGCGGCAGCGTGGGCAGGACTTGGATCGTGACGCGGCCGACCTGCGGATTGAGCGGATGGAATTAGGCACGGCCGTGCGGCCGATGGGCGACGCGATCGGCGACGCGCTCCGCTGGCTGGAAACGAAGAAGGATTACCGCGGCGAAATCTATCTCTTCACCGACATGGCGGCCGAGGCCTGGTCGGATGATACGCTGAACAATTTCGCCAAGGCGCTCAACGAGCAGCCCGGGGCGAATGTTTACTTGATCGATGTCGGAGCGGCGGAGCCGAGGAACGTCGGGCTCGGAAAACTTAAACTCTCCAGCGAGCGCATCGCGCCGGGTGGATTGTTACAACTCACGACCGAGCTGAGCGCCACGAGCGCGAAAGAAAGTGCGAACGAAACAACGGTCGAGTTGTTCGTCGGCGATGGCAATGGCAAGCCGGAGAAACGCGGTCAGCAAGTTGTGAAGCTGACGCCGGGCGGCGCGTCGCTGGTGGAGTTTTCTCTGTCGGGACTCAAGCTCGGGATCCACCAAGGAATGGTGCGGATCGTGGGGCGTGACGGCCTGAGGACGGATGATGTGCGTTACTTCACGGTCGACGTGCAGCCGCCGAGCAAGGTCTTGCTGCTGGCCGATAAGGCGAGCGATGCGTTGTTCGTGCGCGAGGCGTTGTCGCCTTCGTCTTCCTCGGAGTTGGTGCAATCCAAGTTCGCCTGCACGGTCGGCACGTTCGACAAACTGAAGGATACGCAACTGAGCGACTACGCGGCGGTGTGCCTGCTCGACCCGCCGCCGTTGCCGAATGATCAATGGCAACCGTTGGCGAACTTTGTCGAGAGCGGCGGCGGTGTAGGAATCTTTCTGGGACGGCACGCGCGGCGCGAGGAGATGAACGGCGCGGAAGCACAAAAGCTGCTGCCCGGCAAGCTACGGTGGCAGTCGCGCGAAACGACATACTTGCGCCCAATCGCCGTGGAGCACCCGGCATTACGCGAGTTGGGTGAACTGGCCAACACCGCGCCGTGGTCGGAGTTTCCCGTGTTCAAGTTTTGGGAACTGGAAGCGGGAACCGAGCCAGCGCAGGTGGTCGCGACATTTGCCAATGGCAAGCCGGCCATCGTCGAGCGGCAGATCGGCGGCGGGTCAGTTGTCGTGATGACGACATCGATCTCGGACTCGGCCAACGACGATCCTTGGAACTTATTGCCGACGGGACCGGAGCCATGGCCATTTTTGGCTCTCATCAACGGCGTTGTGCAGCACCTGGCAGGGGCCGGTCGAACGGAGCTCAACTACCTTGCAGGACAAACGATCGTGCTGCCGCTGAGCCCCGAGGAGCAGGTGCCTAGCTTTGTTTTGCAGATGCCGGATGGGAGCGCGGTGCGACAATCACTGACCGCCGGCCAACGGAGCTTGTCGATTCCGACAGCCGAGGCGCTGGGCAACTATCGTGTTCGCGCGGGTGGGCGTGAGGAACGGCTCGATCGCGGGTTCAGCGTCAACGCGCCGGCCGAGATAACGCGACTCGACCGCGTGGCGACAGAGGACGTCGTGAAGGCACTCGGCACCGAACGGGCGCGCGTGGCGACGAATCGCGATGAGATCGCCCTCGGCGTGGGCGTTGGGCGCGTCGGCCGCGAGCTGTTCCCCATCTTGATTCTCACAGTCGCACTAGCGATGGCGCTGGAACAACTACTAGCGAACCGCTTCTACTCGTCGGAAGCCGGCGCGGCGCCGCGCAAAGCGGCCAACAACGAAGGAGACGCTTCTCCCGCGATCGACAACACAACCATGCCAATGGAACTCCCCATCTCCCCTCCTCCCACCCTCCCCCTCTCGACCTCCCGACGATGAACCTCGAAATCAGGCTACAACCCGTCGCCAGCTTGACAGTCGTCGTCCTCGTGACGGCGGTGCTGCTGGGGTTGTTGTTGATTCAGCCGCGGCATGTGCAATTGCTCAAGCGGCAATGGGGAACGCTGATCGGCCTGCGACTCGCGACGGTACTCTTGATGCTATTCGCGCTGCTGCGGCCGTCGCTCGTTTACACGAAGGTCGAGCCGGTGCCGGCATCGCTGGTGCTATTGGTCGATAGCTCGCGGAGCATGCAGGTGGCCGATGCCATCGGCAACAAGCCACGTTGGGATTCGGTGAAGCAGTTGCTCGAAGCCTCGTCGCGTGATCTGGCGACGATTGGCAAGAAGCTGACTGTGACGGCGTATGAGTTCGATCGCGACTCGCGCAAGATCGCGATCGAGAATGGCAAAATGAGTTTGCCGGCGGCGGCCGATGGGGACGAGTCGGCGATCGGCGCCGCGATCGGCGACGCGCTCGACCAGGAGACGAACCGGCGTGTGCTCGCGACGCTGCTGCTGAGCGACGGCGCACAGCGGGCCGTGGTGCCGCGCGATACTCCGCCCCAAGTGGCCGCGCGGCGGCTCGCGGCCGAGAACATTCCGCTCTACACGTTCACCTTCGGCAAGTCGGGCGGACGCGAGCGGGCCGACCTCAGCCTGGACGATCTCGTGACGAACGAAACGATTTTCACCGACACACCGACCGAAGTTCGCGCACTGCTTACGGCGAACGGCTACCCAAACCAGAAGGCGAAGGTGCAACTCTTGTGGGAGACCGACAAGGGAATGGAGGTGGTCGACGCTACGCAAGTGGAAACGGGCGCCGAGGGAGGCTCGGTGCCGGTAGTGTTGCACTACACGCCACGGAAGGCGGGTGAGTTCAAGGTGACGCTGCGGGCCGAACCACGCGAAGGCGAGCTAGTGACGACGAACAACGAAGTGAGCACATTCGTGACCGTGCGCGCGGGAGGCATCAATGTGCTGTACCTTGTTGGGACCAAGCGAATCGGCGGCGGGCCGGGGCCGGAGCAACGGTTTGTGCGCGCGGCGCTGGCTCACTCGCCCGATATCGTCGTCGAGCGGCGGCTCATCAATTACGATCCGATGGGCGTCGATATTTCCGATGTCTTTACGCGGAAAGGGGGTGCTGCCGGCGACCCGCGCGTCGCGCCGCCCGATGTGGTCATCCTCGACGATGTCGACATGCAGGGGCTCAGCGATGGAAGTTGGGCAGTCATCACTGAGCACGTGCGCAAAGGGATGGGCCTCGTCATGCTGGGCGGTTATCACAGCTTTGGGCCTGGCGGTTTTCGCGACTCACCGCTGGCCGATATTCTGCCGATTCAGATTGGGCCGGCGCAGCGGCAGGCGTTTGGCGATCCGCTGCGCGAGGATGTGCAACTCAAGGGGCCGTTGCGGATGCGACCGACCGAACCGCTCGGCGTAGGCCATCCGATTCTGCAACTGGAAGGGCGCGAAGGTGCTGGTGCAAGACCTGGAAACAGAGGAGCATCTGGCGGCGCGGCGTTGTGGGCGCAATTGCCGCCGCTCGATGGAGCGAACGCGATCGGGCGCAATGAACTCAAACCAAATGCGCTGGTGCTGGCCGAGACGGACGACCCGCAGCGTCATCCAATTTTGGTGGCTGGTCAATCGGGCGAAGGGCGCGTGTTGGCGTTTGCCGGCGACTCGACGTGGCATTGGCAGATGGGCGGCTTCGGCGAAGCGCATCGACGCTTCTGGCGGCAGATCGTGCTCTGGCTGGCGAAGAAGGATGAACAAACCACGGGACGAGTGTGGATACGACTCGCCGGCCGACGCGTGACACGTGGCGGACGCGTCGAGTTTCAAGTTGGCGCGGACAGCGCGCAGGGTGAACCGGTCGAGACCGCGCAGTTCGACATGACAGTGAAAACACCCGATGGGCGCAGCGAGCGTATCAATGCGACAAAGACCGGCAGCGATTGGAACGCCACATTCCGCCAGACGATGAAGCCAGGCGACTACCAGATTCAGGTAACGGCCAAGAACGGTGCAGAAGTGCTGGGCACGGCGGAGGCGCGGTTCCTGGTGCCACATCAGGATTTGGAACTCGATCGCCCCGCCGCCGAGCCGAGCCTGATGGCGCAGCTGGCGGAAACAACCAAAGCGGCCGGCGGCGCAGCACTTGCGCCGGAGGAGTTGCCCGATCTACTTAAGCGACTCGCCGATAAGCCGCCGGAGGTGAAGCAGGAAGTGATCGCGAAGGTGACCTATTGGGACACGTGGCCGTTCTTCCTCGTCTTCGTGGGGCTGGTGGGGACGGAGTGGTTTTTAAGGAAGCGGTGGGGGTTGGTTTAGCTACGGCTGATCCACCTCTAAGTCGCGGCAGATTTTCTTTGCGAGATAGTCGTTGATCTCGCGATGACGCGGTACTGATGATGTGCGGTTGTTCGCCGGGTTGGCGTAGACGCTGTGCCGACCGCCTTCGCGCAGTAAGTAACACCCATGTTCTTCAAGATGGCGGATCAGATCGACTCGCTTCATGTGGTTAGCACGAACGGTTCGCGAACGACTTCTTCTTGACCCGTTAAAGATTTCTCAGCTAGCTCGCGGTTGGCTTCGAGTACGAGCGAAACAGCCTCTTGTAAATTCTCGCGAGCTTCGTCCAAAGTCGCGCCTTGCGTATTGGCGCCCGGCAACTCTTCGACGAACGCGATGTAGCCTTCGGGCACTTTCAGATAAACGGCAGTGAAACTCATTCGATTTCCCTCCAGGTCGTGTGGCTACTCCATTGTAGCCAATCCGTACAAGCAAGCGAACATTGGCCGGGACAGGTAACGGTTGGGAAGAATAACCACGGAGACACGGAGAGCACAGAGAAGAGAAAAAATTGGTCATTGCAAATTTGTCATTTGAAATTTGGTCATTTCAGAAATGGCCAATGACAAATTACCAATGGCAAATCCTCCCCTCTTCTCTGTGTCCTCCGTGTCTCCGCGGTTAATCTTCTCTCCGTGGTTAGTTTTCTACGGGTGAATCACGATCTTGCCTGCTAGTTTGCCGCTTCCTCCTACGGTGCTTTCTTCTTGCACGCGGTGGGCTTCGGCGGTTTTCTCCAGTGGCAAGATTCGATCGATGCGAGGTTTGAGTTTGCCGTTGGCCAACCAGCGGTTGATGTCGTCTGCCGCGACGCGGAGTTCTTCGTCGGTGGCGTTGAACATGGCGAAGCCGTAGAGCTGGCAGCCTTTCACGTAGAACGGGCCGACGGGGAAGACTGGTTTGGCATCGCGGCCGGCCATCAGGATGAAGCGGCCGCGTGGGGCGAGGAGCGGCACGGCGGTTTCGAAGTCGGGCTCGCGGAGCGTTTCCCACCAGACGTTGACGCCGCCCGGGGCGGCTTCTTGAATTCGCTTGGCGACATCTTCGGTTTTGTAGTTGATCGCGACGTCGGCACCAAGTTCACGGCAGAGCTTTGTCTTTTCGTCGGTACCCGCGGTCGTGATGACTTTCGCGCCGAGCGCTTTGGCCATCTGCACGACCATCGAACCGACGCCGCCGGTGCCGCCGTTGACGAAGAGTGTCTCGCCGGCTTGCAGCTTGGCATCGCGCACGAGGCCTAAGTGGGCGGTCAGGGCGACGAGCGAGCAAGCGGCCGCGGTGTCGTCGTCGACGGTTGCCGGCGTTGCGTAGGCCAGGTCTTCATCGACTGCGGCGTATTCGGCAAACGTGCCTTGCCGGCCGAGCAAACCTTGGCAGGAACCCCAGACTCGATCGCCGACTTCGAACCGTCGTGTTTCCGGGCCGACTTGCTCGACGACGCCGGCGAAGTCGCAGCCGACGACGAACGGCAGCGGCAGGTCCATCTTGATCGTGCCGCCGCGGATGTAGGTGTCGACCGGATTGAGCGCTGCCGATTTCACTCGCACGAGGATTTGCTTGTCGGTCGGTTTGGGCGTGGGGAGTTCGCCGATGATGATCGAATCGGCAGGGCCGGGTTGGGTGATGTAGGCGGCTTTCATGGTTGGTTCCTGCGTGTGGTATGGTTTCCGCGACCAGCGGTCGCGGCTTTATAGTGAGGTAGATTTTAGTGGGCGATGCCCAGGTTTCGGTTCTCCGACTATAATAGGCCAATGTCGCAATCGCGTACTACTACCGGCATTTTGATTGTCATCGTGCTGGCGGTGCTGGGGTATGTGCTCGTTACGATTCCGCCGCGGCTCTTCGAAGGGTATCACCACGCCAAGGAAGTCAGCCCGCTGGTTGGCTATGCATATCTGGCGGTCGTGGGCATCGGCAGCCTGTTGCTCGGCAGTCTGCTCCTGGCGATCTTTTTGCACATCGTGAAGAACACGTGGCAGAAGCGGGCCGATCAGAGCCGCCGCGGGTTGAACCCGAGCCAGATGTCGGCCGGCGCGCTTTCGCAGGAGATTGATGACAACCTCGCCGCGGGACGCGAAGTGGCCGCGGGGTGGCGCATCTCGCCGCAGTTGAAGAAGGAAATCGCCGACGCGGTGGCAGAAATCGAGGCCAAGCGCGAGGCGCAGCAGCTTGAGATCGTGGCGTTCGGAACGATTTCCAGCGGCAAGTCGTCGCTGCTGAATGCACTGGCCGGCAGGCAGATGTTTCGCACGAATGTGGTCGGCGGCACGACGGTCACGCGCAGCGAGATTCCCTGGCCGGCGGGCGATCGGATCGTACTGGTCGATACGCCGGGGCTCGCCGAGGTGCGTGGTGAGTCGCGGGCAACCGAGGCGGCTGCGGCAGCAAAGAACGCCGATCTCGTGCTGTTCGTGGTCGATGGGCCGCTGAAGTCGTATGAATCGGAACTGCTCGAAACGCTGGCCGATATGGAGAAGCGGATCGTTGTCTGCTTGAACAAGGAAGATTGGTACGACGCCGAGCAGCGCGATGAGCTGGTGCGGCAATTGGCCGAGCAAGTGACGCCGGCGGTGAAGCCGGCCGACGTGGTGGCGGTGCGCAGCCGGCCGACGAAGCGGCGGCGTGTGAGAGTGCTTTCCGATGGCAGCGAGCAGGACGAGGAGGTCGATGTCGAGCCGGATGTCAGCCCGCTGGCGCGGCGGATGATGTCGATCGTCGAGCGGGATGGACGCGAGTTGCTGTTGGGAAACCTATTGCTGCAATCACGAGGACTGATCGACGAGGCGAAGGCTCGCGTGCTGGCGACGCTCGATCAGCGGGCCGACGAGGTGATCAACAAGTACATGTGGGCGGCCGGCGGCGCGGCGGCGATCAATCCGTTTCCGCTGTTGGACCTCGCCGGCGGCAGCGCGATTACCGTGAAGATGGTGCTCGATCTGGCGGCTGTGTATGGTCAAAAGATCGATGCCGACACGATCGTGACGCTGCTGGGGCAACTCGGAAAGAACCTCGTGGCAATGGTTGGCGCCACGGCGGCCGCGCCGGCGATTGCCGCGGCGGTCGGCTCGATGCTCAAGACCGTACCCGGCATCGGCACGATCGCCGGCGGAGTGACGCAAGGACTCGTGCAGGCGGTGGTCACTCGTTGGGTCGGTCGCGTGTTCCGCGACTACTTCCGCAACGAGATGCATCCGCCCGAAGGTGGAATCGCCGAGATGGCTCGGCGAGAATGGGAAGAAGTGACGCAACCAGAGCAGCTTAAGAAGTTGATTCAATTGGGGCGGGAGAAGTTGTCGAACGGTTGATTTGTCTCGCGCTGAGGCAAAAAGGCAGATTGAACCACGAAGAACACCAAGGGCACGAAGGTAAGAATTTTTGGACAGGATTTACAGGATCGATAGGATGAATGAGATGAAAACTGAGCGCGGGATAGTCGAGGCATGCCAGTAGCATCTGCTGTTGATGCCAGTACCCTCTGATCCATCCTGTTCATCCTGTAAATCCTGTCTAATTTCTTCTTTGTGCTCTTCGTGCCTTGTGGTTAGTAAACTGCTCGGATTGAGTTTCGATATTGCTGTTAAATCTGTAGTAAGCTGGCCGGCTGAAATGCCGTTGATGGAATGACCTCTTCGACACACACAACGATTGGGCTGGATAGCGATTACGAAGCCGCCATGGCTTCGATTCGGCAGGCGATCGAGCATTTTCGTGGTTGCACGCCCGAGGAGCGGGCTTCGTTGCAGCGTGATCTCGATCAGCTCCATTCGATGGCCGATAAGCTGGCGGCCGGGAAGGTCGAGATTGTCGTCTTTGGCGAAATCAGCACGGGAAAGTCGGCGCTGATCAACGCGCTTGTCGGCAAAGACGTGGCTGGCGTGAGTGTGCGCGGTGGGTGGACGAAGGATGTTTGGAATCTGAATTGGAGCGGGGCCGGGTATATTGTGCCTGGGTTGTCGAATTCCGAAGTCGTGCTAGTTGATACACCGGGCCTCAATGAAGTCGACGGGGCGAAGCGGGCGGCGATGGCGCACGAGGCGGCGCAGCGGGCCGACCTAGTGCTGTTCGTCGTCGATTCAGACATGAACGACGTCGAGTATTCCGCCCTAGTCGAGTTGGCCGCGAGTCATAAGCCGATCGTTCTCGTTTTGAACAAAGCCGATTTGTACACGCCGCAGGAGCTGGCGGAGTTGCTCTCTGTGTTTCGTGGGCCACGGCTGGCCGGGTTGGTCGATCCGGAGAATGTCGTCACCGCGAAGGCCGATCCGCGGCAGGTGGAATATTATATCGAATCGGCAGACGGCAAGACGCGGCAGGAATGGCGGAAGCCGACGCCTGATGTCGCGGCCGTTCGCGAGCGAATTCTCGAAGTGCTCGCGGCTGAGGGGAATGTGCTGATCGCGCTCAACGCCGCGATGTACGCCGCGGACAAAAGTGATCGCATGGTCGCACTCCGCGTGCGGATGCGCAACGAGAAAGCCACGACCACGATCTGGAGCTTCGCCGTGATGAAGGCGCTCGGCGTGGCGCTCAATCCGTACCCGGTGGCCGATGTGCTGGGCGGCACGGTTTGCGACGCAGCCATGGTCGTCACACTCGGCCGCATTTACGGCATTTCGATCACGACGGCCAACGCGCGCGAGTTGGTAACATCGATCTTGCAGGCGGCGGGACTCGTATTGAGCGTTGAATGGTTGACGCATGCAGTCGCGTCGACCGTGAAGGGCCTAACGTTTGGCTTTGGCACCGTGATCACTGCCCTGCCCCAAGGCGCGGCGGCTGGTTGGGGATCGTACATCGTCGGCGAAGCAGCGCGGTACTACTTCGAGCACGGCGCGAGCTGGGGACCGCAGGGGGCAAAGCGCGTCGTCACGCAGATTCTGGAAAACACCGACAAGCGATCGGTGCTGCAGCGCCTTAAAGAGGAGATCAGGAAAAAGATCTCGCTCAATCAATATGCGGGGAAGTGATTCTCGTAGGACAGACTTCTAGTCTGTCGAAAAATCCCTGATGCTGAGTTGCACGCTACGCTCTTTCAAGCAATGAGCCACAAAAAGCACAAAGATGCACGAAAATTCTTGGTGGCTTTTCGTGGCTAGTCCATCAGAGGCTTAGGAACTCTAACAAAACCGAAGCGGGGGAACCGGACGCTAGCGCGTTCCGGCTGATTTGATTAGCCGGCAGGGCGCTAGCCCAATGGCACTTACTTTGGAATCAACGACAAACATCCACTTCTATAGGGTGTGCAAGCAACTGTGTGCCTGCACAACTTATGGCCTAGTGAGTCGTCACCTTAAAACAAAGTAAGTGCCATTGGGCGCTAGCCCCCGGTTTTGTTAGAGCTTCTTAATCAAAAGAGCTGGTAGTGGGTGCTTCCGCACCCACGTATTGAGCGCTGTGTTGCAATCGCCACAACGCGCCCCAGTGGATATAAACCACAATTCGTGGGTGACGAGCACCCACGCTACTCGCTGTGGTAATTCTTACGAGTGGCGTTTCGTACGGACTGAAGTCCGTGTTACGGGGCGGCGGGCGCCTTCGGCCAGAAGGCGGTCGCGGCGGCGATCCCTGCCGCAATGGCGGCAATTACCCAAAGTGTCCGGCGGAGCGAGCTGCGCTCGGCGATGATGCCTTCGATGCGCGCGCGGTCGGCGAACTCCAGGGGTTGAAAGCCGCGTTCGGCCAGGGGCTTGTAGTAGCTGACCCACCAATTCCAGGCGTCGGATGGAGTCATCGCCTGGATTCGATGATCGACGACGTTGTGCTGGTAAACCTCTGGATCGAAGACAGGCACCTTGGGCTGGGTGTACCAGCTCCAGCCATTGACGAGCGCGAGCACTCCGGCGAGGAGCAGACATGCCGTAATGACACCCTTACGCGAGCTCCATGTGGAAGCGGCCGGCCGTTCGACTCGATCTTCGGCCGGCGGCAGATGGCGCAACTTTCGTAGCGGCGGCACATCGACCTGGTTGCCGCACGAGCAGGTAATTTGCCCGCCCGCCTGGCCCAGTTCGACCGGCAGCTTCTGGCCGCAATGGCACTCGACAAGGTACTTGGACATGAAAGTTCGCTTCGATTCGGTTAGGAATGGCTCAAAAGCAACTTCGGCAGATGGGATTCACCACGGAGGCACGGAGGACACAGAGAAGAAATACAGGAGGCAAGAACACTGATCTGCGCTAATTTTCACTAATGACGAAAAAACTATTTCCGTCTTTTCTATGTTCTGACTTACTATCGTCGATTCGTTGCGATTTAGTATTCTGTGCTTTCTCCTTTGCCTTCTCTGTGTCCTCTGTGCCTCCGTGGTTATTCCGGAAATGGGGAAGTTATTGTTGAATCGTCCCTATAGGTACGGCGGGCGACATATTGGGGGGAATGGGTCCGGTTTTGCGTAAACTATTAGCGGCAAAGAGGATGGAGCGACATGAACCAACTGGGGGAGACTTTGCTGACGAGTCTGACCGCGCCATGCGGGTTCGAGTGCTATCGGATATGCCTATCGTACGGATTTTTTGCATTCTGCCTATGGACTCGGTTTTTCGGCTGCTTAGAATTGAGAAGCTAAACCTCCCAAGTTGGGCAGCAAAATCAAGGGTCCATGGACGCGGCGCCGCTGGGAGGCCGCGCGAAATGAATGTCGCGTGGGGCGTCAGCACTCTGTTGGGGCAGTGGTTCCCAGGGATCGAGGAGGGTCGGACGCAATGTGGTCTGTCCGCCATCAGCGAGCAGTGCTTGCCAGGCCTCGGTATGGAATTCAAAGATCGAAGGTTCGCTTTGTTGCAAAGTTTTACTGTTCGGAAACACTTGCGACCTGGTGCGACACTTCGAGCGTAGTTAGTCGGGATGCGCGTGGGAGCGCTTGAACAATAAAAGTTAACGGTCAGGTAAAGGTATCGGTGGAAGGTCAATGTTTGTGCGGTTGTAATCTTTTACCAAATGCCGCGACAGACGTGCCATCCGGCGAGACAGTGATACAATTAGGTGTCAATCACCTGGCTAAGGATTGATTTTTCAGGGGAGGTCTGCGTTAGGGTTTGTTGTAGCCATTGATCGATGTTGGTGTCGCACTGTCTGAGTTCTTGCAGGGAGCCCTTTACCTACCAAGGCGCCTGCACCGGGTTTCGACTTTTCGATGTTGATCGGCTGCTGTTCGTTCCTTGTCGCATGTTCCTATTTCATCTCATTGGCCTTCTATTGGTAGGAGTGTAAATCTTGTACGAGTCACTGCTGGATCATGATCTTGAGGATGAAGCAACAGCAGTCGTTGATGTCGCAGCAGATATCGATGACAAATCCTTAGACGACGATGACGATGATGCCGATGGCCTTGTCGAAGTCGACGATAGCGATGCGGCCGAGATCGATGCGCAGGACCCCGAATCGGAAGGCCTGCTCGAAGGGGGCGAAGGCGAATCGTGGTCGGACGACCCCGTGCGGATGTATCTCACGCAGATGGGCGAAATCCCGCTGCTTACCCGCAAGGAAGAAATTCGCCTCGCGCGGAAGATCGAAATCACTCGGGCCGCGTTCCGTCGCAAGTTGCTCTGCTGCGACTATGTGATTCGCAGCGCCGTGAAGGTTTTGCATCGCGTGCATCGCGGCGAACTGCCGTTCGATCGCACGGTGCAGGTGTCGGTGACCGATCGCTTGGAGAAGGATCAGATTCTCGGCCGTTTGCCGCATAACCTCGCCACGCTCGATCGACTATTGGAGCGCAATGCGGAAGATTACCGCATCGCGACCAGCAAGTCCCAAAAGCCAAACGAGCGCAAGGCCGCGTGGAAGCGACTGAGCCGTCGCCGCTGCCGGGCTGTGCTCTTGGTCGAAGAGTTGGGTCTGCGTACGCAACGCATCGAGCCGATGATTGGTCAGCTCGAGCAGTTCAGTGCTCGCATTGATCAGCTCAAGGCGAACATCGAGCAGATGAAGCGCGATAAGAAGCCGGCCCACGAACGTCGGCCGCTTCTCATCGAAAACCGCAACATCCTGCGAGCATTGCAAGAAACGCCGTCGAGTCTGCGGAACCGCATCAAGGACCTGAAAAAGGTCTATAGCGAATATCAACGGGCCAAGCGCGGGTTGTCGGAAGGTAACTTGCGGCTCGTCGTGTCGATCGCCAAGAAGTATCGCAACCGCGGCCTGTCGTTCCTCGACCTGATTCAGGAAGGCAACGCCGGCCTGATGCGAGCGGTCGACAAGTTCGAGTATCGCCGTGGGTTCAAGTTCTGCACGTATGCCACTTAGTGGATTCGTCAGGCAATCACTCGCGCTGTCGCCGACCAAAGCCGCACCATCCGAATCCCTGTGCACATGGTAGAAACCATGTCGCGAGTTCGGAACGTTTCTCGTCAACTCCTGCAGGAACTTGGACGCGAACCAACCCTTGAAGAAACAGCTCGTCGCGCTGAGACGACCATCGAAGAAGCAAGACGCGTACTGGCTATGAGCCGATACCCAATCTCGCTCGATCGACCTGTCGGAAACAGCGAAGACAGCCAGTTCGGTGACCTGCTCCCAGACGGGACCGCAGAGAGCCCTGCCATCGGCGCGGCTCAAGAAATGTTGCGATTGCGAATCAGCTCAGTCCTAAAAACACTCAGCTATCGCGAACGCGAAATCATTAAACTGCGGTACGGTCTCGGAGACGGATACAGCTATACGCTGGAAGAAGTCGGACACATTTTCAAGGTGACACGCGAACGCATTCGCCAAATCGAAGCAAAAGCGGTTCGAAAGCTTCAACAACCAAGTCGATCGCAAGAACTAGTCGGGTTCCTTGACTAGTCCTCAGCTCACTCGAGCAATCCAAATCGATAGCGACATCGCTATTCCAGAAACCTCAGTTTCCTCCCCTTCGCCGCCGAACTTTCAGCCGCTATCACGACGTGC
>CAZJWY010000063.1:22359-24763 GCA_964549545.1 uncultured Planctomycetaceae bacterium | reverse complement strand
CGGGCGGTGAAGACGCGGCCATCGAACGTGGATTCGCTTGCGGCGTTGACCTCTGGTCGGGCTTTGGTGACGACATTGCGGAACCGGGCGTGGAATTCGTCGGTCATATCTTGCAATAGCTTGCGTTTTTCAGGGCTCAGTTCTTTGATTGGGGAGCCCAGGTCGATATTGGGGCCCGACTTGATCGGGATGCCGAGGATATTGAACTGCCCCATCAGGTCTTGCAAGTTGTACACGTTGAGGATGCAACCGATACCGCCGGTGACGCTGGTGGGGTGGGCGACGATACGATCAGCGGCGACAGATAGATAGTATCCGCCGCCCGCGCCGACATCCATGATGCATGCTACAACGGGCATGTTAGTGCGATGTTTGAATGCCGTTAGGTCGCGCCACATAATGTCGGTGGCAGTGACGCTGCCGCCGGGCGAATTGATGCGCACGACGACGGCGCGCACGCAAGGATCGCACTCGATCGCATCGAGCCGCTCGCGAAATGCGGAGACGGGGTTTTCGCCCCAGGAGCCGAGGCCGGTGGCGTCGTTGTTGAGGAGTAGGCCATCGACATCGACGATAGCAATCTTGGCTGCGTTGGGATCGAGCGGACGATGAGGGAGGCTGGAGGCGGAGACGGGCGTGAGCTTGGGCGTTGGGACGAGTTGGGCTTTCATGTCGCCCGTGGCGTTGACATTGACGTTGCCCGTGGCGTCGATAACAGCTTGCGTGTTCACGCGGAGGGGCTGTGCGCAGCCGAGTGCGAACAGAAGGAGTAAGAGATAAAGATAAAGGTAGTGATGCCGGACAATTCGCCGAGCTGGCTTCGATTCGAGTTCGAGTTGAAGCGGAGCCCAGGACATGCACGACGATTCCAGAATTTCGCCGGAGAGTAGCGCGCAGAGAGCTTCCGCTAGCGATCCGACAATCGGGGCGAATTATTTCAACCTGGGCGGCGGTGTCGAGAGCAATCCCGGCAGTTGCAGCAGACGGGGGAGCGAGGTGGTTGGGTAGCTATCAGTGCCGGCTTTGGAAGGGGGCGGGAGGGTTGGGCTTTGTGTTTGAACCGGGGGGCTCGATCGCGCTAAGCCGCAAGCGGTGGGGGGATCGATTTGCGGGGGGAAGGCGTTATTAAAGAAATGAGGCGTTGCAGCCTAGTTTTTGACCATGAACTGCCTGTGATTCGGGCTAAAGAGACGGCTAGTGGGGCAGGAAATGCCTTTTTAATTACGTGAAATCGCGGGTTTTCTTGATAAATAGGCGGCTGGTACATTGTTTGCACAGCGGACTCAAGTTGCAGCACGGATTTGCTGCCAATATTCTGCCCACGGATCGGGCAACGGGTCGTTTCCCTTCTGAGACGACAGGTTCGGTTTTTCCCCATCTTTTTGCTCGGGCTTAGGACCCGGCGATAGGAAATTTTGTGAGCACTACAACTCGTTCGGGCGCTAAGGCGGCGTTGCAAGGCGGAGCGGCTGCTGCGGCAAGTAGCAATGGTTACATGGGCAGTTCGGCCCGCATGGCGGCCATCTCGGCGGTAACGAATTACAAGCCGATTTCGGAGCCTTTCAATTTTATCGATACTCCCACGTCTGAGCTGTTCGGCAGCAATGTTTTCAACAAGTCGGTCATGAAGAGCCGGTTGCCGAAGCCAGTTTACAAGGCTCTCTGCAAGACGATCGAATCCGGCGCGAAACTCGATCCAGAGATTGCCGATGTCGTGGCTTCGGCGATGAAGGATTGGGCCATCGAAAAGGGGGCGACCCATTACGCCCATGTGTTTTATCCGCTCACCGGGGCTACGGCCGAGAAGCACGACAGCTTTCTCACGCCCGATGGCGACGGCGGCGCGATCGCCGAATTCACAGGCAAGCAACTGATCCAGGGCGAGCCAGATGGTTCGAGCTTCCCGACCGGTGGCATTCGGGCGACGTTCGAAGCCCGCGGCTACACGGTTTGGGACGTGACGAGCCCGGCTTATATTCTGGAAAACCCGAACGGCACGACGCTGTGCATTCCGACGGCGTTTGTTTCCTGGACGGGCGAAGCGCTGGATAAGAAAACGCCGCTGTTGCGTTCGATGCAAGCGCTCAACGTGCAGGCTCAGCGCATCTTGCAGCTTTTCGGCGAAACAGACGGTGCATTCGTGGCGTCGACCGGTGGTCCCGAGCAGGAATACTTCCTAGTGGATCGCCACTTCTTCTTCGCTCGCCCCGACCTGCTGACGGCTGGCCGGACATTGTTCGGCGCCAAGCCGCCAAAGGGCCAGGAGTTCGAGGATCACTACTTTGGCGCGATTCCGGAACGCGTGTTGGCGTTCATGCTGGAAGTGGAGCGGGAGTTGTTCAAGCTCGGCATTCCGGTGAAGACGCGTCACAACGAAGTTGCTCCGGCTCAGTACGAGATCGCG
>CAZJWY010000063.1:18710-22349 GCA_964549545.1 uncultured Planctomycetaceae bacterium | reverse complement strand
CCGTTCGCCGGCATCAACGGCTCGGGCAAGCACTTGAACTGGTCGCTGGGCAGCTCGTCGCAAGGCAACCTGCTCGATCCGGGCGATACGCCGCATGACAATGCACAGTTCTTGGTGTTCTGCGCTGCGGTGATTCGTGCGGTGAAGAAGTAC
Organism: uncultured Planctomycetaceae bacterium; assembly: GCA_964549545.1. Classification (GTDB taxonomy): domain Bacteria; phylum Planctomycetota; class Planctomycetia; order Pirellulales; family Lacipirellulaceae; genus JABDGM01. The sequence goes on along the minus strand of CAZJWY010000063.1, from coordinate 22,196 downwards.
CAAGGCCTGTTGCGTGCTGTTGTGGCGACGGCTGGTAACGATCATCGCTTGGGTGCGAACGAAGCTCCGCCGGCGATCATTTCGATCTTCCTTGGCGATCAGCTCACGGATGTGTTTGAGCAGATCAAGAAGGGTGGCGCGAATTCGTCGCTGAAGAAGGGGATGATGGAGGTCGGCGTCGATGTGCTGCCGCCGATGCCGAAGGACGCGGGCGATCGCAACCGGACGAGCCCGTTTGCTTTTACCGGCAACCGGTTCGAGTTTAGAGCGGTCGGCTCGAATCAATCGATCGCTGGTCCGCTCGTGGCGATGAACACGATCGTGGCCGAGTCGCTTGATTTCTGTGCAACCGAGCTGGAAAAGGCTACGGCCGGCGATGCCTCGAAGCTCAACACCGCGGTGCAGAAGCTGCTCACCGAGATCATCACCGAAGCGAGCCCGATCATCTTCAACGGCGACGGCTACTCGGACGCCTGGCACCAGGAAGCCGCGAAGCGTGGCTTGCTGAACCTGAAGACCTCGGTCGACGCCTTGCCGCAGCTTGAGGCCAAGGAGATCAAGGAACTGTTCTCGAAGTATAACGTGCTGAGCGAGCGTGAGCTCGAAAGCCGGTTGGAGATTTATCTCGAACAGTACTGCAAGACAGTTTACAGTGAGGCCAATCTCACGCTCGAGATGGCCAAGACGATGATCTTCCCGGCTGCGATTCGTTACCAGAACGAGCTGGCGTCGACATGTGCCAACCTGAAGCTGGTTGGTTACGAGTTCGATACGGATACGCTCGACAAGGTGACCGAGCTGGTGAAGAGCCTGCAGGACAGCATTGGCGTGCTGAGCATGGCACTCAGCAAGGTTGGTCATGGTGGCGGCGCTCACAAGGCTGCCGAATACTGTGCATCCGACGTATTGCCAGCGATGGCGATGGTTCGGAAGTATGCTGATGAACTGGAAAGCTGGGTGGCCGACGATCTGTGGCCGCTGCCGACTTACCAGGAAATGTTGTTTATCAAGTAATTCAACGTCAGATATTTATTTGGTGTTTCGAGCAGGCGTTGCGGCTGCAGGGATTGTGGCCGCAACGTTTTTTTGTTGGGTGGGGCGGGTGTGGTTTGTGGCTTTTTATGTGGGATGGGAGTTGCTGGTGGTGGACGGCGTTGCCGCCGCCGCTAAACCCTTGGTGTCATTCATTTGTTGATGCGGAGGACGCGGTGGTTGAGCGTGTCGCCGATGAGGATAGCGCCGTCGGGGGTGACGCAGACGCCGTGAGGTTGATTCAATTTGGCGTTTGATTTTACATTCTGCGATTCGCCGCCGGTGATGGTTGAGATAAGGCCGGACTTAGGATCGATTTGGCGGATGGCATTGTTGGCGGAATCGCACACGACGATTTGACCATTGGGACCGACGGCGATTCCCTTGGGGCCGTTGAATTTTGCGTTGATGGCAGGACCATTGTCGCCGGAATAGCCGGGCTGGCCTGTTCCGGCAATGTGGTGAAGAATGCCGTCGGCCAGATTCATTCGCCAGACGCTATGGCCTTCGCGGAGTGCGATCCAGAGTATATCGCCGTGGATGAAGAGCGCCCGGGGGCCGACGAGTGAGTGGCCGCGGGCGGTTTGGTTGTCTTGGGGATTGCTGCGTTTGCCGTTTCCGGCAATCGAATCGATGACGCCTGTCTTTGGATCGACGCGACGGATGCGATGGTTGCCGATGTCGGCGATGTAGATCGCACCTTCTCGGTCGGGCGCGATGCTGTGGGGTTGGTTGAGCATTGCTTTCGTGGCGGGACCGCCGTCGCCGGAGTAGCCTTGTCGTCCGGTACCGGCGACGGTCGAGATGACGCCGGTTTGATGATCGACTCGCCGGACGATGTGGTTTTTCATTTCGACGAAATACATGTTTCCACTGGAGTCGAAGCGAACTTCGTAGGGTTCGTTCAGCTCGGCTTGCAATGCGGGGCCGCCATCGCCCGAGTAGCCGCGTTTGCCGTTGCCGGCGACGGTCGTTAGTTCGTGAGTCTTGGGGTCGAGCCGGCGGATGCGATGATGGCGGACTTCGGTGATATAGATTGCCTCGTCGGGGCCTACTTCGACGCCGAAGGGCTCGCCGATATTGGTCGTCGATGCGGGGCCGTGGTCGCTATTATTTTCCGCGAGGCCCGTTCCGGCGATTGTTTCGCTGGATCGTTCGCTGGCGCTAGCCGGCATCCACGAAGTGCAAACGAGGAGGCAGATCAGAAAGTATTGTTTCATGCCGTCGTGAAACCAAGCGTGGTTGTCAAATGAGTCGACCCGATTATCGCCGTGGCGGAGCGGTACGTCCAGTTTGCGGCTTGCGACGGTATAGAAGGCTAGGTAAGTTCACGGCAGCGACGTGCATCTCATCTGAATATGGAAAATGGGTGCGTTGGCAAGTGACTTCATAAGGAATTGATCATGGCAACAATTTATCGGGCAGTTCAAGTAACGCAACCTGGCAAATTGGAAATTGTCGAGAGGGAACTGGTTTCGCCACTGGCCGGGCATGTGCGGATTCGCGTCGAGGCGTGTGGCGTGTGTCATTCGGATTCGCTCGTCGTGGAGGGGCATTTGCCTGGGTTTCGTTATCCGCGCGTGCCGGGGCATGAGATGATTGGCGTAATCGATGCGGTTGGGCCAGATGTCACGTGGTGGAAGGTGGGCCAACGGGTGGGCGTCGGTTGGAATGGCGGTTATTGTGGGCACTGTGACCATTGTCGCCGAGGCGAGTTTTTTGCGTGTATCACGAGCCCGGTCACGGGCATTACCTATGACGGTGGATACGCGGAATACACGATTGTGCCGGCAACCGCGGTGGCACGCATGCCGGATAGTTTGCCACCAGTGGACGCGGCACCGCTGATGTGTGCGGGGTTGACGACGTTCAATGCGTTGCGGAATAGCGGCGCGCGACCGGGGGACGTTGTGGCAATTTTGGGGCTCGGCGGGTTGGGGCATCTTGGTGTGCAGTTCGCGCGGAAGATGGGCTTCCACACAGTGGGAATTGCTCGCGGAGTCGATAAGGAGCCGCTCGCACGGCAGCTCGGCGTCGAGGTATATATCGATAGCCAGACTCAGGATGTCGCGGCCGAATTGCAGAAGCTCGGTGGTGCCAAGGCGATTTTGGCGACCGCCATCAATGGCGATGCGATGAGCGCGGCCGAAGGCGGGCTGGGAATCAATGGAACGATGATGGTGATCGGAGTTGCGGAATCATTGAAGGTGACGCCGCTGTTTCTGCTCTCGGGTTGCCGATCGGTCAAGGGCTGGTACTCCGGAACGTCGATCGACGCGCAGGACACGCTCGAGTTCAGCGCGCGGAACGAGGTGCGTTCGATGAATGAAATCTATTCACTCGAGCGAGCGGCGGAGGCTTACGAGCGGATGATGAGCGGCAAGGCACGGTTTCGCGTGGTGTTGAAGATGGAGTAGTGGCGGGCGAGCCGTCGGGTTTATCCCGGCGGTTTCG
>CAZJWY010000063.1:0-18700 GCA_964549545.1 uncultured Planctomycetaceae bacterium | reverse complement strand
CGGTTTCGACGGGGATAAACCCCGCCGCTCGCCGTTCGCGGTGCAACCTCTCAAACTCGGCGGAGGAGAACGCTGGCGACGAGGCAGCCGAGGGCGGCGAAGTAGGCCCAGTGGACGATCGAGTGGCGGCCGCGTTGGGGATTAAGGTCGGTGGTGATGGAGTCGGACGCTACACGGGCCATCGCCGCGACGGCGGCTGGCATCTCTTGAGCCAGTCGATACTCGGCCGGGTACGAGTGGTTGTAGTGCTGGACGCTGGTTTTGTCGTGATCCTGATCGCGTAGCCGCACGGTCAATCGTTCGTGCGACTCGGTGGGGACGTTGCATTCGTAGCGGCCGAGGCCGGCTTCGGTTATTTCGAGGGGGTGCTCGTTGCCATCTTCATCGAGTGCGATGGCGTTCCAGTGGATGCCGTTGACTGGAAGGCCGTCGGAGCTCGTGCGATGAATGTCGAACTTCCAGTTGCCTTCGTCTTCGTGCGTGGCGACTTGGAGGCCGTCGACCGAGGTTTTGCGAACGACGCCGCGGAGGGCTTGTGCCCAGAACTTGCCGCAGCCGCCCCAGGTGAGCCATTCGCCGCCCCATTTTTCGGTAAGGTCGCTGGTGTAGGCCATGCCGGCGCCGAGGCCGTAGCGGCCGACTGCCAGGAGCGGGTCGCCCGTTTCCACGGCGAGCAGGAGCTGCGCGGTAGGTTTTGCTTCGGTCATCACGTAGCCGAGCGTCGCGGGGAGGTCGGCGCTTTGGTAGCCGGCCAGGATCGGATGGTCGCCGGTTCGCACGCAGCCATACAGATCTTCCTTGATGGCGCTCTTGGTGGCTTCCATCGTTTCCTTGGTGAAGATCTGCGGCACGTTGGAGGGATCATCGGTTTCGTAAAAGCGGCCATGGCCGATTTCGGCAATGGAGGATAGGAGCTGTTTGTCGGCGCCATCGCCCAGGGCGACTGTCGAGACGGTGATGCCTTCTCCGACTGCCCACCCGCTGATTCACTGAGTCGGGAATATCGCCCAGGGCGACTGTCGAGACGGTGATGCCTTCGTCGCTCATCTGCTCGCAGAGGCCCTCATGATCGGCGGGTTGAGTTTGGCCGTCGCTGAGACAGATCATGTGGCGGATTTTGGCGGGGGAGGCTTCGAGCATTTCCTTGGCCTTTACCATGGCCGGGTACATGAAGGTACCGCCTGCCGCTTCGAGCGAGTCGATCGACGCCTGCACGGAAGCCGTTTCGACGGCGCTCGTCATTTCGCAGATCACTTGGGCTTCGTGGTCGAAGCCGATGACGGCAATGCTGTCGCGCGGGCCGAGCAGTTCGACCGCTGCCTTCGCCGCCTGGCGAGCGAGCGCGATGGGAACGCCGGTCATGGAGCCCGATTTATCGATCACGAGCGCCATTGCGAGTGACGGCTTTTCCTTTTCCTTTTCGAAACGTGAGATCAAGGGAAGCACATCTTCGACCGGCGTTTTGTAGTAGCCGCCCAGGCCGAAGCTGTTTTCGGAGCCCATCATGACGAGGCCGCCACCCAGGTCGGTGACGTAGCGTTTGACCATCTGCATCTGCCGCTGAGTGAGCCAGGTGGCCGACAGGTCGGCCAGGATAATGGCGTCGAAGCTGGCCATTTCTTCGAGTGTTTCGGGTAGGCCATATCGACCGCGTACCTCTACTTCCAACTCTTGCTCGCGGAGCATGCGGGCGAAGGAGCGAAGTTGCTCGGGTTTTTCGTGCAGCGCGAGGATACGGGGGCGGCCGCGCACATTGACGGTGCAAGAGGCGTGGTTATTAATCGGAAAGTGGTCGCTGCTCGGAACCAGTTCGACGCTCCACAAGCTGGTCCCGGGCGTGGTCATCTCCACGTCGAAGTCGGCAACAATGGGCTTGCCCGGTTGTAGTGACACATCCTTTTGCTGCACGGCTACGCCTTTATGGATAAGCCGTAGCTTGCCAATCATTGTTTTGTTGGCGGCGAGCTTGGCGGTCATTCGCATCACTTCGCCGTGAAAGGCGTCGCGCGAGGATGGTTGTAACGACAAAACGGCGGCCTCGGCGTGTGACAGACCGGCGACGGGAGAGAGCCGTGCGTCGATGCCCTCGTCGCGAAGCTGAGTGAGCACGGCGGCGATGTCGCCATCGGTCTCCTGGCCATCGGTCATGAGCACGACGCGGCGAGTTTTATCGGCGGGGAAGACCAGGCGCGTGTTGAGGAGTGCGTCTGCCAGGCGCGTGCCGCTACGGAACTTGTCGTCGGCGACGCCGGTTTTCCACTGGTTCAACACCTTCCGCAGGCTTTCGGTCGATTCGTAGGGACGGACGCCCTGCCCTACAGCGAACAGCGACCAGGTGTCGCCGCCGCGGAGACCGACGATCCATTCGTCGACCTTCTTGAGCGAGGCGATCGAGGCGTCAAGATCGACCGACTCGGAAACGTCGACCAGGAAGTTTACGTGCAGCTTGTCGTTTTCGTCGTCGGCGAAGGGGCGGCACAACGCGAGGATGAGAAACAGAATCGCCGCGATGCGAAATCCGACCGATAGCCAGCGCAACAGCGGCGGCCGATCGACCAGGCTATACCGGGCCGCGATCACGAGGATCAGGACGACCGCCGCGATCCAGATGAGCGGTTTATAGGTTACGAACTCGATCACGGATCAGCCGACCTTTCTGCGGTGGTAAAGGACGGACTCGGCCGTGAGGGCAATGATCGCGAGGACCGTGAGCCAACCGGCCGGCGACTGGCCGCGGCTGATTGGTTCGTGGTTGCTGACGCTGGCGTCGTTGTTCAGGAGTGTTTCGGCGGGCGAGAGTAAGCTTTCGCCGACGGCGTATGTGCCGGTGGGATTCTCCAATGTGTAGAAGCCGAGCTTCTGGGCGTTGCGAAATACATCGCCGGTGATGGAAACCGCTTGAGGAGGCGGCGTGCCTTCGCTATGTGGGGCGGTTACTTTCGTCGTGATATCCTCCCGGCCGCCGGGGATCAGCACCGGTTCGCCCGATCGATGAGCCGCGGCGAGCGTGGTTTCATGGCCAGCCAGATGCGTAACGGCGGAGTGAACGAGGACGGGGAACCACGCGCTAAAATAAAATTCGGCGGCAACGGGATCGAGGTTGACGACGATCGCGGTTTGCTTGCCGTGCCGCGCTTTGTAGATCAGAGGCAGGCCGTTGTCATCGGCGACAAGGATTTGTGCCCCGGCGATCGGTGTGATTTGCTTCGCACTGACGAAGGGAATCGAGGCCGCATCGAAATGACGGAGCGCCGGATGATCTTCGGTGAGGATACGCGAGTACGCCGAGCGGTTCGCGATTTGTTCGCTCCCGACCTAGCGGGCAAGAGCACCGTCGATACCTTGATCGGCGCAACAACGGCCAGCGGAACATTAACCGAAAGCACTGGCGGCGTTTTGAGCGTAACGCCAATCGGGTAATCCCTGTAGGTGGCCCGTCGTTCTGATAGAGACGACGGGCTGGTGCGGCCTGCCCCGTCGTCAACGCCCATGCGGCGGGGCAGGTTTTTAACAATTCGCCTGGGAGGCGAGGAACAACGTCCATCGAGTTCAGAAATTGGCTCGATGTGCTCGCCCCCAGGCACTTTTTCAATCAAACCTCATCACAAAGGAAAATCACATGGCTAAGTTCAATGCAAACGACATAGCGGTTCTGGAGCCACTCATCGGTCGCAAAATGACCGCACAGGAAATCGAATCCGGCAAGTTGAATCGGCATTTAACGCCGGAGCAGCAACGTGATGCCACGTTGAAGAAAATCGAAGCGGCTAACTTCAAGCCAGTAATGGCTGCCGATCCGAACAACCCTTCGGTGCTGTATCAAAAATTGCAAAGCCACAAACCGGGTTCGCCGGAATGGCAGAAGGCTCGCGACGAATATAACGCCGCGAGGACAAAGCAATCGCTCGATATTGCTCAGGCTGAGGCCGAGGCCGAATTGCTGGAGAAGGCTCGCGCGTCGATGACGCCTCAACAGGTTCGTTTGGAGATGATAAAGCGGGATCGTGCGAAATTCGAGGCCGATCAGGCGGCTGCCAAAGCCAAGGACGCGCACCTCGCGGCAGTTGCTCCAACGGTCGCGCGGTTAGAGAAACTGCGTGACGAATTGGACGCCGATCCTGCTGCCACGGAGGCGGATTTGTTCGCAATCAATCGCGCTATCCTGCAACTACAGACAGTGGGCGGTGACAAAACCGTTGCCGCGAAGTATGTCGAAGAAGCAGACGCAGCAGTCGCCGCTTTGCGAAAAACCAAGGGCGAATTGGTTTCCTCGCGAATCACCTCGCTGGAGGCCGACCTAGCGGCCCTTCGTGACGAGCAGCAACGCCTAACCGGCAAGCCCGCGAAGGTTGAGGACGAAGCGGCAAGGTTGGCGGAATGGGACGCAAAGCCGAGTACCGCAGCATGGCGTGAATTTGAGAAGGTTGACGCCGATCCGAACGCGACCACGGAGCAGAAAGACGCGGCCCGAAAATCTTGGCTGTCGCTAGTTGAGCGAGAGGCGGTGCAGCAATGATCGACAATCGACCCGATCCTTTCCGCGAAAAGATAACCGCCGAAATCAAAGCCAACGGCCCTGGTACGGCAAAGCAAATTGCAACGGCAATCAACGATGATGCCAACGCAGTTATCCGAAAACTAATCGGTATGTGCAAGGACGGCGATGTAAGCAGTTTATCGTCCCAGCGGTATCAGGTGTTCGGCTTGACCGCGAAGGGAGGGGCCTGGGATGGGTAAGAAACAAATCAATTTGGCGCAATTCGCGGGGGCGCTCCGGCGCTTGCTACGCCAGCCCGGAACATTCTACCGACCATCAATCGGCGGATATTTTCAACAAGGAACGTATCACGGACCTTGCGGTAGCTATTCAGGCAACGCGAAGAACCTGATGGAAAATCTAACCTGCGATGATCGGTTTATGGAAGAAATCAACCGACCTCACGACGGGCGCTCGCTTCGCGGAGCGTTGATTACTCACGCGGTTCAACTGCACGAAGAATTCGGCATTATCGCGTCGGTTTTTGGCGACCGAATCCAGTTATCGCTCGTTGAGGATTGATTCGCGACCTTAGCTTTGGAGGAGAAAGGCATGATAGATGACTACGTCCTATTTTCACGCGCAACGCATCGAAAAAGATTTGGCCCTGCTTCGTTACGCTTTTGAGGCGTCGAAGGGAGTAGATTCTAACCTTGATACCGCGTTGCTACATATTACAAGTTTAATGACCGCTGAATTGGCGCGTTGCCAGAAACGAGAGCTGACCTATTTAGACCCCGATCAACTTAACGAAGGTATCGTGCGCCCGATGGTAGAGCAATTTGCGAAAGCATCAGGCCGAAACGACCTGCCCGATTGCGAATTTCGTCCACCTCGCTCACAAGAGGCCGAAGCTCAGGAGGCTTCGCTCGTCGATCTACGCAAAATGCTTGCGGTAATAATCGAGTTCGATGATTTTAGCGGTCGCTGCGTAGCGTCTCTGCGGTCTAATGTTGCCGCAATTATACGAGGCGAGCGGCAATTACAAACCATTTATGTCCGCGATGGTGTTTACAAAGACGCCGATGGCTGCAACCGATTCGCTGAAGAAGTTGGCGATAGACTCACTGAGTGGGCGCGTCAATTAGAAAATGAGGATTGGAGCCGAATAGTCGATGAGGTAATCGGAAGTGATGGGTAAGAAAATGACCGACAACAATGAAATTGAGAAAGAAGTACGGGACGCGATTGCACGGTTCCGTATCCGTATTGATACTTTGTATAACCACCTCCGCAGGGACGTAGACAAATCCCAACGCGATTTAGTGAGCGAGGTTATCGACGTCGCGATTCGATACGCGCCCCCGGATCAACAGGCCAAGCGTATCGACGAAGTGATGGAATTGGTACGCGAGCTAGGGCCGTTAGCGTTACCGCGATAGCGGCTAGTTACCAATCGCAATGATTGCCGCTTAGCCTCTTATACCCGATAGTTTATGGCCCTTGCTACCCGGCGAACCTGCAACGCCTGCTTATGATTCGCGTAGGCGTCTTTGCGCGGATTGTCCGCCAAGTAGCGGACGAATCGAACCGCGTTGAAGCTACGATCAAGCTCATTGGCTAACCGATGATTAGTCTCACTCAACTTAGGCGATTCAAGAACGCGAGCGATGTCCTGATCGGACCAAGAATTTCCAGGCATAGGCTGATCCTCCAAGCGGGGTTACACAGAACCGATCAACTACCCGCCAATCAACGCTACGGGCATGCCAAACGATCCAACGCTGCGAAAATCAGCAAAATTGCGTAGGGCGATGGTGAGAAAAGTAAGCGCTTGAGGCGAATTATCAGCGCCACCAAGGCAAAAAAGCCTCCGCTGGATTTCTCCAACGGAGGCTCGGCGGCAACGGGCGCGGCAACTAGCTAGAACGAATTTGCTTTCTCAACTGCTTCGGGGTTCCGCCCCGCCAATTCATCGAATATCAATTCGGCCAATTCCACCTCGGAATCGCTCAACGAGGGGATGGCGTCGGCACAAACCAAGTCGTCCAAAATGTTCGCGATGGTATCCGGGCTACAGCCCTTGGAGATTACCGCCAGGATTCTGTCCAGGGTACGTTCGTGAATTTTCATCGTTGTTGCCCTAGCCGAGTAGTTCGTTGTTGATTTGGTCCAGCCGATACATAATCTCGGCCAACTGGTCGCAACCCGCCTCGTGGCCGTTTGGCGTAGCCGAGCACTTTCGGTCGTGGGCCTCTAGCTTCGCGGCAATACGCTTCAACTGCTTGAAAACGTGCTCGCGGGCCTGTTCATATTGCTGAATCGTGGTCATTGCCATTGCCTCGTTGCGTTGTTCGTTAGTTCATGAAAGCCAGAATTGCGTTGCTGTATTCGCGAACATCCGTGCCTGTACCGAAGAATCCGTCCAGGGCCTGCTGAACCTTCATGGCTACGTCCCAAACCTCGCTGCTATCGGCGTTGGGGTTCAGCCAGATTGTCTCGAAGTGTAACGAGGCGATAACAACCCGCGTCTCGCGGCTATCCCGGCTGATTGTTGCGCTGCGTCCCGTTTGGCCTTCGATTGTTACGCTGGTTGTTTTCATCGCGTTGTTGCCTCGTTGCGTTGTTGCCGTTGCCGCCGTGACAAGCATTGAATGTTCGCGGGAACAAGCCAAGCGGATTCCGGCCCCGCGCCCGGCAGAAAGCGGGAAAGACCGACGGGGTCGGTTGAGCAGCCCCGGATCGGGATAGATAGCCCGGCAAATCGGCCCCCACGTCGGGCCAGGGCAGCGGGTTTGGGGGCCGGATTGAACCGATAGGCCAAGGAACGCACCCCGGCATATAGGGGCCTCAGCGGGGCCGTGTCGGCCTGGGGGCAAAATCTCCGGGATTTAGCGGTGCGTGACGACCGTGACGACCCATCTACTTATGTTTCACGTTGGCATGATCCAGCCCGATCCGATCATGCAAAAGGCAAATAATTGCCCCGGCTAATTTAGCCAGCGTGGCTGGCGAACAAAATTTCAAGCGTTTTTTTTTCATTGATTGTTTATCGCAGCGGTGCTTACTTCCCTATTTGCTGATCGTTGCGAACCCTGCGTGAACGCGCTTGAAGCACTCGGCAACTATATTCGTGTTTGGCATAGTAATTCTGTTTGCTATCGGTAGGCGAGAGTGATAGGGTCGGGCGCTAGGGGAACGAGGTGAATCATGAAGCTGTCGTTGATGTTCGTTGGAATAGCGATATGCCTTTTGTTGGCGGCGCGAGTGATGGCAGAAGAACCTGCTGACCAAAAACGAACGATTCCGCTTTCGGAAATTGTTACGACCGGGCCGCAAAAGGATTTGCGAAGCATCGACGACGTTGTAGGGCCAACGGAAGCTTACAACTCGTTCATGATGCGATTTCGTAACGCGGGCGACGGCAGCTCGAACGTATTTCTTGTTGACGCCAAAAAGATTCGCGATGCGCTAGAGGCGAGCGCCAACGTGCTTTTCGGGTCGCGTTCCGCAGAAACACCTGCGTCACAAGACAAACCGAAGCCAGAACGGGGAAGCCATTGGCTAGTTGTTTATCTAGGTTCCGGTCCAAGCAATCCCGTTTGGTGGACCGTCGAAAGCGTTACTGTTGACAAAGGTAAAGTGATATTCACCTATCACAAATCGAAGCCTCAGCCAGCAACCGACGACGTGCGTCGGTACTATTACTGGGTTCCTTTAGGAAAACTTGATGCCACTAACTATGACATTCAGATGTATGACTCGGACAAAACGGCAGTAACACTAATGCGCCGTGTTGAGGTTAGCCAATCAAAATAAAGGAGGGCGAGCGATGAAGCTACAGACAACGGCAATCGTATGTTTGGCCTTGTGCATTGCAATTTCAAACCACACGGCGTTTGGCAGTACGTTGACGATTGGACCGAACGGCATCAATTCCGCTGGCCTTACGCTCGCCAACGGCGCTCCTATGAACGGCGGTAGTGTCGGTCCAACGCCCGCAGTCGGAGTTGGCCAAGTGGAACTTTTCCGCCCCGGCAAGGCGGTCGCCGATGGTGGAAACGACGATACGGCGCATTCAAGTCCCGACGTTGTACCAACAGAAGTCTACCGGCGTACAACAAGTGGAGCAGGTATAGCAAATCTTTACACCGACGACCATGCCGAGGAAGTGGCAAGCGTTATCATTGGAAAAGATACGGTTGACCCCGATGGTGCTGGTCCGCGCACTGCCCCTACAGGCGTGGCGTTAGGGGCAGCGTTGTATTCGGCAGCGACCAATCCAGGCACGCCACCAGCCCCTTACGATCAAGAGGCAGCCGTCACTATCAACAATTTGGCAACGCTGGCTGGAGTTGATATTCGCGTTATAAACATGAGCTTTGGGAATCCATTTGACGCAACGCACACTTTGAACGATGGTAACCAGCATCTCACCCAATTTGTCGATTGGTCGGCCTCTGCGCATGATGTTCTCTATGTCGCTTCGGGCTATGAGGGTAACGTGAACCCGGTCCCAAAGGATAATTTTAACGGCATCACCGTCGCATACTCGACACTTGAAGGCGGAGTATATCGACGTGTTGCCGCACTTAACAATCAAAGCTTTGATGCTGAAGGGGATCGGACATCAATAGGGCTACTAGCCCCTGGTGACAATCTTGATATGACAGCGTTAAATTCTGTTGCGCAGAACAGCGGCACTAGCTTCGCCGCGCCGCACGTCACGGCAACGGCAGCGTTGTTGTATCAGTACGCCAACGAACGTATTAGCGCCGGTGCGCTCGGATGGGATGCCGTGCGGTCACGACGGCATGAAACAATGAAAGCGGTGCTGCTCAATTCTGCCGACAAGCTGCTACAAGCAGATATTGACAATGGCACGGTTATACCGCCTGCCGGAACGAGTCCTATTCCGCCAGGGGGTTTGCTTGGCATGACGCGCACCGTATTAAAAGAGCCTCAGCCTGGGAACCCGAACCCGACATGGTTCGACTCAGAAGCTTGGGATGATTCCAACGAAGGAGTGGGAAGCCGCGTCCCGCTAGATATAGAGATGGGCGCTGGTCATCTTAACGCCAGCCGTGCTCGGACCCAATTCGCAGCAGGCGAATATGACGCAGACGGAGCGGATATTCCGACGCTTGGATGGGATTACGGTACGACGACGGGCGCTGGCGACATCAATCGCTATCGCTTCGCTGGCGAATTGATGGGTGGAAGTTTTATCTCAATAACTCTCGCCTGGGATCGGGTAGTCTCATTTGCGACGGATACCGCTCCAATGGGCCAATACAACGCGGGAGACACGTTCCAAGAGTACGTTGATGACGGTATCAACCCGCCAGACGATTCCGTTATCAATGACTTGGATATTTATTTTCTTCCCAAATTTGCGGCAAGCATAACTCAAACCATCGCCTTGTCGGACAGCGCCGTTGGTACTGTAGAGCACTTGTTCTTCCAAATTCCAACAACAGGCGAATACGAATTTTGGATTCGCCAACACGATACGGATGTTGGGACGAATCAAAACTACGCAGTTGCATGGTGGGCAATGGGAGCTTTACCTAACAACCCGCCCGGCGACTACAACGGCGACCAAATCGTTGACGCGCAGGACTACACAGAATGGCGTGGCGGTTTCGGCGGGAGCGTTACGCCGGGAACCGGGGCAGACGGAAATGGCAATGGTGTAATCGACGCAGCCGACTACGTTATTTGGCGTAAGAATGTCGGCGGCGCGGGGGCAGGCAGCGGACTAGCATCAATCCCGGAGCCTAGCAGTATGATCCTGCTGGTTGCCGCAAGCGTACTATTGTCCTGTCGAAGAGCAGGACGCGTGACGTAGCAAACAGCTATTGGCCCCTCTTCTTCCGCCGCTCTTTCCACAATCCAAATACCAAATCGAAATCCCCTGGCGGTATCATGCAGCAGGCCGCATTCGCCTCGGCGATGAATTCGCGCCGAAGAGCCTCTTCCTTTGCCGCCTTCTCCGCTGCGCGTTCAGCCTTCGCCAAATCGCGTCGGGCCTTATCCTTAGATTCAATCTCTTGGCGGAAATCCTCGTCCAGATACTTGCGAACGGTTACAGGCGATAACCCCAACCGCTCGCCAATTTGCTCGTAATCGAATCCCGCCGCGAACAAATCGCGAGCGGCAATCGTTCGGTTTCGTAGGAGGTTCCTCATCAATCCTCCGAAGGGCTATTCATCCAATCCTCGAAGAACGAACGCCATTCGAGCGAATCGTAGGGCGGAATTTTGCGTCTGGTTCGCCTGCCCCAGGCTTCGGCCATCAGCCGACGCGATAGTTCGCTCGCCAATCGTTCCGCTGCAACCAACGACGCGTCGTCCAATTCAGTCGTATCGAAATCGAGGCGTTCCTCGATTTCGCCAAGCAACCGTTTCTGGTGCGAGGCGTTCGCCAGGAATTGTTTGGCGCTATCGCCGATATGCTCGCCATTAGTTGTACTCATCGTTTATCCCCCGGTTGCAATTGAACACGCGATTGTTACCACGATCCACGCCGCCAACACGGCCTCGATCAATTGGCTAGTCCCTCGCATCAAGTGCTCCTTCGTATTGCGAGATACGATTCTTGGCGGCGTATTCGTTGGCCCGATTTGCCAGCAGCCGTTCCGCATGCAACGAGGCTGCCTCGCATTCGACCAATTCCGCGATTAGTTCCTCCGCTTGGCAAACGTCAACGGCCCCAACGCGATGGCCGAGAAGAACCGCACCGATTGCGGAGGAAATTTTCTCTTTGCGCTTCAGAGCCGGAGCCGGGGGAATGACGTAATCGTCTGCGTTGCGATAGTTGCCATCGTTGCGGCAATGAACCGCAGCACAATGCGTTTGCCAAGATTGCCGCAATTCATCCAACAGCCTGTGAGCCTCGGTATCGGATAGAATCCCGTCGTTCCAGGCCACCACTACCTCGGCTAGAGAAACTGCTAGTTCACGATGATTCATAGCTAATCCCCGTTGCTAGATGTTGGCCGCGCGTATCACGACCGCACTCACATTTTGGGGTGAGAAGCCGGGCCGCGCCAGTTTGGGGAGAAGAATCACGCGAACGTGGCGCTAGCGCCACCGACAGCCCGCAGTATCGACCCAGGCCCGGATATACCGCCTGTGCGGGCCTAGAAATTGGCCCCTAGAAATCGGGCCAACGCCAATCAGAATATAGGTATCGCCCGCACATTGCGGCGTGAACGGTTCGGCGGTTCACTAGCGATATTCAGCCCGGCGTATCGCCTCAATCCCCTCTACGATTGAGCAAACGCCGTGGATACGCCAACGATTCAGCAGCACTTCGCTACGTTGCATGCGGAGTTAAGATTGCTCCGCGAAGAAATTGCCGCTCTCAAATCGCCAGCGCCCAACGGGGCTGCGCTAACCGCCGTTGCCGCTGCGAAGCAATTAGGCGTGAGCAAAGAGACGATCTACCGCCTCTGCGCCGAAGGGGCGTTGCCCCATATCCGTATTCGCAATCGTATCTCGATTACGCCGGAGCAACTACGCCAGTATCAAGAGGAACAGGAACGCTGATAGGTATAACCTTGGCCGCGTTCTGTAAGAATTCCTGATCCTTGGCGAGATGCTGGTAGTTACGAAGTAGCGTTGCAGGGTCCGAGTGACCCATCAAGATTGACGCCGTTGCTACGTCGGTTTTATTCTTCAGCGCGTTCGTTGCCCAACTGTGCCGAAGCGTTGTTGCGCACAAGCCAGGGATTCCCATTTTCACCGATAGCCCGTAAATCTTCTCGCCCTTCTTCGTTTTCGTTCGCCGCTTGAATCGAAGGCGCACGGTGTTGGCGGTCCAGGGGCGTCCCTTCGTATCGCGGAAAATCGGGCCGGTAGGAAACAGCTTGCACCGCCGTTTCACAATCGCCAACGCGACGTCGTTCAGATAAATGGTGCGAGGGCGTCGTTTACCCTTCGCCTCCGACGCCGCGAGCGTAACGACCGAGCCATCGACGTGCCGGGCTTCAATGATCCGCACCTCCATTGCGCGGCAGCCGGTTTGCCATAGGAATTCGAGATAATCCCGAAACTCTTCGTCCTTGACGAAGCCTATCATCGTTCGGAATTGATCCTGCGTTAGCACAACCTCGCGAGGGCGTCGGCTTGGTTTCTCCATTCCGACCAGCGGATTGAATTTGAGATAGCGCTTTTTGATTCCCCAGTTGATTGCCCGATTCACGCCCTTCATCAGGTCGTTCTTCGTCGTATCGCTGCATTCGTCGTGCTCGCGGTCGATCCAATTCTCGACGTGCCGAGGTAACAAATCGGCCACGCGCTTTACGGGAACGAAAGCCAGGAATGAATTGAGGTAGCGATGGTAAAAGGCGTATGTCGTCTCGGCCCGATGCGTTTTGCACCAAGCCAGAAACCTCGCGAAAAGGGCTGCAATCTTTAGATGTTCGGGGCGTTCGGTCGGCTGCCCGCCGTGCTGCTCACAGAATTTCTGGAACGCCTCCTCGTAGGTAGCCGATTTATCAGCAACCCAAACGAGCTTACGCCCTACGGTCGTGTACCAAGCCCCCTTCGTTCCGCGCCGCCACGGACCCCTTTTTGGTCGTGCCATAACAGTAAACCCCTTTCGCAAGGATAGGTTGCGATTCAGGGTTTACTGCGCGTTTACTGCGTTTTGGCGGATACCTCTCGCTGCCGGGAATCTGGTTTTTCCCGTGTTTTATTAAGTCGGGCCGACAGGATTTGAACCTGCGACCTTTTGACCCCCAGTCAAACGCGCTACCAGACTGCGCTACGGCCCGAATGAATTTTCTCGATGTTTCTGTGTCTCCCCGTTCGCTACAGGGTGCTGCTTTCGCTCCTATTCCGTGCCATTCCATGCCACAGTTTTTGCCCGGCCACAGCGGCCCGGCGACGGCTTCCAGTTTAATTGATCCGAGGGCCAGCCGCCAGCGTGTAAACAGTCAGTAGTGCCGTCAAAAGCGGCGTATCTTACCGGCGGGACGTTCAAATCATTGGCCCGTTGCGCGGCCATGATCTTCGCGGTAAAATACTCTGTATGGAGAATGGAACCAAAGAGCGCGCGCCACGAAACCGGACTCTGACCGTAGAGCCGAGCGAACGAGAACGGCTCAAAGCGTCAATCATCATTGAACGTCCAGCGCAGACGTTGCGCGAACCTATTGAGGGAACGGTCAACGGCGACTACCGCGATTGGGTTTCGATGCTGCCAAAGCAGCACGTTGACTTACTTTTCTTGGACCCGCCGTACAACCTCAATAAAGAGTTTAATGGACGCCGTTTTTCGCGCTCATCCGTTGACACATACACGGCTTGGATTTCGGACGTGATTGGAAGTCTGATACCGGTTCTGAAGCCAAGCGCTACAATTTACATCTGCGGTGACTGGCTTTCGTCGCAATCCATATTCGCTGCCGCCAGCAATCACTTCACCATACGCAATAGAATTACGTGGGAGCGTGAGAAGGGTCGCGGTGCGAAGACTAACTGGAAAAATTCCAGTGAGGATATTTGGTTTTGCACTCTGTCGGATACCTATACGTTCAATGTTGATGCGGTCAAACTGCGCCGTAAGGTAATTGCTCCCTACACTGACCGGGAGGGCAAACCAAAAGATTGGACGGCTGGTGCGAGTGGAAGTTTTCGAGATACGCACCCATCTAATCTCTGGACGGATATTACGATCCCATTCTGGTCAATGCCGGAGAACACCGACCACCCCACTCAAAAGAGCGAAAAACTTTTAGCCAAGCTCATTCTTGCGAGCACTAATCCGGGTGACTTCATTCTTGACCCGTTTCTGGGTAGCGGCACGACTTCCGTTACCGCGAAGAAACTAGATCGTCGTTATCTCGGAATTGAGATTGACGAAGACTTCTGTCTTTTGGCGGCAAAGCGACTAGAACAGGCTGAAAGCAATCGACAGATTCAAGGGCTAGCAAACGGCGTATTTTGGGAGCGAAATACTTTGAATTTGCAACGCGAGACGGCGGAGCCGGATAGGGCGGGTTTTCTCTTCTAGCACAACCGATCTTGCTGCAAACTGGCCAATCGGGCTATTTTGCCGTTCGTCATGGACGACGAACAAAGAACGAAAGCGCTAGCGCGCCTCTGCAATTTCATTCAACGATTCACGCAAGCGAATCCAGGATGCTCCAAAGATGTTGTCGCCAAAGCCGTGGCGACAGAATTTGGTTTGCAGAAGGAGCGATCCGTCTACGCTGGCGACCACTTCTCAGTTAGATTCTCGACAGCTTCCGGTGCATCATTTTCTAACGTCGTAATCTCACTTTCGGCGCTTAGCAAGTACGATCACTTGCCGTTTGTAATTTGCATCGTGCGACCGACCGGCGTTCAACTTTTGCTGGCGAACACTACGCTTCTAAAGAAAATTAGCCATAGCTCCCACCAACTTCGAGTTGACAACGTAAAGGGTAGCATACTTGGCCACGACATTATGCGTTCGTTTGGCGAATTGGAAAACACACCATACAACTTTGAGTCACTTTTCCTACTACGTCGTGACTACACTTGGCAGGAAAATCTGGCTCGGCTTGTGGAAGCAACAAACGCAATCGCAGGAACGGGAGTGCGGTTTGAGCCAAGTACCGAACAAGTGAAACGCATACTTGAAGCTGCGACACTTGCTAACTCACTGCTGACGAATCCCGATTTTCAGCAACTACAAAAGCGGCTTATCAAGTCCGTTACGTCAAGTGCGAATGAAATCTTGGAAGCTGCCGAGATCGACAATGTAAATCTTCGCGGGAACTGCATAGAGCAAATAATTACAAAGGTCGGCAACTTACACCTTGCTGAGGATATAACGGAACAGCTACCGGATGGAACCACCGTCAACATCGACGTTAAAACAAAGCTAGTCGGGTATGGCTCAAGTCCCAAGGCATACAACATCGACAAGTTGTTGAAGATGTATGCCGATGGGAAGACGGCGTTCTGTTTTCTTTACATCGCCATCGACAAGCAATCTCGCAATGTTTCCAGTCAGCTGCTATCGGTGCTGAATACCACAATCCTTGCTGCCACTCGAATACAATTTCATTGGGCCGGGCGAAATTCGCGGGGAGTGACGCAGTTGACTGGCGACCTTAACCGAGTTTTCGAGCCGGGATACCGAGAAGTAATCGACGTTCCTGCCGCGCAGACATTTCTCACTGGCCTAATCGAGATTTCGCCAGAAACGAGCTAGCTGGTCAACACAAAATGCCCTGCACCCCGCAAGAATGCGGGGCCGGGGCCACTCGCTTCAGATTCGTTCTAGCACGGCGGCCAGTTTGCTTATGGCGCTTTGCACTTCGGGAATCGACTCTTCAGCTTTCGCAATGATTGCATCGCGCAGCTTGTCGATATGGTCAATTAACGCGACCCGCTCCGCGACAGCGCAATCATGGATCGGTTTCCATGATTCGGGGCCGTCTTCGTCAAGGAGGCAATAGTAGCCGTGGCAGATACGCCATTCACCACGATACTTAATCAGGCCAAGACAGGCCCGATATTGGTCGCCATCACCCGATGTTGAGTATTCCGCCCAACATTCTCTTGGCGGCACAATGCCACACAGCTTTTGTTGGACGTGCGCCCAATAGTTGTTTAGCTCGCCGTAGAGTTGGCCGAGCGTTTGGCCAATTTCCTGCTCGCGTTTCTCTTTCGAGTTCGCAGCAGCGTTGGCAATCGCAGCTTCGCGCAATAGATCGGCGGCTCGTGGCCGCGCAGGCTTCCCGTTGGACGAAGACATAGTATCTTCTCCTGAATTAAAGAAACATAACGTAAACGACACTCGACCCGCTCGGCTTCCGCCAAGGTTTTGTCGGTCGAATCAGCTTCCGCTGACGGCGGTTAATATAGCGCCCGGTTGTGGCCGTTGTCTATGGGTGTTTTCAGCGCAACGAAAATGCCCCGCACTCCGCAATGGAGCCGGGGCGTGGCAGCAAGTTTCAGCCTAACTGCCGCAAGAGTGCCAACGCTTGAGCGTGGCGGGTGCGGACTTCATAGCGGCTAATGCCAAGTCGTTCGGCGGTCTCACGTTCGGTCAGGCCATCGAGATATTAGTCGACGAGCACGGCGAAGAGATGAGCAGGCCTGGGGGTGGCTCCCAGGTTGTAGCTGCCGTAAACCACCACGTCGCCGCATTCTTAGCACGCTGGCGGCACAGCCGACGATTGCCAGCGATAGTGTCGAGGCCTCTGGCACCACCAGGTTGTCTTGCACCCAGTCCATCGCGACGTCGTGAAGCGCTTCGCTGAGGCCGTTGTTGTAGACCACGAAGAACGGCAGCGACTTCGCGATTGTCGGATCACTGCTTGCGAGTTCCAGCGGTAGCAGATAGATGCCTTCGGTGGGGTCGCCGCCGCCGCCATTGAGGAATGCGTTCAGATGGCGATGGATCGAGCCATTAGCGGTCACAGTTTGGAGATTGAATCCGGCGACAAAGCTAGTCGAATCGTCGGCAATACGGCTCTGGATGCCGAAGCTCAGCTCCAGCGTCTCACCGGCTAGAGTCTGGGAGAAGCTAACGTCCCCCGTGCCGTCCCAGTAGCTAAGATTGGCAGGCAGCCCGAGACTGCCGGCGCCGACGATGTTGAATAGCAATTGGCTGCCGGAGGGCAGCCCGCTTCCGGCCGCGGCGTTGAAGCCGGGGTCTTGCGTGAAGAAGGGATCGCTCGGATCCTCGCCGAAGTCGTAGCCGAACACTCGCATGTCCGGGAACTCGGTGCTCGTCGCGTCAACAAACCCGGCCGTTAGAATCCGCCCGTTCTCGACATAAGGTCGGATATCGGCATGCTGAGCAAAGGTGGCCGTCGTGGTGACAAGCAAAACAAATATAGGAATGAAAGACATCTTCATGTTGTTTCTCCAAGGAATAAAAAAATGAGTCTGCGTAAGCAGGCCTCGTTGATATCGATCGGTCATTCAAAAAGGTTCGAAGATTGTGCCGCCTCTCCCGGCTTCACGAAGTTGATTGGCGCTCGGCACCAATCGGCGATCGTGTTCTCCGGAATGAGCTGCACCCGGCCATCGGCGAACAAGTAGTTTGCACCGCCGTGGTGTCGGCCGGTGCTGACTTCACCTTGCACCGCGTCGAGCACACGCTCGTGCGTAATGTTCGATGAAGTAAACCAGCGGTAGGATTCAACATGGTCGTCGAACTCTGAGACGGGTCGGTTTTCGCGATCCGTGAGTTCGACAGCCACCAGCGTCTTGGTGATCGAAGGCAGCTTGTTGCGATTCAGAAACGAGCCCGGCAGGCTGCCATTCGTGATGTATGCGTTCATCACGTAGCTCGACATCCTCGCATCCAGCCGCTCTTTTCCCTTGAGGTCGCTGGGGCAAATGCGTATCTCGTCTACGCTCTCCAGGTACGGAGCAAGTGTATAAATCCAACACTTGTTCATGTCGGTGTCGTGAGTCGTCTTAGGAAACAGGCCCCGGTGATCGTCGCAGTGTTGAATTACAGCCAAGCCGATTTGTCGGAGGTTGTTGGCGCACGTGGCCCGCCGAGCTGCTTCTCGCGCGGCTTGAACTGCTGGAAGCAATAGCGCTACCAGCACACCGACGATCGCAATCACGACCAACAGTTCAACCAGCGTAAACGCGGCCGACTTGGCAGGGCGATTGCGCACCTTCATCCTTATGTCCGACAAGGGACTTGCTGTATTCATGGTGGGAAACGACTTTTTCTAAGGCCTGAACGCTTCGCCGGCCTGGCGCGAGGACAACGGTATTGGTCGGACCGCAACTGCCTTCGTACCGGCGGCCGGCGAAGCTTAATATGGCGCACACTGTCGCTTGCGATGACGCGCGAGCGCGTACCGCTGCTCAGTAGAGTGCTACGACGATGACGACAAAGACATGCCGGTGCAGCGAGCGCGGTGGCCCGCCGATTTTCCGACATCTAACGCAGAGGATTACGCGCTCAAGAATCGCGGCGGGCCGCGTGCTGCGTAGGTACGCTCAGGCTCAATCGCTGGCTGAAGGGGAGATCGAACGACGAGTGGCTCGAAATGGTCGCTCGAAGCGACCATTTCCACCAGCGGCGTCAGCACTTGGGGAATGGCTAGAAGCTGGCAAATTGCGCAGTCGGCATCCGAACTGCTAATCTCGCTCTCGTGTTCATCCGCGTGATCATGCCCACAGTGGGCGTGCGCGTGGCAATGATGGGCTGCACGATGGCTATGAAAGTGGTTGCAACCGGGCAGCAGGT
>CAZJWY010000062.1:17810-25271 GCA_964549545.1 uncultured Planctomycetaceae bacterium | reverse complement strand
ATCGAGAGCTTGTCGAGCGCTTCGCGGAGTTGCTCGAAGTCTTGGCCGTCGGAGGGATAGAGGCCGCAGAAGACCATGCGTTTCGGTTCTTCATAGCCTTCCAGCGCCGGCGCGGGTTCGCCTTCGGCCACGGTGACCGTGTCGCCGATGTGTACGTTGCCGAGCGACTTGATGTTGCAGATGATGTAGCCGACCTGCCCGGCGGCGAGCTCTTCGCGGCCGACGCGTTGCGGCGTGAATTGGCCGATCTCGATGACGTCGTGCGTCGTGCCGGCTTGCAGAAATTTAATTCGCTGACCTTTGCGGACCGTTCCGTTCATGACGCGGATGTAGGTGACGGCGCCGCGGTACTCGTCGTAGACCGAGTCGAAAACCATCGCCTGGAGCGTTGCCTTGGGATTGCCCTTGGGAGGCGGAACTCGGTTAATCACTGCATCGAGCACCGCTTCGCAATTGAGGCCAGTCTTCGCGCTGCAGCCGACCACTTCGTCGGCGTCGATGGCGAGCGTGTGCTCGATTTCTTCCTTGACTTCGTCGACGCGGGCGTGCGTGAGGTCGATCTTGTTGATGACGGGGATGATCGCGAGGTCCTGCTCCATCGCCGCGTAGGCGTTGGCGACCGTTTGAGCCTCGACTCCTTGAAACGCATCGACGAGCAGCAGCGCACCTTCGCAGCACTTGAGCGAACGGGAGACTTCGTAATGAAAGTCGACGTGGCCTGGGGTATCGATGAGGTTCAGCTCGTACTCTTGGCCGTGGTGCTTGTACTTCATCGAGACGGGATGGGCCTTGATCGTGATGCCGCGTTGGCGCTCCAGGTCCATTGCGTCGAGCAGTTGCTCTTTCATCTCGCGGCGGCTGACCGTGCCGGTCAGCTCGAGCAGGCGATCGGCGAGCGTACTTTTACCGTGGTCGATGTGAGCGACGATGGAGAAGTTGCGGATGTATTTCGGATCGGGCATGGAGGGAGTGCTAACAGGCGAGATTCAACGTCGAGGAAAGCCTTAGAACGTGTTTTAGAATGCGATTTGCCTTCAGGAAGAAACTTGATAAGGGAGAAAGTTGCGACTTCTCGAACCCTCCCCTAACCCCTCCCTACAAGGGAGGAGAATTTCAAAACACACTCTTAGCGCAAATTACCTTTTTCCGTGCTGGCAGGGGTGCGTGTTGGTTGGAGATTTGGCCTGGCGGCCGACGCTAACCTTGGTTCCGCTTGGATCATTGCGCGAAACCTATTTAGGGTAATTTACTGTAGAACCCTTTAATTTACTGAGAAATCGCCTCGGTGGCTAGGCGAAGTGCGATCCGGCGGGCTCGGTGGAACTCGGCAATGTCGAGTTGTTCGCTCGTGGTGTGGATATTCCGCTGGCCGCAGCCGAGGGTGACGGTGGGAATGCTGTGGGCGGTGAGCCAGTTGGCGTCCAGGCCGCCGTTGGTGACGGCGAACTCGGGCTGGAGATTTTCCGCTTCGATCGCGGCCGCGGCCGCGGCGACGCACGGCTCGTCCTGGCTCAGGCGAAACGAATCGTAGTCGAGCCGGCCATCGAATCGAACGCGGCCCTGCTTGCCGTGAATGCTGCGCACCGTCGTGGCCGCCCGTTTGAACGCCGATTCGATCTCGTTCACGATTCGCTGACGAAACTTGGGATCGTGACTACGGGCTTCGGCGCGGATGCGCACGTGGTCGGTAACGACATTGGTCGCTTCGCCGCCGCTAATGACGCCGACGTTGCTGGTGCCGTCGCCTTCTTTTTTGCAGATGAGCCCGTGCCAACCATTCTTCACGAGGTCGGCAATGGCAAGCGATGCGATGGCGATCGCGCTCACTCCTTCTTCGGGGCGATTACCGGCGTGGCTGGCCAATCCGTCGATGTCGATCGTAAGGCGATAGCCACCGGTTGCGCCGATTTTCAAAACGTGGGCGTCGCTGCCGTCGAAGTTGAACGCGAGCCGTGGTTTGCCGAGCTTGGCGACGCGGACATAGCGGGCGCCGAACAGGCCGACTTCTTCTTGCACGGCCCAGAGAAAGGTGAGCGGCGGATGGGGAAGGCTTGAACCGAGGATCGACAGGACCGTAGCGAGGAGGATCGCGGCGCCGGAGCGGTCGTCGGCGCCGAGGCCGGTTTCCTTGTCGGCGCTGACAATGTATTTGCCTTTGCGGATGGGGCGCGAACCGAGGCAGATGGGGACGGTGTCTACGTGTGCGGAGAGCATCCGCCGTGGGCCGCGAATCGTGCCGGGAAGCTTCAAAATCAAATTACCGACCTGCCCACCGAGCGGCGTGCGGCGGTTCGCATCATCGAATGAGAAAGCACCGTCAGGAACGCCGGCTTGGAGGAGCTTGCGACGAATGAACTCGATGATGGCCGCTTCTTCGCCACTACGGCCCGGAATCGCCATCATTTCCATAACGAGCGCGAGCGCCTCAGCGTCGGCAACATTGCTTTTGTTCGAGGTGGTTTGGGGCATCTTGGACGAGAGAGTTTTTTGCCGGTAGACTGAGGGTCGATGGATTTTATCCGCAGATGAACGCGGATAGACGCAGATGATTTTGTTTCAAACGTTTGTTTATAGTAAATGACTTTTTCGTGATCATTGAGTATGAGTTGGTTGTAGATTCGGCCTGGCGGCCGACGCTAAGTCTTTTGTGTTCTTTGGCCGAACGATTTTCGGTTGTGGTGGGCGTTTGCGTCAATGAGAGAGTGAAGTCGGTACCGTGATTATTATCATCGATAACTACGACTCGTTTACCTACAACCTCGTGCAGCGGTTGGGCGAAATCGATTCGACGCTGGACATTCAAGTCTTTCGCAACGATCAGATTAGCGTCGATGAAATGCTGGACCGCAAGCCGGATCGCGTGATCATATCACCCGGCCCTTGCACTCCTACGGAAGCGGGTATTTCGGTCGAGACATGCCAGAGGTTGTTGGGGCAGTTGCCGCTGTTGGGCGTGTGTCTTGGTCACCAGTCGATGGGGCAGGCATTTGGGGCTAAGATCGTGCGCGCGAAAAGTCTGATGCACGGCAAGACGGATATGATTCACCACAATGGTCGCGGATTGTTCGCTGGCCTTGAGGATCCGTTTCAGGCGACGCGTTATCATAGCCTGGTGATTCAGCCGGATACGCTTTCCAAAGAATTCGAAGTCACGGCGTGGGCCGAGGAGCCAGGCGGCTATCGTGAGATCATGGGAATCGCGCATCGCGAGTTTCCGCTGTTCGGCGTGCAGTTTCATCCGGAGAGTTTTTTGACGCACTCGGGATACGATATTTTGCGGTCGTTCTTGGCTGCTTAAAGAAGAATTACCACGGAGACACGGAGGGCACGGAGAAGAAGGGGAAATTGAACAATGCAAAATGCAAAATTGAAAAATGCAAATTGCTGAAATGGCAATTCCGCAGTTCTCAATTTGCGATCGCTTTTTCTTCTCTGTGCCCTCCGGGTCTCCGTGGTTAATCACAATGCTCACGATCGAAGAAGCTCTGAAGCTAGTCACCGATCACGCCCACGAATTGCAGCCGCAGCGGACGCCGCTGGTCGAAGCGGCTGGGTTGGTGCTGGCCGAGGATGTGACGAGTGAGGTGAATTCTCCGCCGTACGATAAGGCGCTGATGGATGGGTACGCCGTGCGCAGCGGCGATCGGGAGGCGCGGCGGCGGGTGTTGGAAGAGATCGCCGCTGGAGACGTGCCACGCTTCGCGCTCACGCCGGGGACCGCTACGCGGATCATGACCGGCGCGCCGATTCCTGAGGGGGCCGACGCGGTCGTTCAGGTTGAATTGACGACGATGGTCGACGACTCGACCGTGGAATTGCAGACGCCCGAAGTTCCGGCTGGCAAGAATCTTCTTCCTTTGGGGACATCGCTACGGGTTGGAGACTCGGTGCTGAAAAAAGGCACGGTGCTGCGTCCGATCGAAATTGCCGTGCTGGCGGAGATTGGGCGCGGAATGGTTCTGGCGGTTCCTCGACCGAAGGTGGCAGTGTTGCCGACGGGCAACGAATTGGTTCCGGTGGGAGACCGGCCAGTTGCGGGACAGATTCGTAACAGCAATGGTCCGATGCTGCTTGCCACCGCGGCGCAGGCCGGCGCAGAAGCGGTCGAACTTGGCATCGCGCCGGATATTCATAGTGAACTTGGGCGATGGGTTAAGGAGGGGCTGGAGGCCAACATCCTGGTCCTCAGCGGCGGGGTCTCGGCCGGGAAGTTTGATCTGGTGCCTCAGGTCCTCGCGGAGTTGGGCGTGGAGCAGGTGTTTCACAAGATCGCCCTGCGTCCGGGAAAGCCGTTGTGGTTTGGCGTGTGGGAAAGCCAGAAGCGCCGCACGTTGGTTTTCGCGTTGCCTGGTAATCCGGTGAGCAGCCTGGTGTGCTTCGAGCTATTCGTGCGGCCGGCGATTGAGATTTTGGCGGGGCGTGGATTCGCGGGATGGCAGACGACGGCGGGGAGCATTTCGCATGCGTTCGACCATTCGGGAGGTCGGGCGGCTTGTCTGCCAGCACGGATGGATCTAGCGCCCGTGAAGGGAAGGCCAGGGGTGGAGATCCTGCCTTGGCATGGTTCGGCCGACATGGCCACGTTGACGCACGCGAACGCCTTGGCCCTGTTGCCCGGAGAGGCTCAGCAGCTTCGGCCGGGCGATGGGGTGAGGGTAATTCTGCTTTAGGCACTTATTGATAATTGCGCAGTGGCAGTGAATGAACCCCTGGGTGCCATGGCCACTGCTCGGAGTGGCCATGTTTTGGCAGTATTTCGGCATGCCCACGCAAAGCCGTGGGCATGGCACCCCTGCGATGGGGTGAGGGTAATTCTGCTTTAGGCACTTAAATGTGGGCTTTGCTCGGAAAATCGCTAAGCCGCAAGCGAATTGGATAATGGTTCTGTGGTAGAAGGTCTAGCCTATAAAGCCAACGAAATAGTTGCATTTTCCGTTAATCTGGGTGAAGATGGGACTTGCCGGAACACATCTATAGAAGGATTCGATTGGTCGATCGCGTCGCGTTCGGATCCGCAAATGCGCAGTGACCAGCACGGCCAGACG
This sequence comes from uncultured Planctomycetaceae bacterium, assembly GCA_964549545.1. Taxonomy (GTDB): domain Bacteria; phylum Planctomycetota; class Planctomycetia; order Pirellulales; family Lacipirellulaceae; genus JABDGM01. Next base: position 20,226 of record CAZJWY010000062.1, on the reverse strand, counting down.
ATGGGGCATCGTCGCTAGTTTGAGAGCTTTAGGGCTTACTGATAGAGGCACGAATGGGGACGCAGCCGTGCGGATCGCACCTGTTCCACCCGAGAAGCGCACTCCCTGATTCGCAGTTGGGAAGAGGACCGTCCATGTATTTGAATCGAATTGCTAAACTCCTGGGCTCGTTGCTTGGGTTTCGCCGTCAGCCAGCGTATTGCCCGGTTCCACGAAGCAAATCATTGCGATGCTTGCTCCTGGCGGCATTGGTTTTTTCGGGGCGAGGGGCGGAGGCGAGCGTGCTGGTCTCGGGCGATGTGACGCCGTCGGACAATCCGTTCACGTTGAACATCAACGAGGGCCTTCCTTCGGCGGGCAACAAGATCGATCCCTTTGCCGATCCTGACCCACTTATTGCGCCCTCTGTGCAGACGTTGTGGGAAGGTATTTACGATCCGATAAACGACACGAACATCAATACGAACATCATTGTTGGTAAGACAAGCACGGGCATTCTTCAGATCAGCCAGGTCGAGCTTCGAGACATGAATCTGGTGATTGGTGATTCAGCCGCTCCGACGAATGGGGCAACCGGCCCGTTGCAATATGGCATTGGCACGGTGTACATCACGGGCATGGGATCGTTGTTCAACAACGATCCTTATCGATTGCCATCGGGATTGCCGGCGAATTTTTCGAGCAAGAACCCGCGCTTAAGCGCATCGTCGCTGGATGGGCTGGATGGGCCCGAGGATGGGTTTGATTTGTATGTGGGGAGAACCGGCTTTGGCACGTTGCGAATCGACGCGTTTGGCCGTGCCGAAATCGAAGACTCGGTTCTCATTGGCGATTCGACAGGTTCTGTTGGCAACCTCATCATCGATGGCTTCAATTCGTCACTGATTAACGGCGGAAGTTTCGACTTTGGCCCGACGACCCCCACTCAGGTCCACATGACGATCATCGGCCGGCAAGGGACCGGCAATTTGACGATCAGCAACGCCGCCACCATGGTGACGCAAGTGTTTGACTCGGGTGGAAATCAAGGACAAAGTGCGGTGGGTGCGGCGCTTGGCAGCTTGCCATACACGCTGCAATCATCGGGTGGCGGTATTCTGCCGGCCGGTGGAAACGGCACGGCCACGATCACGGGCGCGGGCTCGAAGTGGTCGATTAGCGGTTCGCTGCAAGTCGGTGGTTTTGACAACGGAACGGGTAGCGGTAGCATCTTGACGAGTGGCGGCGACCTGGAAGGCGACGACGTCGAGTACGGCAGCCAGGCGGGCCGAGGGACGTTGTATGTAAATGAAGGTGGCTTGGTTCAAGTGCAAAACCCAATCGGTGCAATCAGCGGCGGTGGCCAAGAAAAAGCGCTGGTGTTGGCGATCGGTCGCTTCGGCACGGTCAGCCTGAACGGAGGAATGATCCAAATTGGCGCCCAGCAAGGTGATGATGATGACCCCACGCCAAATTCCGTGGGCGTGGTCAACGACGGAATTATTACTGGCACGGGCCGAATCAATACCGGTGCATTTCGTAACCGCTATTTTGGCAAAGTGCGCGTTGGTCTGGGGCAGTCGCTCGTGATCGATTCATCGTCGGAATTCAACACATCTGCGCAATCACAGGCCGAGCCATTGGTCAACTTTGGGACTATCGAGGTAGTGGGAAATTCTCAGCAGCCAGCGCAGATCGAATTTATTCGGTCGCCGCAGGAATCGGTTGCGTCTACCTCGGTTCGTCCCTTCGTGAACTTGCCTCTCACCGACCCACCGGCAGCGTCGCCTGGGTTTACTGGTGGTTTGATCTCAGGGCAGTACTCCACGATGCGATTCGGTTCGGGATTGGAAAACCGTAGCCGAGTCGCATTTACGGCAGGCATGAACTACGTCACTGGCCGCGTCGTTAATTTGCTTCCGGATGTGCCGAGCGGTGGTACTGATCCACTTCCTGTCACGCAGATGCTCGTCTCGGGCGCCAGCACCACGGCGGTGTTTGAAAATGATCTCGCGTTCGGCTCGGGCTCGCTCCTGAACCTGACCGATGGCGGCAAGGTGGTCGTACTGAATGAGCACAGCTTCACGCTTGCGGGCGACTTGAGCATGACGCTGAGCTATACGCGTCCCAGCCTGATTACCGTAAGTGGCGATGTGGGCATCGGGCAGGGCACGACGGAGTTGTCGCTCAATTTGGCCAGCGATGCGCTCAACGCGCTATCTCACGGCGATGCATTTCAATTGATCTCCTTTGGCGGCGAGATCGGCGGCGTGGACGTGTCTGATCCGCTCAGCCCGATTCCCGATTTGGCGAGTTCACCGTTGTTTTCGGCGGTTCACGTATCGCCCAATATTTTCAATCTGTACGGCTTGGTAACGCAGATTCAGTTTGCGCACGAGGGCGTCTATGCCGTGTTCTTGGATCCTACCCAGGTGGG
>CAZJWY010000062.1:0-17800 GCA_964549545.1 uncultured Planctomycetaceae bacterium | reverse complement strand
GCCTGCTCCAGGCGGAGCGGTCGGCCCCGACTTCAATGGTGACGGCATTATTGATTTGGCCGACTTCGCGATCTGGCAGGCGCATGTTGGAATGACCTCTGGCGCCTCGGTGCTCGATGGCGATGCCGACGGCGACGGCGACGTGGACGGCGCCGACTTCCTGTTCTGGCAGCGCAACTTCGGCCAGCCGATGCCCTGGACCGGTTCCGGCTCCGGTTTGGGTGGTGGCTCGGAAATGGCGAGCGTGCCCGAACCGACAAGCCTCGTCCTGCTGGCATGCTGCGGCTCGCTGGCATTGGGATTGGTTCGCCGGCGCTCTCGATAGCGGTGCTGTCTTGTTGTTAGCGTTGGATTTGCTGGGTTAACCGCAAGTTGCGCGATCGACTTTGACGATTAGGTGGTTTGTGCGGGCTTGTGTGCGTGGGCGTGCGCGCAGCAAGTGAGCCGGCACAGCGCCTGATCCATCGTCAACCAGCACGCGGCAAGGATGCCTCCCATGCGCCTTCCCATTTCGTCGGTCATCGCCTCGCTGTTCGTAGCGCTCACCACGCCGAATTCGCCGTCCATGGCTCAACAAGGCGTGGGCGGATCGTCGATTCGGCTCACTTCTGCTAGTGAGAGCGTGGATTACGACTCGAGCGCGCAATCGAATGAACAGTCCTACGATCCGCCGCCGGTTCAACCGGTAAGACAACAGGCGATGCAATCGGGCCCATCGCTCACGCCGCCAGTCGTGCATACACCGGCCCAACCGCCGGCGATGAGCGGGACGAAAATGCCGGCCGGTTTCTATGCCAGCGCGGAAGCTCGGGCAACGCTTCAACAACTGCCAGGCCCGGCACCGGTACGGTCGGCGCCGCGCCCACAAACGACTCGTCGCGGCGGCAAGCCGTTCCAAGGAATACAATCCCAGTCGACGATCAGTCCTTATCTCTACATGAATGCGGCGGGCGGCTCGTCCACAGCGATCACGAATTATCTGGCGTTTGTTCGCCCCGAGCTGGAAAAGGAAGAGGCCAACCGGCAGCAGCAACGGGAGATTCAACAGCTCCGCGCGCAGGTGCAAAAGATGTCGACGACTGAGGGAACGAACATGCGGCAGTCGACGCGGCAAAATACGGCGGCGCATTACATGGACACGGCTCAGTTTTATCGGGGCTGGCAGCGGTGAGATTGGACTGCCGCGAGGCCGTGTTATCTGAATTGAAGTATTCACAGACAATACAGAGGTCGGCCACGGGTGGAAACTCAATGATGTCTCACGCAAAGGCGTGAAGGCGCAAAGCAAACCGACGAGGCAGAGAACACTAAATCTCCACGAATCTGATCTTTTCCGTAGCAATTCGGCGCGTGTTGGTTGTAGATTCGGCGTTGCCGCCGACGCTAAAACTTTGGTGTGCTTTGGCGTCTACTACGGCGCGTAATTTGGTAATTTGCTTTAGTAATGCCCTCTAATTCCTTTCTCGGAGCGAGAAGGGTACACTTGGGGCGTCGAGCTTTGCTGGCTCGATGTTTCCCTACTGCAGGAGGCGTTGCTATGTTGCTCCGACCGTTCTCTCGCGTTGCGCGGCTGCTGCCAGGTATAGTCGTGATCGCATTTTGTGTTTCACTATCGGTACTGGCTGATGAGAAAGTAGCGGAATCGGCAAATTCGCCGAACCGGCAAGCAGAGCTCGAATCGGCCCTCGCGAAGTCGCTCAGTGGCGCCACGCTAGAAGGGAGCTTTACGAGCACCGGCGCCGGCAGCGACACGACGAAGCTCTCTCGAGAGAAGTACACACTTGGCGAAGTGAAGAAAGTCGCGGGCAATTTGTGGCAGATTCCGGCCCGCATTGAGTACGGGGGCAAGGACGTGACGCTGCCGATCGTGCTGCCGATTCGTTGGGCGGGCGATACGCCTATGGTCGCGGTCGACGATCTGCCGTTGCCCGGATTTGGGGCGGTGTCGGCCCGCGTGATGTTTTTCGACGGTCACTACGCCGGTTATTGGAAACACGGCAAGCATGGCGGCCATCTCTTTGGCGTGATCCACCCAGCCGAGAAAGCAGCCGGTGAAGCCAAGCCGCCCGCCGCCTCAGGAAGTAGCCGCGAGCCGTCCGCTCAGCAGCAGTCCAAGTAGCACGGCGGCCAGGATCAGTCGATAAACGATGAAGACAAGCGTCGTGCGGCGACGGAGGTATGCGAGCAGCCAGGGAATCGTGGCGTAGCCGACGATGCCTGCGACGACGATCGCGACGATGAGCTTCGCTGCGTCGTGCGAGCTGGCGAGCAATTCTTTACGAGCTTCGATCAGCTCGAATACGCCGGCGGCAAACACAGCAGGAATTGAAAGCAGGAACGAAAATCGAGCGGCTGCCTCGCGCGAAAGTCCGCTGATGAGGCCGCCTAGAATCGTGCTGCCGGAGCGCGACGATCCCGGCACGAGGGCGACGGCCTGGGCAAAGCCCACTACGGTGGCGTCGCGCCATGTGGATTGGCTCATATCGCGGCCGCGCTCGCCGCGCGCTTCGCGTCGGCAAATGATGACTTCGACAATCGCCAATAGCAAAGCAATGCCCGCCAACGCCGCGCTCACGACGTACAGCGAGCGGAGCTCCGACTTGATCTGGTGTCGAAACAAGAACCCGAATGCGACGATCGGCAGCGTGCCCCAGGCGATCATCCAGCCGAGGAGGGCGTCGTGTGTTGTTGCCAATTTGCCTCGGCGGAGATCGACGAGCATCGCGGTTAGAATGCGAACGATGTCACGCCAATAATACGAGATGACAGCCGCTAGCGTACCGATTTGCACGACCGCCGTGAACGCCGCGCCAGGATCGGGCCAGTGGAGCAGGGCAGGCACGATCCGCATATGCGCCGTGCTGCTGATCGGAATGAATTCCGTCAACCCTTGCACGATCGCCAGGATAATGACTTCCAGCCACGACATAGAGCAAACTCAGCATGAACGCTCGGAAACAGGAGCCGTGATGGTATAAGATTTAAGAGTCAGCGGAAAGCGTAGATTAAAACTCGTAGTTGGATTCGAGACTTCAGAGATCCGCGAAAAATTTGCATTCCGGCGAATCTAAAGCAAATTACCTTTATTCGTTCTTGCAGGGGCCGTGTTGGTGGGAGATTCGGCCTTGCGGCCGACGCTAAACTGGGTTTGTTCTTTGATCTACTGCGGAACGCAATTTGGTAAGTTGCTCTAGCCAATAGCTGACAGCCGATAGCCCAAGGCTTTTGCCATGTTTCACTACGATGCCGGCCTATTTTTGACGCGAGCCCAACTGGGGGTCGACGTCCGCCGGCGTTTGCCGCGGTGTTTTGTGTCGCACGCACACAGCGACCACATCGCCAGGCACGAGCTCGCCCTGGGCACGCCCGGCACCGCCTGCCTTTACCGCCATCGCTTGGGGCCCCGGCATCGCTTCACGGAGATGCAGTATCGTCAACCAATCGAGTTCGGCGACATGCGACTGACGGCCTATCCTGCTGGCCATTGCTTGGGGTCGGCGATGCTGCTGGCCGACGATGGGCAGCGGTCCCTGCTCTATACCGGAGACTTCAAGCTAGACGCCTCGGCGACGGCCGAAGGGGCCGAGTTGCCTCACGCGGATATCCTGGTGATGGAATCGACATTCGGCCGGCCCCAGTATCGCTTGCCGCCGCGCGAGGAAGTGATTGCTCGCTTGTTCGAAATCGTGCAAAACGCATTGGCCGAGGGAATGACGCCCGTCATCCACGCCTACCCGCTCGGTAAATCGCAGGAAGTAACCCGGCTGCTCACGGCGAGCGGGATTCCCGTGCTGCAGCATCGAGTGGTTCACGAGATCAGCCAAATCTACGAGGCGTGTGGAGTCGACCTGGGCGACTTCGGCCTGTACGAAGGTCAGCCGCTTAATGGCCATGTCGTGGTGACGTTGCCTCGTTCGTCCAACGAGTTTCGTTTGCCTCGCTTGGGCCAAACCGTGTCGATCGCCGTGACAGGTTGGGCGAAAGACGCCTCGACGAAGTATCGACTAGGCGTCGATCATGCGCTGCCACTTTCCGACCATGCCGATTACGAGCAGCTCATCGAGACCGTGCGGCGTGTCGAGCCCCGCGAGATTTACTGCACGCATGGACCAGTTGAATTTGCCGACCACCTCCGCGACCTGGGCTTCCATGCCCAGCCTCTGAATCCACCGGCTCAGCGTCGGTTGTTTTGTTAAGGTGCTGTAGGGCGGGCTTTAGGAATGCCTCAAAATAACCTCGACAGATGGGATTCACCACGGAGGCACAGAAGACACAGAGAGCGTGACGATCAAAATACAAAATGCAACATGTTTAATGCAAAATGCAAAAGTCGGAAAAGGCCTCTTCATTTTGCATTTTTCGTTTTGCATTGAATATTCTTTCGTACCTCCGTGCCCTCCGTGGTTATTCTGAAAATCGGGAAGTTATTATTGGGGCGTTTCTTAGCTTGTTTATGATTTTGGATTTTGTCTAAAGAGTCGCGCTAAGCCGCAAGCGGCTATGACGTAGCCGCGAGGTATTAGTTTTACTGCTTACGATGACTCTGCCGATTATGCGGTTCGGCCTCCCCAGTTGTATCGTCTATAGCGGCAGCAACGCTCAAACTGCATCCGATCGAGCGGGTTTTGCTGGTTGTTGGCCCCTCGGGAGGTCGAATTCTGATTTTACGGATCGTTCGCGAAACAACGGCGATAGCGGTTCGCGCGTAGCATTGCAATCCGCCTTCCTCGTGGGTTTTGGTTGAGCATCGGATGAATCGATCGTCATCAAACGCTGCGCATTGGCTGGCTGTTTGCCTCACGGCCGCTTTTGGCGGAGGTTCGCCATGCCTGGCAGCCGACCCGCCGGGCGCAACGCCGACTCCCGCTCTCGGCGAAATGGTCGATGCCGATGTGCCGGCCGCTTACCGATTGCCGGTGGTTGGCGTCACCGCACCGCCAAAAGATCGAATTGCGATGCGTACCGACAACCACTTCTCGAGCGTCTCAGCCCAATCTCCCGCGATCGAACTTGCAACCGCAGCCGCCGCACCGCCGTCCGCTGCCCTAGCCTATCCCGCAACTAAGTTGGAACTGACCAATCAGCTTTTGCCGGCCGTTCAACGTGGATACAGCCTCGCGCAGCATGGCGCGATCTACGCGGCTCGAACCGAGTTCATCCAAGTATTGCGGCGAGTCGCCCAAGCCAAAGATGCCGGTTCGAGTAGCGATGATCACGCCCGAGCACTTGCGGCTGGCTTGCGTGCGCTCGACGAGGCTGATGACTTCGTGCCACAAGGCGCGCAGCTTGAAGCCGAGCTGGACGTGCGAAAAGTTGCCTCGGCCCACCGCACGCCAGTTCTCCGAGATTATCCGGAAGAAGTGTTGCCACAAGAGGCAGTGGTGCTCTACCACACTTTCGCCCAACACGAACTATCGATTGCCACCAGCGGCGAGCAGGCCGGCTCGATGGCCCTGTATGGGCTTGGCAAAGTCTACGCCCGCCTTGCCGAGCGCCGCGATGACGATGTGCAGTGTACTCGCAACGCGATGACGATGTACGCTGCTTCACTCGAGTCGTGTCCCGACAACCATATGGCCGTCAACGAGCTGGGCGTGATGCTGTGCCGTACGGGCCATGCAGCCGAGGCGGTCGACCGGTTCAAGCGAGCCATCGATCTTGCCCCCACTGCGACCGCGTATCACAACCTAGCCATCGCGCAACAGAAGCTGGGCATGCCAGGCCAGGCAGCCGCCAACGAACAAGAATCGCAACGTCTGGCCGCGCTCGATCGCTCGGCGGGCGCCGTGTCGCGGCGTGCGGGTGTGCAGTGGGTGTCGCCGGCTGAAATGGCTCAGGTTACCCAGTCCGTCGCACCAACACCTGTGACACCGGCTCCCGAGACCGCGCGTCGACCCACGCTGGGGGAACGTCTATGGCGCTGACCGGCAGGCAAATCATGATGCAGATACCGATGATGTTGAGTCCACGCTGGTTGACGCTGAGCGCCATCTGCATCGCGATGGCGTTAGGCTTCTATTCGACGCCGGCAATCGCACAGTTGTGCCAACCGACCAATCCCGCGGCGCCGTTCCAGATTTGGGGCGTCGACAGCGCGGCCGGCCGAGGCTGTAGCGAAGTAGGCTGGGATGCTCGGGGCATGATTCCGTGGCAGGAGTTTGCTCAAGGCGAATACGTCGGCCATGCGCGTACGCCCCATGTGCCCGAGTATCGAGTTCGCGAAGGCGATGTGATCGCGGTTTATTACCGACGGACACGCGAGGCGATTTCCCGCCCGTACGAGCTGCAAGTCGGCGATCGAATCCGCGTCGAATCGCTTACCGCCGGTCACGCCACCTCGGCCACGCCCGGCGTCACGGAAATCGAGCCGGCCGACGACAATATCTCCCGCGAGCTCGTCGTCCAGCCAGACGGCACGATTACGCTGCCTCTCTTAGGTCAAGTGCAAGCTACTCGGCGGACCATTCCTGCGCTACGAGAAGAGTTGGAGGAGTCGTACAAAAAGTATTTCAAAACACCCTCGATCACCGTAACGCCGATCACGGTCAACACGCGACTCGAAGACTTGATCAACACGGTCGACAGCCGCGCGGGCACGCTCGGCGGTTTGCAAATTCAAGTGACCGTTACACCGGCTGGTGACATTCAGTTGCCAGCCATCGCCAGCGTTTTCGTGCAAGGCCTCACGCTGGCCGAGGCCAAGCAAGAGATCGACGCCCGATACAACGCCGACATTCCCGGCGTGCAAGTGACCCTGGTGCTGGTGCAGCGAGCGAAGCGATTCATCTACGTGCTAGGCGAAGTGAAGCAACCGGGCCGATTCGAGATCGATGGGCCAACGACTGCGATGATGGCCCTTACGCATGCTGGTGGCTGGAGCATTGGAGCCAACACGCGGCAAGTCGTTGTCTTCCGCCGCGGCCCCGATTGGCGACTCATGGCCACGATGCTCGACCTCCGCGGCGCGCTCTACGCAAAACGCCCCGTGCCGGCCGACGACATCTGGCTGAACGATTCCGATATCGTGCTCGTACCGAAGACGCCGATCCAACAGGTCGACGAGGTGATCGAGCAATACGTCACCCGCGGCGTGTACAGTTTGTTGCCGCGCGAAGTGATCTGGAACCTGGACACGGCCGGTTCGTCACTCTAATCGCGGACGGGCAGACGCCAAAAGACATAAAAGATTTAGCGTCGGTGGCAATGCCGAGTCTCCCGCCAGTATGCTACCGCCAGCGCGAAAAAGGTGCCGTGAACGACGAAGCTAGCTACATTTGCGGCTCCTGCGGCGAAGAGGTCGTGATTCCCATCGACCTTTCGCAAGGCGACGAGCAAGAATACGTCGAGGACTGCCCGGTTTGCTGTCGGGCGAACGTGATCCACGTGGAAATCGGCGCCGACGGCGAAATCTCGGCTTGGGCAGAACTCGAATAGACCGAGATTTTTCTTTCCGCCCATTCGTTGTTCCGCTGGTCAAACCGGGCGGATTTCGGATAATCTCCATACGCCTGCCCTCGATTGCTTGCCCCTCCCGCCGCCCGTTATCCCATGTCGGAAAAAAATGCCGTAGACCCGATCTCCTCGCTCCGGCATCGCGGGTTTTTGATCTACTTGATTGGCGGCTTGATCTCGAATGCCGGCAGCCAGATGCGCATCGTGGCTGTTCAGTGGGAGGTGACGCTTCGCGAGGCCGACTCACGAGCGCTAGCTCTCTACCTCGGCTACATCGGCCTGGCTTTGATGCTGCCGGTGTTGATGTTCGCGTTGCCGGCCGGCGCGGCGGCCGATCGCTTTTCGCGACGCTGGTTGATCATGATTGCCCAACTGGGCTTGGCGGCTTGCGCCGTCGGATTGGCCTGGGCATCGTGGACCAAAGCGCCAATGCTACTTATCTACCTCCTGCTGTTTGGCACGGGTACGTTTCGCGCGCTCGGATGGCCTGCTTCGTCGGCGATCGTTGCTGGATTGGTACCGGCTCGAATTTTTTCCAATGCCGCGACTTGGCGCAGCAACAGTTATCAACTGGCCTCGACGATCGGGCCGCTCGCCGGCGGGTTTCTGCTTGCCTGGTGGAGCCCCGTCATCGTATTCTTGCTGGATGCGGCCTCGAGCATGGTGCTGGCCATATGCATGCTGTTCGTCAAGCCGCGGCCTCAGGAGCGAGTGATCGAGCCCCACTCATGGCGCGCGCTCATGCAAGGCATTCGTTTCCTGCGTCGTCAACCGATCATTCTTTCCACAATGACGCTCGACATGGTGGCCGTCTTGTTCGGCGGCGTGATCGCGATGTTGCCGATCTTCGCCACGCATGTGTTTCATGTCGGGCCCAAGGGACTTGGTTGGATGCGGGCTATGCCTGCCGTCGGGTCGATTGTGATGGGTGTTGTTCTGGCGATGCGACGACCGATCCAGCGCGGCGGCCGTGCAATCCTACTCACCGTGCTAACGTTTGGCGTCGCAACGATCGCATTCGGAATGACCAAGCACTTTGGCGTGGCGCTGTTGGCCTTGTTCGTGCTGGGGGTGGCCGACAATATCAGCGTGGTGATTCGCCAAACGGTGCTCCAACTCATGACGCCCGACTCGATGCGTGGTCGCGTTACGGCGGTGAGCGTGATTTTCATCGGCTCCAGCAACGAGCTAGGCGAGTTCGAGTCGGGCGTCGCGGCTAGTTGGCTGGGGCTGGAGGCGTCGGTCATTTTCGGCGGTGTCATGACATTGGTAACGGTCGGCGTCGTGGCATTGCTGTGGCCCGAACTTGTGCGACTCGGATCACTCGAACATCTTCAGCCTGCCGATCCCGATGAAGCATTGGTATAGATTTATATATCCAACCGCTGGCGGCCTGGCGCGCCATCGGCAATTGTTTCGCTTGCCCAGCGAATATCCGTATAATGCGATCCGGCCGAGTCCACCCACGAGGAGCCAGCGATCATGTTTTGCAATCAATGTGGCGCTGATGTGCCGAAAAAGCAGCATTCTGCCCGCAATGCGGCGCTCAGCTTGGTCGCGTAGGCAGGTCGAACGACGACAGCCGACCGGCCAAGTCGGCTCGCTTGCGACCTGCCAACGGTCGCGGCGCCGAAACGCCCGAGGAAGAGCTGTGGACTGGCACGTTCTCGCCGAAGGCGATGGCCACTTCATTCGTCAGCGTGGGATTGCTGATGATCGTCGGCATGATCGTCGCGTCGTTCGCCGGACCTACCGGTTGGACTGCCGTCGGTATTGGAGCAGCAGCCGCCTCTGGCTATCTCGTGTTGTCACTCCTGTATTAGCGGCTATCGGTACATTATCGATTGACCACTCATCGGTTGGTCATCCAGCGTGGCATTCTGAGCAAGACGGACGATCGCATCTTGCTTGTTGATATCGATGACATCACCGTCCGGCAGGGACTCATCGATCGGATGCTGGCTATCGGCACGGTCGTGCTTCACACTAGCGACGAAACATCTCGCCAGCGTTCGCCCGACCCCAATACGCCCAACCGTGGCATTGTCACGCTCCATGGCATTGAAGACCCGCGCCACGTGGGCGACGTGATCGACGAAGCCCGCCGCGCCGAGCGGAGCCGCCGCGGGGTTTACATGATGAACGCATAGGCGTGGCACGGACTTTAGTCCGTGATTCGAAGTGAAGTACGGACTAAAGCAAGTTACCTTTATTCGTTCTCGCAGGAGGCCGTGTTGGTGAGAGATTCGGCCTGGCGGCCGACGCTAAACTGCGTTTGCTCTTTGATTTATTGTGGAACGCAATTTGGTAAGTTGCTCTAAAGTCTGTGCTACTTTGATGGCGTGGGTGGATTCCGCCGCCCGGTCCGCCGCCTTATAATCGGTGGTGGCCTGAACCTGCATCACTCAACTCGTGGAGCATGCGATGAGAATTCTGCTGACAACCTCACTCATTTTGACAGGAGTGCTCATTATGACCCCCGCTGCCTCGGCTGCCGGCGCGGCCAAGTCGAAATCCGATAAAGAAGCCTCGATCCTCGATCATGAGATGGAAACGCTCGACGGCAAAAAAGTCAACCTTGCGAAGAAGTACAAAGACAAAGTCGTGCTGCTCGTCAACGTCGCCAGCAAATGTGGCAACACGAAGCAATACAAACCGCTCGAAGCGCTCCATGAAAAGTACGGCAAGGAAGGCCTAGCAATCGTGGGCGTGCCGTGCAACCAATTCGGTGGCCAGGAACCGGGCACGGCCGCGGAAATCGCTGAGTTCTGTGAGTCGACCTACGGCGTGAAGTTCGACCTGCTGGCGAAAGTCGACGTCAACGGCGACAAGGCCGCTCCGCTCTACAAAGAGCTGACGTCGAAAGAAACCGATCCCAAGTTCGCCGGCAAGATCCCCTGGAACTTCGAAAAGTTCCTCATCAGCCGCGATGGAAAAGTAGTCGCACGGTTCAACCACAAGACTTCGCCCGACACGCCGGAAGTGGTTGCCGCAATCGAGAAGGAACTAGCGAAGAAGTAAGCGGACGCAGGGTTAGACCATGCCGAAGAACGTCGTGCGCGTGTTGCTTGCCACTCTGCTACTCGCGGTAGCCGGTTTTTGCGCGTTCGGTTTTTTGGCGACGTTTGAATTCGAGTTTGGCCAAGTCGTGGTGTGGCGGGTCATGTATGGAATAGTTGGCGTGGGCGCCTTTTTGACAGCATTACGATTGGCCTGGCTTGCCGCGCCCCTCCTTCGTTCTAAGTAGCATTCACTGAGTGGCATGGACAAATCTTTCGATTGCGTTGTCGTCGGTTCTTGCGTTGTCGATGTGCTCGCGCGCCCAGTGCCACTCTCCGAGCCGATCGGCGCAGGCCGATTGATCGAAAGCGAGCCACTGCTGCTGACGACCGGCGGCATCGTTTCGAACTCGGGCATCGCGCTCGCTCGCTTGGGTATGCGGGTGGCGGCGTTCACCTACGTCGGCAACGACGAGTGGGCCGACGTAATCCGCCATCGCTATGCCGCCGAAGGCGTCGACACGTCGACCCTCGTCACGCACCCCGATGGCGCCACCAGCACCACCGCCGTGCTAATCGACCCAAGCGGTGAGCGAACGTTCGTCCACTGCGTCGGCGCACCCCGGTTGTTGGACAAGCAAGCGATGCTCTCGCAACTCGAGCTGTTCGCAAGCAGCCGGGCAATGCTCTTGGGTTACTACCCGCTGATGACGCGCCTGCAGTCCGATTTGCCCGAAGTGCTCGCCGCGATCCGCAAGACCGGCTGTCTAACGGCCATGGATTCGGCCGGCGACGGTGGCACGATGGACCCGCTGGCCAGGATCTTGCCCCATCTGGATTTCTTCGTCCCCAACGAGGGCGAAGCGGCAAACCAAACCGGCAAGAGCGACCCGCGGGCGATGATCCAAGTCTTCCGCGAAGCTGGTGCCCAAGGCTGCGTCGGGATTAAGCTGGGCGTACGCGGGGCGCTGCTCAGCCCCAAACCGGGCGAGTTCGTCGAAGTGGCCGTGGTAAAAGCGCCGGGCGATGTCGTCGACACCACCGGCGCCGGCGACAGCTTTTATGCCGGCCTCCTCGCCGGCGTGCTACGCGGCCTCTCCATTGCCGACGCCGGCCGCCTCGCCGCCGCCACTGGCGCGTGTTGCGTCACGGGCCTCGGCGGCTCGACCGCTATCCGCGGTTATGGTGATACGGCGCGCTTGGCCGGGATTTCTTAGCCACGAAAAACACAAAAAGACACGAAAAGAATTGTCTTTTTGTGCCTTTTCGTGTTTTTCGTGGCTACTTTCTGCAAAGCTTTTGTGGTGGCGGTGTCTTATCTCTAAACACCTGGCCCTACGACTCCTAAATGAACGAGCCGATCGACGCCGAACTGCTGGGACGGCTCCTCGACGAGCACGGGCCGGCACTTGCGCTCTACGCGTCGCAGTGGACCGATTCGCCGGACGATTGCGTTCAGGAAGCATATGTGGCGCTTGCCAGCCAACGTCAGCCGCCGGAGCAAACAGTCGCCTGGTTGTACCGTGTTGTGAAACATCGCGCATTGAATGCCGCCCGTAGCGACCGCCGCCGGCGAGAACGAGAAACGAGGGCGATAGCCGAACGGTTTTCCAGAGCCGATCAGCCGGTCGCTTTCGAGGGCGACGAAATGATCGCCGTGATCAACGCGCTGGTGCAATTGGAGCCGGACGTTCGAGAATTGGTCGTGATGCGAATTTGGGGAAACCTGACGTACGAGGAAATCGGATCGGCACTCAGCGTCTCGACCGCCACCGCCTATCGCCACTACGTGCGAGCACTCACTCAGCTACGAAAAATTTTGGAGTCGCCATGTACGACCAACAACCGCCAAGCGAACAAGAACTAACGCCGGAGCTGGCCGCCCTCGAAAGGCAGCTTCGCGGTATGAAGCCGACGGCCCCGCGCGTCGATCGCGATCGGCTGATGTACGCCGCCGGCCAAGCGGCTGCGGCTACGAGTGCAGTTCCCGGCCGAGACGGCCGGGCTATATACGATCCCCATATAGCCGACCCATCTTGGGTCGGTCGCCCCTGGGCCAGTCCCCGCTTCTGGCAAGCCACAACTTGCCTGATGACCGCCGCCACGCTTCTCCTCGCCACCATGCTAGTCTGGCAACGCCATTCGCAATCGGCTGTTGAACCGACAATTGCGCAAACCATGATGGCGCCAAACGCAAACACAACCCTCCCCGACCCAGCACTTGGCGAAACCTATCCCATAACAACCTGGAACACCTCGTTCCCCATCCCTTCCGCCAACTCCGGCTACCTGGCCGCGCGCTACGTTGCTCTCACTCGCGGCCTCGATGCCCTTTCGCCCGCTTTACAGTCCGACCAAGCCGATCCGGCTTCACCGCCGCGCAGTCGCACTCAACCACTCACGCCGCGAGGGACTCTTGATGATTTCCTCCCCAACTCATCCCGTTCGTAAATTCGCTCGAGGTTTCCGCTATGAATCGATTCGTGTCGCTATTCGCCGCACTTGCCGCGGTCCTGTTCGCATCGCCCACTTTTGCCGTGGTGACGTTCGAGGAAAGTAAGGATGGAAAACCAGCCGTGATTCGGATGACCGTCACCCCCGCCGCCGAGCCAATGCCCTCGCTTCGCTACCGGCTGGTGCCCCGCGAATTGGATCAGAAAACGGGCAATGCCGCGCCCTACTACTATCGGGCTGTGTTGGCTTATCAGTCTGCAAGAAAATCGATTCGTGAAAAGTTCGATCAAGAAAAGGAATTGGATTTGTGGTACAACGCTGGCGAAAATTCCACGCCGATTGCCGAGCTTGCTACGCCGAGAGTCCGCGAAGCGAGTCGGATGTTCGATCCCGTCTACGACAATCAACTCAAATTCGCGTTCGAGCGAAAACAATGCGATTGGCAACTCGACCTAGGGAGCCTGCGCGGGCCGCAACTGTTCGCATTCGATCTCGAGGAGTTTCAAGAATCTCGGGCACTCGCCCGCATGATGTCGCTTCGTACGCGGCTGGCGATCGCCGACAAGCAATACGACGAGGCCGTCGTCCTCATGCGGCAAATGTATCAACTAGGCGGCGACGTCGCCAAAGTCCCTTTTCTAGTTTGCGGCATCATCGGCATTGCGATCGACGAGATAGCCAATCGCTCGATCATCGAACTGATTGCAGCTTCCGATTCGCCGAACATGTACTGGGCTCTTGGCCAACTACCCCGGCCGCCGATCGACTTGCAACCGGCCGTTCTCTTTGAAATGAATTTCGGACCTCGCGTGTTTCCCTTCATGCACAATGCCGAAACCACGGATCGCTCTCCGCAGGAGTGGAATCGGCTGTTTCGCCAGGCCATGGATGACCTCCGAAATATGGGTGGCGCGCCTCCGGGAAACCCCGAGCATTCATCAAGCAGCGAATTTCGTGCTGGATTGGCGGCAACGACGCTGGGACTTGCCGGATACACACACGCGAAATCGCAGCTCATTGCTCAAGGCATAGACCGCGACAAGGTCGAGAAGATGTCCGTCGGCCAGGTGATCGCAATCTACACCGAGCGCAACTATCGCAGCTTTACCGATGAGTGGGAGCGGGCCTGGCAGCTACCGTTTGCCGATTCGATGCGGAAGTGGAACGAGCTTGAAAAGCGTTTGCGAGACGCTCAGCCGTTTGGTATCAGCAAAAACCGTGAGATTCTTCCTGTCCTTACCTTGCTGCTTCCCGCTCTGCAGGCCAGCCGCCATGCCGAAGCCAGACTCGAGCGAGATGTCGCAGCCTTGCAAGTGATAGAAGCGCTACGACTCTATGCCGCGACCCACGATAGCAAGCTTCCCACACGCCTGGAAGAGATCACGGAAGTTCCCGTGCCCCACAACCCGGCCACCGCGAAACCATTTCTCTACCACCTCGACGAGGATGTAGCGATCCTCGAGTTGCCTCCGTCGGATCGCTTATCGAGTGGTAACGTCCGCTACGAAATCAAAATCGCACCGCGAAGTGTTGGGAACTAAACATCACACCAGCACACAAAAACGCCTTTAGCTTCGGCGCCTACGCCGAATCCACTATTAGTACATTTAAAAAATCGCCAAAAAACCACCCGTATCCATCCATCTCTTCATCGAGAATCTCATGCCCCGACCAATCCTGTTGACAACGCTGTGCATGACCGTTGCCTTGCTCAATCCTCTTTCCACAACGACTGCTAGCGCGGAACTCGCCAAAGGTGGCGCCGTGCTCACACCGCTTGTGAACGACGATACCTTCGCAGTGGGCTGCCTTCGGTTGGCCACGCTCAAGACCGCGGGCGCTCTCGATAGTCTGCTGCAACAACTATCGAAACTCCCCGGTCAAACTCCGACAGACACTAGCGCAATTCAAGCGATTGCCAATGCGATCAAGAGCCTGCAATCGGCCGGAGTGGTTGACGCTTACGTCGTTCTCGGCCTAACCGACCTGCACAAAAGCGGCGGTCCGTTGATCGTTCTGACAGTGAAAAGCGAGCAAGATCGCGCCGCCCTGACCTCGGTATTGGAAGGAATCGCTAAACAGATCACGGCTAATGCCGCCATGCCAAAGCTCGCCATTCGGCCACATGGTACGACGACGCTGCTCGTCGGTTTCGAGGCGGTCGTGGCCCGCTACGAATCGGCGAAGCCAACCGATCGCGCGAACCTGACCGAGCCGCTCGATCGACTAATCGCGGGCGGCGCGGCCGCCTCGGTCGTCTTTTGCCCCGGCCCCGATTTCCGCCGCGTCGTCCGTGAATTGTGGCCGACGCGCCCTGATTCTGCCGTTCCATTGACTGGCGAATTGATAGATCGCTGGCTTTCCTTGGAATTGGCCATCAACACACCACCCGATTTCAAACCTCGCATGGCACTCGAAGCGAGCGACACCGAAGCAGCCAAGACCTTCGCCAAACTCTGGGAGAACCTGCCCGCCGTCGTTGCCGACTTCGGTGAAAACGAAAAGCAGATCGCGCAAATGAAGGGCTTCGCCGAGCTGCTGATCGGCCTCTTCCCGGCGAACGTTGCAGAAAAGCGAGTCGAGATTGCTTTGACAACCGACCGTGCCCAGCTCGAAAAGCTCAGCGCCATGTTTAGCAAGGCCACAGACGCTGCAATGGAGTCCAGTCGACAGCGAACGCGGATTCACAACTTCAAAGCAGTCGCGCTCGCATTGCTCAACCACGAGTCCGCAAGGAAGCGACTGCCCGGCCCCGCGATTCGCGATAAAGACGGAAAACCACTGCTAAGCTGGCGGGTGCGAATCTTGCCCTATCTCGACCAGCAGAGTCTCTATCGCCAATTTCACCTGGATGAGCCGTGGGACAGTCCGCATAATCTCGGGCTGCTCAAGAAGATGCCGAGTGAGTACGGCGATCAGGCCTATCCAGCGCTGGCCCGCGAAGGAAAAACCACGGTCGTCGCACCCGTCGGCGCGAAAACGGTTTTCGATACGACAGAGGGAGTGAAGTATCGCGATATTACCGACGGCACTTCGAAGACGATTCTCATCGTCGAGGCCCCAGCCGATCGCGCCGTTCCTTGGACAAAGCCCGAAGACTGGGAGGTCGACATGGCTCACCCCAAGCGCGGTCTCGAGCGCACCGATCGCGACCGATTTATCGCCGCCTATTGCGACGGTTCTGTCTCCGTCATTCCTGTGAGTGTGGACGAAAAAACGCTCCGTGAAAATCTCACCCGTGATGGTGGCGAAGTCACCGAGCGGCCGTGATCCTCCGACCCGAAACGGGTCGGCTATATAGCCCGACCGTTTCGGTCGGTTCCCATCCGCACCCATAGTCGGAGCGCCACGCGTCCGGGAAACCGGCAATTTTCTCCCTTGCTAGCACGTCAATTCTTTCGCCTTGGCACGTACCCAAGCATCTGATATTTTGCTTTCCCGCATCACTGAGTTGACTAAACACCGCGGGAAAAATTCCGATGCAAAAACTGACGGCCGACATGGAAGGAGGCCCTATGACGATCGACCACCAGGCACAACTGCGTGTACACATCCGTTGGATGATTCGGCGTGACATGGCCGAAGTGCTGGAGATCGAGCGGGGCGCCTTCGAGTTCCCCTGGTTCGAAGAGGAATTCATCCGCTGCCTGCGGCAACGCAACTGCATCGGCATGGTCGCCGAACACGCCGAGCGCGTCGTCGGCTTCATGATCTACGAACTGCACAAAACACGGCTTCATATCCTCAACTTCGCCGTCGCTTCCGACGTTCGCCGTCGTGGCATCGGCAAGCAGATGATGGAGAAACTGATCGGCAAGCTCTCCAGCCAACGCCGCACCCGGATTTCGCTCGAAGTCCGCGAAACGAACTTGGCCGCCCAGGTTTTCTTCCGTTCTAACGGCTTCAAGGCCACCAGCGTGCTCCATGAGTTCTACGACGACTCGCCGGAAGACGCCTACCTGATGCAGTTTTGCTGCGAGCCGCAAGAAGCCGACCTCATCTTGCCGATGAACCGCATCGATCGCATGGCGGGATAGAAAGCCGCGACCGGTGGTCGCGGAAACAGCGCCGCGATGGCGAGGGCATTTATTTCGGCAACGCACAATCCGCGACCACCGGTCGCGGCTTTATAGCTCGACAATTGCGGCTTCCATAGTCGGTAAATCCACCACCGCGATGCTATGCGGGTTTGCGCGATAAATCGCGCCTGGATTCAGCACGACCGTTTCTCCACGTCGATCAATCGCCGCGACATGCGTGTGGCCATAACACACAAGCCCATAGCGGCCACTGCTGATCGCTTCACGAAATCGATAACGCTCGTGGCTATGCAGCAGGGCGACTCTCACACCGTCGAACTCCAACTCGCCGAACAGCCCGTGGCATGTCTGCCCAGCGGCTTTGATTTCCTCCGCAAACGTGGCCATGCGCTCGTCACAGTTGCCAAACACAAAATGAGTCGGCCACTGGGCAAATAACTCAACCACCGCCATCGAGCCAATATCGCCGCAGTGTAGCACCTGATCAACTTCCAGGCTTTCGAGCATCCGCACCGCCGGCCGCGCAAGCTCCACATGCCCATGCGTATCGCTGATCACACCAAGCCGCATGATTTCTCCAGAGATTGCCTATCATGAGTGGTCGAGCAATTAGCGAGTATACAACCTACTCTCCACCTCGACGACGCGTTCCCTCAACCGCTGCTCGACTTCTGCCACGCTCGCCCCGCTGGCAAACATCGTGAGAACCGGTCGGCCTATTTCCACCTCGGTTCCCGCGGGAGATATATCGCCAAGCATGGGCCATGGAGTCTGTAGCGCTTCGCGAAGCGAGTATTCCGCGAACGCCTGCGAGATTACAACATCCCGACTTGCAAACAAAATTGCCTTCCCATG
>CAZJWY010000061.1:0-25391 GCA_964549545.1 uncultured Planctomycetaceae bacterium | reverse complement strand
GTTGTATGCGAACAACTGCCGTCAGCAACGGGCCACGGACCAAGAACAACGGACGAATCACCCATTTGGGCGCAGAATCAGCCAGTTGGCAAGGGGCCGGTTAAGCAACCCGCGCGCCAAAGTGGCTTG
Source organism: uncultured Planctomycetaceae bacterium (assembly GCA_964549545.1). Lineage (GTDB taxonomy): Bacteria > Planctomycetota > Planctomycetia > Pirellulales > Lacipirellulaceae > JABDGM01. The sequence goes on along the minus strand of CAZJWY010000061.1, from coordinate 25,262 downwards.
GCGACTTAAGTTACGACATGGCAGAAAGTTGCGGCGAATCTTAAGGAAGGGACAAAAAGAGGGTCACTGCCAGAGTGGCGGGAATCGATGGTGTGCCTTGCGGGAACGGCGAAATTGTCTGTCAGAATGGCAGGCAAGAATTCTTTCTCATTTCGTGACCTCCTCGGCCGGTGAACTCTCTTTTGATTCATTGGTATTGCCAGAAGGAAGCGAAGCATTCCCGACACTTTGTACGCCACTACTTGTGTCACGCTTGAAATGTGTGTCGAGCCTCAAGTCGCCAGTCTCTGCTACGTCGTTGGCATTCTCATCTTGAACTGGTGAGACGCCGTCATCGTCGACACCGTTGCGTCCGACGCTATATAGGAGGTAGCCAATAGCGTTCGTTTTGTATTTCAATTGGTCCTGCTCACTTGCGAACGGGTCGAGCGGAACTCGCGCCAGGTATTTCGGGACGAGCTCATTTAAAGAGGTTGGCCATCTGTTCTCTGTTTGGTGGAACTGCGCAACTGCAAGTTCGCAAATCAAAAGCCGGATCGTGGCTTGGAAGGTCCGGTAGGCAAACGGGTGTTCCTTGGGTCCCGAAAGGAAGAAGGGGAAAAACATGCCTCGGTAGTCAACGATTTCGGCCAATAGTTGCTGCAAGTGACCATGCCACCCATTGGCCCGTTGGCCCCAAATGTGTTCTCGGTACCAGAGGTCGTTGTATGGCTCGTCGGTAGCATCGAGTTTGGCCAGGAGCGCGATCGATCGGCCGAGTTCGTCATTAGAGAGTTGATTTCTCAAATGATATAGATTGCCGGTACCGAATCCTGAGCATGCGATACCGACCAATGCATCGATGAGCAGGCCATTGCGGCGAATTGCATAGCCAAGCTGAATCGCCTGGCGATAACATTCTGCCGCGTCGGGCATACGCTTTTGCAACTCCGCGAGTCTTCCTTTGCCGTACAACGCACGGGCCAGCCGGCGAAAGGAGATCATTTCATCGGTTTTAATGTCACTTTCTGTGTAGGTGAGAGGGACAGCGCTTTGCTCATTAACTGCTTGAGTAATCTTTGCATAAGCATCTGGGCAAGCCTGAACTTCGGCCAACAATTGCTGGATCGTTGCCGTTTCGACATCTAGATTCCCGTCGAATCCGTTCGGTCCTAGCAGCTTTCCAGCATCGATGATCTCGTCGTATGCGTTCGGTTGCGGCACTTGTGAAAGAGGGATGGGATCAGGCGTGAGCAGTTTGAAAAGCACGAACAGAGGAAAAAAGCACGCTGACAAACTCATAGCGACGAAAGCAACGCGGGCTGCGCGTTTACCCGTTTTGTTAAGGTTCTGGTCGCCGGTGACAACGGTCTCAGGAGTTGGCTCAGAAAACCCAGTTCGCCATGCGAGTATGAGTAGCGCGGTGACCATCGCCACGATGATAGGAATAAAAAACCAAGCAACGCGTAGCGAGTCTGAGCCGGCAATTCCGAGCATTGCAGCGGCACTCGGTGTTTCTGGGGGCCAGCTACCAAGTGAATCGGTAATTGACGGGATCGCCTCGTCGAAAAAAGCCGTGACGACACTCATGCTGATGCAAAGCAGTACAGAAGCAATGCGTGCCGGAGTTCGCCACCGTCCCATTGCGAAAACCGCGGCGGCGACAACTGTCGCGGAACCAGCGGCGATGCCATCCATCACCACAGTTGTCCAGGCCTGAGCGTTAAGCCTGGGCAGCCTCATTGCGACAGCGGTGCCAATCGCGACCAAGGGAATCGTGAGAAGAAACGTGGCGAGAGAATAGCGGACTAAGTTCTCGGTACCGTTGTCGCCAGGCAGCTCTCCCAATGGTCGATCGGGTGGTAGCCAATTGCCAGACCACCAACAGTAGAATCGCACGCCAAGAATTACAAAGAGCGATTGGACGAAGAAAGCGACAAATATTTCGTAAGCGGGAACCAGCAGCACGGCGGAAATCGCAGCAAGCCACAAAGATGTTCGTAGAAACCAATGTCGCTTAGAAGTTGCCGCCCAAAGTGCAAGCAGGCCGACGCAGGTGAAGGCCGTGACGAGAAGGGTGCCGAGCAGCAATTCGATGGTTAGCCATTCGCGCATAATTGAATGTTAATCTACCATGCCGGGGAATGGTGTCCTGCAATTTCCGCAGCTTATGAAACCGGCCGCCTCGGCGATTTCTGCCGAGTGTCGACAATCAGCTGCGATAGCTGTAGGAGAGGACTGCTCATCCGTTATTAATCAATATCGGGGAACTTGGCGGCCGAACATTTAAAGCACAAATAGCCATCTTTGCCCGAGTACGAATATCCGCCGTCGGCCAAAGGAATCACGGCGCGACATTGATCGCATTTTGTCGGCTTATACTTCGGCGGGTTTTCCAGAACTTCGAAATTGTACTCGTTCGTGCCGTAATAGACGTACATCTCTAACTCGTGTTCAAAGTCTTTGCGACACTTTTCGCAATCCTTCCAATTGCCTGGATGCTCTTCGCAAAAATGGTGACAACATAACGTAAGACGGCGATGGTTGCGTGCGCAACTGTTCCGCGCAAAGGAAAACAGCCGGTAGCTGTCTTCGTCGTCGCAGATCCACTGGCCGCAGCATTCAGTCTTCGTGAGGTTCTCGGTAGCGCCGCACAGGCCACACTGCTTTACCCCCGGCGCGGCTTTCTTCGCTCGGGCCGTCTTGCGCGGCTTGGTTTTCGGCTTTGCCTTTTTCTTGACAGCTTTGGCCTTACTTTTTTGGTGCTTATTCTTGAGGCGGGAAACCATGGGAATTCCTCCGTGACGGAATAACGAGGTCAGCCGACGGTCGCATGATAATTCTACCGGATGGCTATTCGCAACCGATAGCGCAGAATTGCAGCGTGCGATAAAGTGGCGGCTGTGACGTACCGTTCAAATCTTCTCGATTGCGAGAAATCACCCTATAATTCCCGGTACATGAAACCGGCCGCCGCGGCGACTTCGGGCTCTCGCGAGCCTCGGGCTGCGAATCGGCTTGCGGCTGAAGACCAGCAGCGGGCCGAGCGCCGTCTGAAGGAGTTGGCCGACAATCTGGATGCGCACACCGGCTTTGCCGAGGTGGTCGCCAGCCTCGTTGCGGGGCATGGCGGGACGCTCGGCGGAGCCTGGGGGTCTTCGCGCGCGCTGGTGGCTGCGGCGCTTGCGCGAGCTTGTCCGGGGCCGCTTGTTGTTGTCGCGCCGCATCAGGCGGAGATCGATGCGATCGCGCGCGATTTGGCGCTCTTCACCGATTTACCTGTGAGCACGTTTCCGGCTTGGGAAACAGAAGCAGGCGAGCGGGTTGTCTATGACGAGATTTATGGTGAGCGGTTGAGGGTGCTGAAAGAGCTGGGAGCGGGGAGCGGGGAGCGGGGAGAGAAGCGAGGGGCAGCGAGCAAGGGCAACGCGAGGGAGGCACTACTGGACAAGCCAGCAGTGGTACCGGACGAGGAGCAAATAGGGGTGGCTGTGGTCGAACGTAGTGAGCCCCCAGTAACGCGCGCTGGGGGTTCGCCTTCGGCTCGCCCCCAGCCACCCGAAGGTCGTTCAATTCTCGTCACTAGTATTCAGTCGTTACTTCAGCCGGTGCCGTCGCGCGATGCACTCCTGGCGGCGACTCGCGAGATTCGCGTTGGTGGGCGAATAGATGAACAAGAACTGACGCGGTGGCTTGTCCAGCGCGGCGGGCACGCGACGACGGCGGTGGAGCTGCCGGGTGAGTTTTCGTTGCGGGGCGGCATTCTCGATATCTTCGCGCCGGATGCCGAGGACCCGGTGCGTATCGAGTTGTTTGGCGATGAGGTCGAATCAATTCGGCGGTTCGATGTGGCAACGCAGCGCAGCCTCATGACACTCGAATCGACGACGATCACGCTCTTGGAGCCGGCCGCATCGGATCGGGCACACTTCACGGCGTATCTGCCACCCTCAACGTGGTTCATGTTGATCGAGCCCAATGAACTGCAAGAGGAGGGCAAGTTTTACCTCGATCGGATGGATAAGCCGCAGGCGTTTCATGCGGTCCGGCCGACGATGGAGGAAATCTACAAGTTCCCATCGGTCACGGCGGCGGGTGTGCCCAGCGGGTCGATGGAGACGACCGCTCACCTGGAGTTCGAATCGGTCGAGCGATTCAGCGGCGAGATCGCAAAAGTGCGCGACGAGTTGGCGAAGGTGAGCGTAGGGCAGGAAGTGTTTGTTGTTTGCGAAACAGAGGCAGAGGTCGAGAGGCTAAGCGAGCTGTTCAAGCAGGGAGCAGGGAGCGGGGAGCAGGGAGAGAGAAGTATTGAGAAAGGAGAGAGGGGAGCGCTGGCGAAGGGTGGGCCAGCCGACTATTTAGCCGACCCGTTTCGGGTCGGTGGAGACAGTGGCAATGATAAGGAAGGGCATCGCAATTCAAAGCAATCAACACGGGAATCCGGCCGAGACGGCCGGGCTATGTGTGGGATTCAGTTCGTCGTGGGGCACTTGGAGGCGGGCTTCCGGATCGTGCCGCAGCAGGTGGTGTTGGTTAGCGCGGCGGAGTTGTTTCAACGGCAGGATTTGGCGCGGACGACTCGGCGACGGCAAGCGCGGGCGATCGATAGTTTTCTCGAACTGCGCGAGGGCGATCTTGTGGTGCATGTTGCCCACGGTATCGGGCGGTATCGCGGATTACGATTACTCGAAAAAGAGGGGCGCTCTGAAGAGCACCTGGAGTTGGAGTATAGCGGTGGCACGAAAATCTACGTGCCAGCCGCGCGGATTGAGTTGGTCCAAAAGTACGTCGGCGGCAAAGGCGCTCGCGTCACACTCGCCAGTATCGGCGGCAAGGCCTGGGTGAAACAGAAGGAGGCCGCTCAGCGGGCGGTCACCGATCTTGCTGCCGAGATGATCGAGCTGCAAGCGGCCCGCGACTCGCGACCCGGCATCGGCTTTCCTGCCGATACCGAATGGCAACGCGAGTTCGACGCCGCGTTTCCATACAACGAAACTCCGGATCAATTGACATCGATCCAAGACATCAAGCGCGACATGCAGACGCCGAGGGCAATGGATCGGCTGCTGTGTGGTGACGTTGGTTTTGGAAAGACAGAAGTGGCGATTCGAGCGGCGTTCAAAGCGATCGATGCTGGTTACCAGGTAGCCGTGCTCGTGCCGACAACGGTGCTGGCCGAGCAACATCGGCGAACGTTCGCGGCCCGGATGGCCGAGTTTCCCTTTCAGATCGATGCGCTTTCTCGCTTTTGCACCGCCAAGGAACAGCGCGAAATCATCGAGCGGGCGGCGGCTGGGAAGCTGGACGTACTCATCGGTACCCATCGAATGGCATCGCCAGATGTGCAATTTGCAAACCTTGGGCTGCTGATCATCGACGAGGAACAACGGTTCGGCGTCGAAGTGAAAGAACGGCTCAAGGCACTGCGGTCGACGGTCGATGTGCTCACGATGACCGCGACGCCGATTCCGCGCACGCTGCACCTTTCGCTCTTGGGCGTAAGAGCGATCTCGAATTTAGAGACGCCTCCGTCGGATCGGCTTGCCGTCGAAACACGCGTCACGCGCTTTAGTGACGAGCTGATCAAGCACGCGATCCTGCGCGAGTTGAATCGCGGCGGGCAGGTGTACTTCGTTCACAATCGAATCAACGATATTCACGCCGTGGCCGCACGACTCCAACGGATCGTGCCCGAGGCACGGATCGACGTCGGGCATGGGCAAATGGCGGAGCATCAACTGGAAGATGTGATGATCAAGTTCGTGCGCGGCGAGACCGACATCTTGCTGTCGACGACGATCGTCGAAAGCGGTCTCGACATTCCCAACGCGAACACGATGTTCATCGACGATGCCGACCGCTATGGCTTGGCCGATCTGCATCAGCTCCGTGGTCGCGTCGGCCGCTATAAGCATCGGGCCTACTGCTACTTGCTGGTGGATGAGAAGCGGCACTTGTCGCCCGAGGCGGCGCGGCGGCTGCGCGCAATCGAGGAGTTCAGCCAGATGGGAGCCGGCTTCGCACTCGCGATGCGCGACTTGGAGCTGCGCGGCGCCGGCAACATTCTGGGCACGCAGCAGAGCGGCCACATCGCGATGGTCGGCTACGAGATGTATTGCGCGCTCCTGGAGCGGGCCGTTCGGCAGCTCAAGAAAATGGCGCCGCGCGAGTCGGTCGACGTGAATATCGACTTGCCGGGCGAAGGCTATTTGCCACGCGGGTACGTGCCCGATATGCGGTCGAAGATCGACCTCTATCGCCGATTGGCCCGACTGACGTCCGACGTGGCCGTTGACGATTTTGCCAGCGAGCTGGCCGATCGCTTCGGGGCACCACCGCCGGTGGTGGGGCATCTGTTGGAGCTAGCACGGCTGCGAATCTGGGCGCACGGTTGGGGGGTGCAGGAGATTCGCCTCGAAGACCGGTTCGCGGTCCTCCACTATACATCACGCGATAAGATCAACCGCGTGGTGAAACGATCGGGAAACCGATTACGCGTGGCTGATGCTAGTAGTGCTTACCTGCCGTTGGCTAGCCCGTCTGGTGACGCGGCGGCGATCTTTGAGGACGTTAAATCTCTCTTGCGGCCGATCGACTACAAGGCCTAGAATCCCGCGGTTTTTTATAGAATCCATCGGCAGCCTCTCACGGCTCGCCCTCCGTGGAGCGTTTGCATCGTGCGCGTTGTGCAACAATTCTTGATTTTGATTGCGCTAAGCATGGCTGGCCTGATCGGCACGCCGTTGCGCGCCGAGGACTTCCTGGATGCTGCGCCGCCGCCAGACATTACGACGCAAAGCGCCACAACGCCTGCCAGCCCAGTGGTCTCTCCGGCCGATAACGCTAATCTCGAAGGATGCCAGGTCATCGCTAACGTGGATGGTCAGGTCGTGCTCGCCTGCGAAGTGCTGTGGAGCGTCAACCAAATGCTCGAGGCATACCAGAAGAACGCCGGGCCCGATCGGCAAGTGCCCGAGGATCAGCTTAAAGGCGTGCGTCACGAATTGATGCAAAAAGAAGTGGCGGCGATGGTCGATCGTAAGCTGCTATATGGCCAGTACCTGCACTACGTGCCCAAGGAAAACCTGCCGAAGATCGAAGAGAACCTGCGACAGCCCTTCGAAGAGCACGAGCTGCCCGCGCTCATGAAGCGGCTGAAGGTGGATAACCAGGCCGACTTGGAGAAAGAGCTGGCGCGTTTGGGATCGTCGCTGGCGGACGTCCGCCGGGTATTCAATGAGCGGGTCATCGCCAGCGAGTGGATACGCTCGAAGGTGAAGGTGAACGACGAAGTCAGCCCCGACGAAATGATCGAGTACTACCGCTCCCATTTGACGGACTATGACTATCCCAGCCAGGCTCGCTGGGAAGAGTTGATGGTTCGCAAGAACCGGTTCAAGGATGCCGAGGCGGCGTACGAAGCGATTGCCCACATGGGCAACGAAGTTTGGGAAAGTGGGATGCAGAAACCGGTGCGCGGCGCCGCCTTTACCGAAACTGCAAAAGCGAAGTCGGACGGATTCACCGCCAAGGACGGCGGCCTGCACGATTGGACCACCAAAGGCGCGCTGCAAAGCAAAGCAATCGACGAGGCCCTCTTCACGCTGCAAGTCGGGCAAATGAGCCCGATCCTCGATAGCGGCCCGGCGTTTCATATCATTCGCGTGCTGGAGCGGAAAGAGGCTGGCCGCAAGCCATTTACCGATGTTCAGTCAAACATTCGCGATCGCCTCAAAGACGAGCGCTACTCGAAAGAAGCGGTCAAGTATTTGACGAAGCTCCGCCAGGACGCGCGCATCGAGACGATATATACCGGCAGAGTGTCGGCGGAAACGCTGATCGGCAAGAAGCCGGACGACACACAGAAGCGGTAAACGGCTTACTAGGCAATCGCAGATGGTTTATGGAATTCCTGTGCGTTGCTCCGTGCTATAATAACAATACGAAACAGGAAGCAACGCCATGTCACTATCGATGCGAGCTATTTCACCGCCGCTGCGAGACACCGAAGGGGGAGTCGTCCGGATAGCGAACACCCGCATACCACTGGAACGCGTGATCGAATCATTTCTAACCGGCATGACTCCCGAAGAGATCGCGCTTAGCTTTGATGTTCTGAGGCTTGAGGATATCTACGCGGTCATCAATTACTATCTGCACAACCGCGAAGAAGTTGACGCCTACATGGTCGAGGCGGAGCGCCAGGCAAAAGAAACACGCATCGAGATTGAAAAGCGATTTGATCCGACAGGCATCCGCGCGCGTTTGCTAGCGCGTCGTAAACCTGAGGCTCGGTAAGATGCTTCTCTTCGTGGCGGACGAAGACTTTGATCGGCGCATTGTGCGCGGTTTGATTCGCCAAAAGCCCGATTTAGAACTTGTACGGGCGTAGGACGTAGGGCTTCTTGGTGCTAGCGATGAGAAGCTGTTGGAATGGGCGTCGAATAATAATCGTATCGTGCTTACACACGACCGGCGGACGATGCCCGATCAAGTTGCCGAGCGGCTCGACGCGGGTTTGCACATTCCGGGAATCTTTATCGTGCTTCGTCGTGTTTCCATCGGTCGGTGCATCGAAGACTTGCAACTGATCGCGGAGTGTAGCGAGCGATACGAGTGGCAAGACCGAATCGTCTATTTGCCATTCGAGACACAGTAAGGTAGGTCAGGCTGTGCCTGGCACCAAATAGCGCATCACTGCCAGAGATTACTCGTTGTCAACATCGCTAAGAGCAAGCTTTAAAAGCAACTCAGCGACACGATGGTTTCGTTCTTGAATTGCCGTCAATCCAATTCGGTCTGATTCGACCTGAGAAAGATGGTGCGAGAGCTGATCAACGCTCGCTTGGTTGCGAATCATCTGATAGAGCTGAGGGATGTACTCGTCGTACTCGTCGTCTGGCACATCGAATCCAATTGGATTCCAATCCGAAAGCAGAATCTGGCGAATTGCTTCTATATCCGACTTCCAGCCGGGTAGCCGACGCGTCATACACTGGCCTCTGCGCACTGGGCCAGCAATGCATCTTTGCCCACGCGGTAACAGAAGTCGCCGAAGGACTCGCCGTTTTGGCGGTTCTCTTTGAAGTTCTGAAAGACCGGCACGAGCGTGGGCACAACTTCGGCCGTCGGCACCAGGTCTTTGTAAATGAAGTTCAATCGATCGCCGAACACGCGGCCGCCGAGGAAGATCGTGTACTTGTCTTTCGTCTTGCCCACGAGGCCAATGTCGGAGTTGTAGGGGCGGGCACAGCCGTTCGGGCAACCGGTCATGCGCGTGGTGAAGACTTCGTCTTGAAGCTCTAACTTTTCCAGCTCTTCTTCAAGCTGATCGATGATGCCGGGCAGAACGCGTTCGCTCTCGGTGACTGCCAGGCCACAAGTAGGCAGGGCAGGGCAGGCCATCGCCCAACGGCGGACGGTCGTGTAATCTTCGGTCAACGGCACATTGTGGCGACGGAAAATCTCTTCCAGTCGCCCGCGGTCTTCCGGACGGATGTCGCAGAAGATAATGCTTTGATGAGGCGTCAGTCGCAACGGCACGCGAAAGGTTCTGCAGGCCTCGCGTAGCGCGGTTTTAAGCTGCATTTCCGGCGTGTCTTTGATCCGGCCATTGTCAACATTGAGGCCGTAGAACAAGAGGCCGTCGCCTTGTTCGTGCCACCCCATGCCGTCGTCGAAGCCATGAACAGGAACAGGCTTGAGCGGCGCCAGCGAGTCGCCGAAGTATTCTTCGACCTTGCTCTTGAAGCGATCGAGGCCCCAATCGTTGATCAAGTACTTCATGCGAGCGATCTTGCGGTCGGCACGATTGCCAAAGTCGCGCTGGACTTTCACGATCGCGATACAAAGATCGACCACGCGCTCTGCCTCGATATAGCACATCGGCAGAGCGACGGCCGGGAACGTCTTCTTCACGCTCGGCGTAACGCCGAAGCTGCCGCCGACCAACACGTTATAGCCGACGACATTGTCGTTCTCGCAGATAGCTAGCAGGCCGACATCGTTGGCGTAAACGTCGACGCTGTTGTCGCCCGGCAGGCCAATGGCGAACTTGAACTTACGCGGGAGATACGCCTTGCCGTAGATCGGCTCGACGGGATCGTCACCAGGAGTAACAGGGCCGGCTGGCTGAGACGCAAAAACACCGATCTGGCCGATGTCGACATTTTCGCCCGTCTCGTCGTCGGTGAGCCAAATCTGGTGATACGCCCGTGTGCGCGGGTTGAGCTGCCGGACCAATTCGCCGGCCAACTCGTACATCTGCTCGTGTACGGGGCTCCCGTTGTAAGGGCAGGGCGTACACATGACGTTGCGTTTTACGTCGCCGCAGGCCGCGAGCGTGGAAAGCTGAATCTCGTTGATCCGGCGGATGGCCTTCTTAAGGTTCTTTTTGAGAACGCCGTGAAGCTGCAAGCCCTGTCGGGTTGTAATGCGGAGCGTGGTGTTGCCGATTTCGTCGCACAGATCGAGTTCGGCCAGAAGCTGATCGCTGGTAATGCGGCCGCCGGGGATGGCCGTACGAACCATGAAGTTGTAGAACTTGGCTTTGCCGCCGGCGCCGTCGCTACGAGCTTCGGCTCGGCGCTGGCGGTCGTCCTGCTGGTAGGTGCCATGGTGCTTCAGCAGGTTCATGCTATCTTTGCTGACAAACTCGTTTTCGTCGTGAAGCTCGGCGACGATGTTGCCAGCCAGATAGTTGCTCGCGGTCTTGATGCCTTCTACTGCGCTGAGTTTTTCAGCTTGTCCATTCTCGGATGCGTCCGACATTGATCTCTACCAAATCGCTAAACATTGCCCAGGCTACTACGATACATCATCGAATGATACCTGGAATTGGACCCCAAAGCCAACGGCGCTCTGCCGGTCCCATTCCGCATAGATTAGGAACCTGACACCCTGCCAACATAAGAATGACCAATTCAGGCACAAAAAGTTCGATCGGAGTGTGGGGACGCTTGGCAACCTGGCTGGCTACAGGGCTCGGATTGGGGCGAATGGTTCCGGCGCCAGGCACATTCGGATCCGCCGTTTGGGGCTTGCCCTTAGCCTGGGCGATCGGGCAATTACCGGGGACTGGCTGGCAAATTGGCGCGATCGTTGCCATGAACCTGATCGGGATTCCGCTGGCCACGGCAGCGGGCAACGCGCTCGGCGGAAAAAAAGACAATCAGGCCATCATCTGGGACGAAATCGTCACGGTGCCGCTGGTTTTTCTGCTATTTCCGCTGACGAACTGGAAGGTAGCCTTGGCGGGATTTGCGGCCCATCGACTGTTCGACATCACCAAACCGCCGCCGGCACGGCAGTTGGAGCGGCTGCCAGATGGGCTGGGCGTCATGGCAGACGACTGGATCGCCGGTATTTACGGGTGTCTGTTGATGGGAGTTCTAGCCTGGGGATTACGCTCGTTGAGCTGAGTGGAGGGTGTTTCATCTTGGTTGGCAGATGACATCTGGTGGTGAAAAGGGATAGAATCTCGGTCCCGGCTGCTCCGTTTCAACTAGCTTCGCTTCCGACCTCCAACACTCGATTCACTCGATGCCCGCCAAAATTCTCGATGGCAAACAGCTGGCGCAGCAGATCCGCTCGGAATTGACCGAGGAAGTGATCGAGTTCATTCAAAACAACGGCGCCGTGCCTTGCCTTGCCGCAGTGCTCGTGGGAGACGATCCGGCCAGCGAAGTCTACGTGCGAAACAAACGTAAGGCGTGCGAAGCTGTCGGAATTGAAAGCCAACTGCATCGCCTGGGGGCCGACACCACTTCGGACGATTTGCTGCGGCTCATCGCCAGGCTGAATAAAGACGGCGAGGTGCATGGGATTCTCGTGCAACTGCCGCTGCCGCCGCAAATCGACAAAAACCGAGTGCTGCTCGCGGTGAATCCGGCCAAAGATGTCGACGCCTTCCACCCGGAAAACGTCGGCCGATTGGTGCAGGGGCGGCCACGCTTCTTGCCTTGCACGCCCCAGGGCGTGCAGCAATTACTCGTACGAAACGGCGTGGAAATCGCTGGCCGCGAGGTGGTTATCCTGGGCCGTAGCGAGATCGTCGGGCGACCGTTGTCGATCATGCTGTCGCAGCGCGGGGCAGGCGGCGATGCAACGGTAACCGTTTGCCACAGCCAGTCTCGCAATCTGGTTGAAATAGCACGTCGCGCTGACATTCTCATCGCGGCGATCGGCAGGCCGAAGTTCGTCACGCCCGAGATGGTCAAACCAGGGGCGACAGTGGTCGACGTGGGCATCAACCGGACGGACGAGGGCGTGGTTGGCGATGTCGATTATGCGGCGGTGGCGGAAGTCGCCGGGGCGATAACGCCCGTGCCGGGCGGCGTCGGGCCGCTGACGATTGCCATGCTCCTACGCAACACCCTCTCCGCTGCCCAATCGCTCGAAACCTGATCAAAGCCCTAGCTGAATTCGCCAGAATTCAGCTACACCTTACCGCTGTGTTTTATTTGGGTGCGGCGAGTGTTATCTTGTTAGACGGCAGAGAGGCGACGCCGTCTGTATCTACATCTACTCTTATGCATTCGCTAGCTGGAGAACCTCCGATGAATGACGAAGTAAAGCCAGGTCAATCGACTAATGGCGCGCCGCGACCAGAACATTCCGTGGCACGCATCATCGCGATCGTGCTTCCCGTGGCGCTGGCAGGACTGCTTGCCTACTGGTGGACACGGACATTGGAGCTAAAAGCTCGCAACGAGTTGGTGCCTAATGTGATTGGCAAAATGTTTGTCGCCGAGCCGCTGCCAACCAAAGGCGGATTGGAGTTCGTGGACGAAGACCACGATCTCGTGGCCGACCCGCCGACCGATCCGGCCAAGCTCATTAATCCAGACGAGTTGGTCTTCTCCTATGTCGCGACCGAGGAAGATGCGATTCCCGATGACCGCTGGAAAGAACTGGCCGCCGCGATCGAAGCCAAGACCGGCAAGAAAGTGAAAATCGCCCACTACACAAAAGTTGAAGACCAAATGGCCGACTTGGCCAAAGGAAAACTGCACCTCGTCGGCCTGAACACCGGGTTGGTCCCAAGCGCCGTCGAGCATCAAGGATTCGTTCCGCTTTGCACGCTGGGCAAGGCAGATGGGTCATTCGGCTACACGATGGAGCTGCTCGTACCGGCAGGGAGCGCGATTAAAGACCCGGCCCAGGTGAAAGACCACAAGATAACTTTCACGCGCCCCGACTCAAACTCCGGTTGCAAGGCGCCGCTGGTGCTGTTGAAGGAAAAATACAACTTGCTCCCCGAACGCGACTACCAGTGGGGATTCTCCCTAGGACACGAAGACTCGATCAAGCACGTCGCAAATAAGGATCTCGAAGTCGTGGCGATCGCCAGCGACATCCTCGCCCGCATGGTCGAAAACAAGGAAGTCGATCCAACCGCTGTCGTTTCCATTTACAAATCGGAACGATTCCCGCCTGCCACGATCGGTTATGCCTACAACCTGGCTCCCGAGCTCCGCGACGGCATTCGCGACACGTTGTTGCAGCTTGATTGGAAAGGCACAGGACTGGAAAAGCAGTTTGGCCCGGCGGGTCAGGAAAAGTTCGTGCCCGTCAACTACAAAGACGACTGGGCCAACACCCGCCGCATCGACCAGGTAATTGCCGAAGCGCGAAAAAACAGCAGTGGCGCCACCTCGGGCAAAGGCACGTAGCCTCGTCCGCCACCCATCATCCTGAAGCCAAGTTCCATCAATACACATTTAGCCCCGGGCGAGTCGCCCAGGGCTAAATGACTTCCCGATTATCCACCTTCACCGCTCTCTAAGCCGCCGACGCCGCCGTCTCTTCGGCCTGGGCCATTGCCGCGTAGTGGCGGTTAATGAGATCGTTCTGCAGCCAGAGCAGCTTATTGAATGCCCGCACCGTCCGTCGCTCGGTTTCCTGATCGAGCGCCAGATCAAAAATGGTCGCATTGATCGCGTCGGCCACGAATCCCAACAGCGCGTTCATCTGCACCAGCGGCACGTTGAGCTTGGCGCTGCCCGCAACGGGAGTGTGCATGGCGCCGACCGTGTCCAGATATTGCACCATCTTATCGTCATAAGGCTTCGTAACCAGCGCCGCCAGGTACCGCGCCAAGTGCTGCTTGCGGAATTCGATCACATCGTCCGATAAAGACAGCGACTCCACATCCGTCGCCAACCTACCCTCGTACCCATGCTGCGGCGGCACGAAATGGCGCTTCGTCGCATCGTAGTGGAATAGCTTTACATAAACCGCATCCACCAGGGCCGGAACACAGGGCGCGAGTATGCCTGCAGCCCCGTGAATCGCAGCAATATCTTCTGCGGAAAACTCCATGAATTCGGCCAAATATCCAAATCGATAGGCCAGGTCACTCTCCAACCGCGATTCGTCAATCTTCTTCATCACCTGAACTCCTTCGCCAAAAAAAAAACGCCAGTGCTGTTCAGCCGCCTCTAAATCGGATATAAATATCCTGTTTAGAGCACTGTAGGCGGCTATAATCCGGATGTCAATGTCCTATTTAGAAAGTTTCCACGATGTTGTCGCAAACGGTTGAATACGCTTTGCGTGCTGTCGTGCAATTGGCCGCGATTGCGCCGAAGACCAGCACGACCGCCGACCTGGCCGCCATTACGCAGGTGCCGCCCGCCTATCTCGTTAAAGTGCTCCAAGCACTGGTGAAGGCCGACATCGTCGCGAGCCAGCGCGGCGCGAGCGGCGGCGTCGCGCTCGCCCACCCGCCGGAAAAATTGACGATCCTCGATATCGTCAACGCGACCGATCCCATTCAGCGGATCAAAACCTGCCCGCTCGGATTATCCACGCACGGAACCAGGCTCTGCCCGCTCCATCGCCGATTGGATACCGCGCTTGCACAAGTCGAGAGCGCGTTCCGTAACTCCACGCTGGCCGAGGTTGTAGGCGATCCCAGCAAGATCAAGCCGCTCTGTGAAGTAGAAACTAAACGCCGCACTTCAAAGACAGCAAAAGCGCGAACGTAGGATAGGCTTCAGTCTGTCGAGAGCAGATTACTTTCTTCATGCTCATTTGGCGCGTGTTGGTGGAGATTCGGCGTGGACGCCGACGCTAAACTATAATTACGCCGCCTTGCGGTAGAGCGTGCAGCTTTGCCGCGCTTCGCGGCCCGACCAGCGTCGCAGCGCAACCGCCGCCAAGTGACCACCAAAAGCAATCGAGAGTTTGAGCGCGTGCTCGAGCGGCTGCTCGCGCCCAAGGAGTGGAATGTAATCCAAATCGCATTCAGGGTCAGGATCGGTCAAATTCAACGTGGGCGGTGCAAAACCGTCACGTAGCGCGAGCGCCGTGATCGCCAGCTCAACACTACCCGACGCATTCACCAAATGCCCCAGCATCGCTTTGTTGGCGCTCACACACACCGAATCTGCCGCCCGGCCAAACGCCGTGCGAATGCCGCGACTCTCCAAAAGATCGTTCTGCTTCGTGCCCGTGCCATGCGCATTGACATACGTCACATCGTGCGGCACCAGGTTCGACGACCGCAACGTGGCACGAATCAGTTCCTGGAGCGCATCGCTATTGGCATCAAGGCTGGTGACGTGTCGAGCATCACTCAAGATTCGGCCACCCAGCACTTCGGCATAAATCGGCACACCGCGCGACTGAGCATGCGAGAGCCGCTCGAGTATAAACATCCCGGCCCCTTCACCCATCACGAAGCCGGTTCGGTTCACATCGAATGGCCTGCAGGCCTGCGCCGGATCGGCATGATCGGCCAACACCCCCATGTTGTAAAACCCGGCCGCGAATAGCGGATGAATCGCCTCGGAGCTGCCCGCGAGCGCGATGTCGCATTGACCATCGCGAATCGAGCGAACCGCCTTCAAGATCGCGATCGTGCCGCTGGCGCAAGCCGTCGAGTTGCTCAGCCGGGGACCGCGCAAATCATAGTCATTGGCCACCATCGAGCAGGCCGTGTTCGGCAACAACTGTTGCCACCAGGGCTCTTTGCCAGGCGATATCAGTTTTTCCTGCAACCCGTTCTTCTCGACCACATAGTCGGCGTCGCCCATGTGCGCGCCGATCGAGCAGCCAAATCGATCGCGATCGACGCTGCCAAGAAAAACGCGCGCATCGGCCAGCGCCTCGGCGGCCGTCTGCCGGCAAAGCGGAATATTCTTTAGTTGGCCTGGGAAATCGCCTTCGATAGCGACGCTTGCGCCCAGCATCAAACCATCCGGTATCGCTGGCACATTGGCTAGTCGTCGCACGCCACACTCGCCCCGCTGAATCGCTTGCCACACCGATTCCCGAGAGCCACCGATCGCCGTGACCAGCCCGATTCCGGTGATTACTACGCGATCATCGTTCTCAAAAAGTGTGCGCACTGTGGATCGACGGTTTGGCGAAAGAAGGCACTTTCAGACGCGTTATCGGGCAAATCGCTGAAGCAAACATCGCGACGAAAACAGCTCGGCGCAACGATCCGCTCTGCGGACTATTCCGAGCGGCGATGTATATAAGAAAAGCGATAAGTTCACCACTTTAGATCGTCGTTTGCGCGCGAGTTCGTGAGGGCAATCGATGCTAGCAGTGCTAGTACGTCAACATGAGAAAAATCGTAGCGTTAAGCGGAAAGTTCCTTGTCCACCCCCGCCACACGGCACACAATACGACGTGCTTTTCGCTGCACTGCTTCGACAGGCTTAGCCGCCTGCCCGTATCGAGCGATTCAACCACACCCAGCGAGGCGACGCACGCCGCAAATTCCCGCTCTAGTCAAGCGGAGGAAGTGCAAGTGTCCTATTAGCGGCGCGCTGGCATCGGCTGCCAGCGGCATCACCCACTGGGTGTGGTTTTTTATCTGCGCAATTTTCACACCCTTAAGCACTCTCTTTAGGGCAACGCCGCTACCCCTTTTCGATGCAACGGCCACAAGAAACACAAAAATACACGAAAAGCTTTTGGTGACTTTTGGTGCTTTTCGTGGCTACTTGATCTATTTTCTTATTTCTTTGATAAGCTCTCGCAGAGGCGCAGAGGGCGCGGAGAACCAGAAGAGACGCTGATCTCCGCTAATTCTCACTCACCGACTCTTTCATGAGTCAAGATCAGCGCAGCTCAGTTCCAAAGCTATTTCCCTCTGCGCCTCTGCGTGAGACTATTCTGGCACCAGCAACCGCGGTTAAGCCACCGGCAAGTTCGCCGTCTGAACAAAGACCATCCGCAACTGATGCAGCAGGCTTTCAAGCACCTCCTCCTCCGACGGAGTCAAGTTGCCAGCGGTCTTCTGGCGTAGAACGTCGATCGTATCGATCAGAAACTTGGCCTGATTGCGCTGCACCTGCACCTTGCCCGTCGCCGGATGGGGCACCTGTCCCAACGCCACGAGCGCCTCGGTCGTAAGCGTCGAAAGCAACAACTCAAACGAAGCCGACGGCATCGGCGGATCGGTCATGTCGGCCGACTCCTGATTCTCCGCAGCAGGTGAGCCTTTATCAGCCGACTTCGCCTTCTCAGCCGCGGCCCTTTCGGCCTCAACCTGCGACTTCCAATCTTCGTCGATGATGATTTTCTTTTCTTCTGCCATGGCTGGTTACTTGATTTCCCCATCGGAACGGCTGGAGGAGGTTTGGTATTCGTATTCGACCAAAGCTTCTTTACGAAAGTTTTTCCACCACGGATCGGGGCGCGGATCAAGCTTGTCCGCAACAAGCACGCGCTCGGTTCGTTCCTCGGGCGACAGGTGCCCTTGAATAGCCTCCACCAGTTCCATCAAGTCGAGGAATATCGCCGTTCGCTCGGCCGGCGATTTATTCTCGCTGCTATAAGCGTCGCGCTTGACCGCTTCTACTTCAGATGAAACGGGAGCTATCGACATTGCCTACCTCGCTGAGATCTCGGTTACATTGTCTGTAACTTTTTGAGATGTCGCCGGCTTCTTCGTCGCTGTGCGCTCGCCGCGGGCCTTGTTGTGCTCGACCGCGGCGCCCACGAACCCGGCAAACAACGGCTGCGGCGCCGTTGGCTTCGACTTGAACTCCGGATGGTACTGCACCGCCAGGAACCACGGATGCCCCGGCAACTCGACGACTTCGACCAGCGTCTCATCCGGGCTGGTACCAGAGAATCGCAGGCCGTTCGCAATGAATTGATCGCGATACCGATTGTTGAACTCGTAACGATGCCGATGCCGCTCCGAGATTTCGGTTGCGCCGTAGCACTTGGCTGCCAGGCTGCCCGGCTCCAGCTTCGCTGGTTGCGTGCCAAGCCGCATCGTGCCCCCTTTGTCGGTAATCGTCTTCTGGGCATCGAGCAGGCAGATCACGGGATGAGGCGAATTCTTGTCAAACTCCGTCGAATGCGCACCCTCCAAATTGCAAACATTGCGGCCATACTCGATCACCGCACACTGCATTCCCAGGCACAAACCGAAGAATGGAATGCCTTTCGTGCGGGCATATCGAATTGCTGCCACCTTGCCCTCGATGCCGCGCTCACCGAAACCGCCCGGCACGACGATCCCGTCGTAGCCGCTCAACAACCGCTCGACACCTTCCGCTTCGATCTCTTCGCTACGAATCCGACCGATGCGAATCTGCGCGTTATGTGCGATTCCCGCATGGTCCAGCGATTCGTAAATCGACTTGTACGCATCGTGGTGCTCAGCATACTTGCCCACGACCGCAATGCTGATCTCCCGCTCTGGGTTACGCAGCTTCTGCAACAGCTCGCGCCAGTCGGCAAGATCGGGCTCTGCTGTCTTAAGGCCGAGTCGATCGCAAATGAGTTTATCCAGCTTGTTGTCCACAAGACTCAGCGGCACCTCGTAGATCGAGAAGTCTTTGTCCTTCTCCTCGATCACCGCGTCGATCGAAATGTTGCAGAAGAGCGCGATCTTCTCGCGATCTTCTCGTGCCAGCGAATGCTCGGTGCGGCAAATCAGCACGTCCGGCTGAATACCGATCTGGCGCAACTGGCCGACCGAGTGTTGCGTCGGCTTCGTTTTCAGTTCTTTGGCCGCCTTCAAGTACGGCACCAGCGTCAGGTGAATGTAGAGGCAATTCTCCTTGCCGACGTCGAGCGCGAATTGCCGAATCGCTTCCAGAAACGGCAGACTTTCGATGTCGCCAACCGTGCCACCGATTTCGGTGATCACAACATCGACCTTCTCGTCGTGGGGCTCACCCAGCTTCGCGATGACGCTCTTAATCTCGTTCGTGATGTGCGGAATCACCTGCACGGTCTTGCCCAAAAACTCGCCGCGCCGCTCCTTATTGATCACCGACAGGTAAATCTGGCCGGTCGTATAGTTCGAGTCTCGCGACAGCGGGCCATGCGTGAACCGCTCGTAGTGGCCCAGGTCGAGGTCGGTCTCGCTGCCGTCATCCAACACATAGACTTCGCCATGCTGGTACGGGCTCATCGTGCCCGGGTCGACATTGATATACGGATCGAGCTTCTGCATCCGCACCGACAGGCCGCGCTTCTCCAGCAACATGCCGATCGACGCGCTCGTCAGCCCTTTGCCCAGGGAACTTACGACGCCGCCTGTTACGAAGATGTGTTTAGCCATGTGTTGATGACCTTCCTGGTAGGTGAAATCCGTCCATCGCCACGCCCGTACCGCCTCGATCGACCCTCATTATAATACCGAGGGCTCTTTCTGAGCAGGGCTCGCCGACTCGCGGAATCACCGCCGATTTAACGCGAAAACGGCTGCCGATTTTCTTCGCTTGATCGTCACTTTTCCCCCAGACAGAATTACTCCTATGAAATACTCGCTACTTATTTGCTTACTCCTTGCCCCATTCACGCAGGCGGCCGATCGTCCTGGCAACGTCTTCGTCGCTGGCGACGACGTTCAAGTGACCCTACCCAAAACGTGGAAGGGCTGGCGAACCATCGACATCGATCGAAAAGAAGTCGGCCACGGCACGGCCGAAAGTGGCACTGCCAAGCTCGGCCAACTTCCCATCGGCTACTTCGAAGTCCGCGAACAGGACGGCCCCGGCATGATCACCGCCGCCGTTCTCGCGAAAACGAAAACGTCCGACGACACGCCGATCGCCATCGACGTAGCCGCCTCCTGGTTCTATGCCGATCCACAGCAAATTCGCGACGCCTGCGAAATCTGCAAACTGGCTGGCGTTAAATGGGTTCGCGATCGCGCCAGTTGGCCCGAACTCGAGTCTGCGCGCGGCGTCTGGGCCGGCGACACGCGCTACGAGCAAGCGATGAAAATTCAGCACGAAGCAGGACTGAAAATCCTGCAAGTCAATCACGCCTCACCACCTTGGGCGGTTAAGGACACTCGCCACTTCCCCGAAGACCTGCGTGATGTCTACAACTTCTACCGCGGTCTCGCCAAACGCTGGCACGATCTGGCCGACGCCATCGAGCCATGGAACGAACCCGACCTCGAAATCTTTGGCGGCCACACCGGCAGTGAAATCGCTTCGTTCCAGAAAGCCGCTTACTTGGGTTTGAAAGCCGGCGATCCCGAGAAGCCCGTCAACCTGGCCGTCTTCGCGATCGATCGCCCCGAAACGCTCGACGAATTCGGCCTCAACCAAGTCTACCCCTACTTCGATCGTTACGATTTGCATCACTACATCGGCCTGCCCGCATACCCACGCGCCTACAGCCGGCACCGTGCCATTAGCGGCGGTCGACCGATGTGGACAACCGAGTTCAACCTCACCATCTTCTGGGCCGACGAAAAAACACACGAGCCGTCCGAGGAGGACCTCCGCGTCCAAGGCTACCGGGTATCGAAAGTTTTCTCGCACGCCCTCTACGAAGGCTCCGTGAAGGCGTTCTACTTCATGCTCGGCCACTACGTCGAACGCAACCTGCAATATGGCCTCGTTCACACCGATCTCACGCCGCGCCCTGCCTATGTCGCCTTCGCCGCCGTCGGCCGACTGCTCAACGCTGCCATCCCTATCGGCCAGGTCGACCTGGGCGACGAAAAACTGAAAGGCTTTGTATTTCGAACCATCGTCGACGGCACTGAACGCGAGACTCTCGTCGCCTGGAGCGAAACAAAACCGACAAGTTTTGAAATCCCTCGCGTCGACGAAGCGTACGACTATCTCGGTAGGAAACTGCCTTTGGCCAAAAGCTTCGAGCTAACACGAGCCCCCATCTTCCTGCTACTGCCACGCGGTGGCTCCAAGCAACTCGCCATCACCTCCTCACCAGCCCAACCCAAGTGGCTTGAAGGCAAAGCCTGCCCCGTCGTTCTACAACTCGTCGGCAAAACGGATTTCAAGCAGTCGGCATTTCAGTTGGATAAGTCAGCCGAACTCAAGCTCGTCGCTTACAACTTTGGCGACCGGCTTGCTCACGGCAAACTAGCGATCGAAGGAGCAACTGCGTCGATGCTTGAAATCCGTTTGGCGCCCCATGAACGCCAAGAGCAAACAATAAAAGTCGGCGATGCGCCCACCGTGACGATCAACCTCGACCTTGGCGATTCAGGACATGCGATCGTCGCGGCTCGTGTTATGAAATCGAACGAATAGAAACATTCACGCCACTCGTGGCATGGACTTCAGTCCGTGCGCGAGTTTCATTTCTCGGTTCGCCTGATGCTTTTGGACGGACTGAAGTCCGTGCTACCTTGCCAACGTTCAACTAAAAAACTGCCCTACTCCCACTGCTGAAAACGCATTCTTGAAATGCTCGATCGTCGGCTTTCGCATATTCTCTGGCCACGTGATCGCCACTACATCGAACCGGGCCGAATATTCCAGGAGGCGGTTGGACTTCAAATACCCCAGCGCTGCCTGGGTCATGCGCTGCTCTTTTCGTGAGTCGATCGCATCGCTGGCCCGGCCTGCATCATCCGACCTGCGGGTTTTCACTTCGACGAACACGACCGTGCGGCCATCGACTGCCACGATGTCCAACTCGCCCAGCGGCGAATCGAAGTGGCGCGCGAGGATGTGGTAGCCTTGGCGCTTGAGGAATCTGGCGGCCGCGTCTTCGCCTCGATCGCCGAGCGACTTTTTGAGAAATCGCTCGGCCAACCAGCCGCGAATGTGCGCGGGCCAGTTCACTCGGCCATCTCGCGGCGGCGTTCCTTGAGACGCGTCGACTTACCGGTACGCTCGCGCAGGTAGTACAGCTTGGCCCGGCGGGTTTCGCCGCTGCGGACCACTTCGATCTTCTCGATCTTTGGCGAGTGAAGTGGAAACTTGCGCTCCACGCCTTCGTTCGCCACGATCCGCCGTACTGTAAACGTCTCGCGGCTGCCCGAGCCGGCTCGGGCAATCACGACACCGGTAAAGATCTGAATGCGCTCTTTGTCGCCTTCCAAAATCTTCGTGTGTACGTTGACGGTATCGCCAATCGCGAAGTCCGCCACCTCCGGCTTGAGGCTAGCCTTTTCGACCATTTCGAGTATTTGTTGGCTCATGCTTCTTATCCTTGATTCTTATTTTGAAGATTGATTTGACTAACCCACGGAGACACAGAGAACACGGAGAAGAAAATACAAAGGGAGCTGGAGAACACTAATCTTCGCTAATAAAAGAGAAAAAGGCTCAGGCTCTTCATAAGCTTTATTAGTAATGATTAGTGTTCTCTATGTCTTGTTTTCTCCGTGTTCTCTGTGTCTCTGTGGTAAGTTTCTTACACATCCGACCGCCGTTCGAGCTCGTCATCTCCCAGCAAGTCGGCCCGTCGCTCTCGCGTGCGGTCGAGTTGTTGTTGTTCTCGCCAGCGGGCGATGTCCGGATGATTTCCGGTCATCAACACGTCTGGCACCTTTAGTCCTCTATATTCTCGTGGCCGCGTGTACTGCGGAAATTCCAACAGTGGCCGCTCGCCTGAGAAGGAATCTTGTTTATTGCTCTCTTCGTCGCCCAATACGCCAGGAATCAGCCGAGCCACTGCATCGATCACGACCATCGCGGCGACTTCACCGCCGCCTAGTATGTAGTCGCCAATCGAAATCTCGTCTGGCTGCAAAAGGTCGATCACGCGGTGATCGAATCCCTCGTACCTTCCGCAAACCATCACCAGCCGCTTTTTCTCGGCCAGTTCTTCTACCATTTGCTGGTCGAGCCGGCGTCCTTGCGGCGTGAGCAGGATCAAATGCCCCGGCTCACGATCTGCCGCTTGTACCGCCTCGACACTCTCGACCACCGGCTCCGGCCGCAACACCATGCCGGGCCCGCCGCCGAATGGCCGATCGTCGACCTGCCGATGCTTGCCCTGCGCCCAGTCACGAATGTTGTGAACGTGAACGCCAACAAGACCGGCGATGATCGCTCGCTTCAACACGCTCTGACCCACATAGCCCGAGAAGATCTCGGGGAACAGGGTCAGAACGTCGATGCGCATGTAAGTCGAAATTACAAATTACAAATTACAAATTGGAAATTGCTGAAAGCCGTCCTTCATTTTGCAATTTGCATTTTGCAATACTACGCTCCCTCCGCAACAGCTTCGGCCTCTGCGGCTGGCGCCTCGGCCGGCGCTTCGGCAGCGGCGGCCGCTGCAGCCTCGGCAGCAATTTCTTCTTTGGTCTTCTTCACCTTTGGTAAGCTGGCCGGAGCGCCTGGATCAGGAACACTCTTCGGCGCGGCGACCTTCTCGAGAGCCGCCTTCTGCTCTGTCTCGTGCGTGCCGTTGGTGCCGTACTTCTTGATCAACACGGCGACCTTCTCCGACGGCTGCGCGCCGACGCTCAACCAGTAGTCGACGCGATCCTTCTTCAAGATCGCGCGGGCATCGGTCTCCGGCACGCGCGGATCGTAGGTACCCAACTCTTCCAGCGGGCGACCCCCGCGCGGCGAACGTCGATCGAAAGCACAGATCCGGAAAAACGCCTGGTGCGCCCGCCCCATCTTCTTCATGCGAATGCAAACTGCCACAAATATGCTCCTCAGTAGGTCAGGCTGTGCCTGACAAGAACCATGGCTGTCAGGCACAGCCTGACCTACGACACTAACTCCAAGTAGTCGCCGCGAGTCGAGCGGCGCACTAGCAAATATCTGGAATCCATCATTTTGCCGGATTTGGGGCCCTCCTGGCAAGGCCTAACCTGGCAGGCATCAGGCCAATCCACCGGCCACGCCATACAGGAAAACGCTGCAAAATGAGTGGTTTTTGGATTCGCTCATTCCAAACATTCTCCGCTCTACGTGACCAGCTCTCATTATCTCCAGGCAACGGAGGACGTTGCCCCAGACACCCTGCGAGTACGCAATTTCGTAATTTGCTCTAAAACGCCTGTGGCTTGGTCGCGGGAATTTCGCGCCGCGCAGCAGGATACCGGTCACGGTTTTCGTTCCACCACCGCACCCACTTGTCGTACGTGCCCTCGCACGAACTCCAGGAGTCCGTTCGCCACTGATCCGATTTGAGGCCCTGATCGCGACCTGTCAGCCGCATAAGCCCGCGCGCGGCCTCAGTTCGCACGTTCGCGCTGGGATCAACCAAGAGCCCAATCAGGTCGGGTATCCAGCGCGGTTGGGCCACATCGGCAACAATGGTCGCCGCTGTGCTCCGTTGTCGTTTATCGGGCTTGTCTCGTGTCGACGCCAGATAGGCCAAGAGCGGCGGCACGCCGTCGTCGCCCAACCGCCGCAATTCGTCTTCATACAGGAGTGAAAGCTTCGCGGCCCCCATGTCCGCCAGCAGTCGATTCACCCGCTCCGCCAACTCGGGATGATCCGAATTGCGCAGCGCCAGCACGCTATTCACCCAGGCCGTTTCGAGCGACGCATCGCACCACTCTGGCTCGCCCTCAACTTTCCCCTCGACGATTCGTACCTGTTTTCCAGAAGCTACTTCGAGCGACTTTTCCCCCGTCGTCACATTCGCCGTGCCATCGACAACAACCACTCGCGCCCCTTGCGGCTCGCAGGTCACCGACAGTTGTGCTGCCGGCTGCGCCACAATCTTGCCGCCTCCCGACTGGATTTCGATCCCCGATTTATCTGGCGAAGCCGTCGATGCGAGCCGCCCTCGATTCATCTCAACCACCTTCGATCGGCGTAAAGTAATTTCGGTATCGCAATCCAGGCGGACCGTGTTGCCGCCGCCGAGCGCGATTTCACACCGCGCCACCGGTCCCGTGCGGATCACCGAGTCCTGCGAAATCGCGGCATCCTGCGGGCATGCTAAAAAATCTAATTGATCGACCGGCTTCATCTCGACCGGCCCCGTTGCAATCGCTAGTCGCGCGACGGATTGATTTGGCGCGACGACAACATTCGGCCGCTCCACGGCCGAATGCCATGGTCGAAACAGCAGCATTGCCAACAGTGCAAATAATTCCACACTCACTTTCATCAACG